>JABMNW010000101.1 GCA_013204455.1 Acidimicrobiaceae bacterium
ACGACGGGATTCGAACCCGCGACCCTCACCTTGGCAAGGTGTTGCTCTACCACTGAGCCACGTCCGCAAAAACTTACGGATTGGAGTTTAGCAACGGGTCAGCAGTACTCAACACTTCGCGGTTTACCCGTTGTGAGGCTGAATAGCGAACCACCCCAGCGAGTGACACGAGCACGACTACTCCGCCGATGGCTTGAATGACTGTGATCTTTTGGTCGTAGACAAGCCAACCTCCAATTCCCGAAATGACTGGCCCTAGTAACAAGATCAGTGATGAAACTGAGGCATCCACAAATTTATGAGCCCAAACCATGAACCCGTGTCCAACCGTGCCTGGCACAAGGGTCATCAAAGCAATGATTCCGAAATCCCTTAGCGAAATATTGCCTAAATCATTGCTCGTAATAACTGCGTATGGAACAGCGACTAGAAGTTGAGAGAAACTCACCCCAGCGAGAAACTCCCAAGTGTTAATCCCATCGGAGCGCCGGATTTTTGACGACAAAAAGTAGAACATCCAAAAAACTGCGTTGAGCAGAGCAAGAAAGTCACCACGAATTGTGGCGCCACCGGTTCCGCCAGAACCAAAAACAACCATAACGATTCCGGCGAAACTTGTTATCGCAAAAATTATCTGTAATTTGGTTATTCGCTCGCCAAATAGTTTCGGTGCGACCAACAACACCAACGCCGATGAAATATTGCCGATGATCGTTGCGTTGGCTACGGAAGTTTCTGCGACTGCTGTAAAGTTGGTAATCGTAGATAGCCCAAATAATAAGCCTGGTACCAGCGTTATGTGCAGAGTCTTTTTAGTGACCCGACCACCCTTTCGCATCACAATAAATATCAGCAATGGTGGCCACATGATCACACGGTAGAAAATCACCGAATTGATCGTTAAATCTGTCGCTATAAACAAAAGTGGAGCAACACCCCACAAGAAGACCGAAATAAAAACTGCTAGAACCGGCGCCGAGTTAACAGTGCGGCGACCGAACGCCAGCGGATTCATTTTGTTTTATCTATTGGACGCAAATCAATTCGCAACGTCAATACACCATCATCGATTGATGGTGTTGCATCACCAAGCATTGAAAAGTCTTGAAAATCTGTTTGCGCCTGTGCCAGGAAGTGTTGCCGTTCTTCTCCAGCCACTGGCGGAAGCGCTCGACGACGCACCGATGCCGCTCGCTCGCGAAAACGATCAATCATTTGTTGTGGATCGAAAGAGTCACTCATACAACAAAACTAGTTCGTGTCAGACTCCAGAGTTTGCTCCAAGGCGGGAGCCGCGCGCACCGAGTGGAGCAGGCGCTTTCTTTCGTTGTCGTCGGCACTGACAAATTGACGCTCACTCATGATCTCAAGTGGGGCAAGTGCCTCGGGTTCCGGTCGCGCCGCATACCAAAACCATGCTGTGACCACTGTCAAGCCAACCCCGAGCGTGATCATGCCAATAGCAAGCACAGCAAGTGACGATCCGAGCAATGAGGCGAACTGAGGGTTAGTGAACATAGCGCTAGTAAACACAGGGTTAGTAAACATATCTCTGAGATGACAAACTAGTCGGATATGGCGAGCAACGTCTTTAACCTTCTCTCCGTAGTTGCTTTTTTCATTGCGGGCATCGGTTTACTGAGACTAATCAACCGATTCGAGCCACAATGGGTTTCTAAGGACGGCACAAGATTTTCCGCCCGCATTTGTGACGACGATGACACCAACGAACGTTGGACCGAAGTTCGAGTACTGATCGACGCCAACACGCTAAATATTTCTGGACGAGGTCGACATTCAAAGGGATTCCGCGGCGCATGGAAGATCTTGTGCTTGGCCGAAATATCGCACGAGAAAAAACGCCACTATGTTGTGACACGCAAGGATGATTTAAAGATCACGGCAATTCTGCGGATTCCGGCAAACAGCGTGTGTGTAGGAGCGCTTGATGCGTTAGTTGGCTAGTTTATGTTTTTCGAGAAATTCCTCGATTGGCTTGCCGACTTGATCCAGGTTTATCAAAAACGCATCGTGACCATGGGGTGAATCAATTTCGACATACTCGCAAGTACCTCCAGCCTGGCTGATCATCTCGCAAATCTGGCGCTGTTGATATGTCGGATACAAAATATCGCTAGAGATACCCATCGTTAGTGTTGCGGCAGTAATTCGCGACACGGCTGTTTTCAATCCGCCACGACCACGTGCTACATCGTGAAGATCCATTGCCTTACCGATAATCAGATAACTATTGGTATCGAACCGACGAATTAATTTATCGCCGTGATGGTCAAGATAATTTTCAACTTCAAACTTGTCCCAAAGTCCGAGACCGTTGTAATCGGCGTCCATGTCGGCAAGTTCTCGACCGAAACGATCGGTAAAAATATTGTCGCTCCGAAAAGTTACTTGTGCCACCATCCTGGCAATCGCCAGCCCTTGCCATGGGCCATCACCGATTGCAGAGTCGTAATAATCGCCGCCACGCCACTTAGGGTCGAGGCGTATTGAACGACGACCAATTGCACCCCATGCAATTTGTTGGGCAGTTGCTTGCAAACATGTAGCAATCGGCACGAGCGTGCGCACACGATGAGGGAACGTGATCCCCCACTCGAGTACTTGCATTCCGCCCATTGATCCACCAACAATCGAATGCCAAACATCAATGCCGAGCATGTCGCTGACACGAACTTGCGCTCGCACCATATCGCGAACCGTGATTACCGGAAATCTCGAACCATATGGTCTCCCATCATCCGGGTGCGGCGATGCTGGACCGGTTGAACCTTGACAACCACCAAGCGAGTTTGTACACACGACAAACCACTTGTTTGTATCGATTGCACATCCAGAACCAACGATCCCTTCCCACCAACCCGGCGTCGGCTGACCGTCTTGTGCATTACCTGAAGCATGGCTATCACCAGTCCATGCGTGACACAATAAAATTGCGTTTGATTTATCGGAATTCAATTTGCCCCAAGATTCGTAAGCGATTGTTACTTCTTGAAGCGTCTTGCCGCTATCCAACGCAATCGGTCGATCGGTTGGAAACTTTAAAAATTGTCGCGTACCTGAAGGTGAATCAGCATGCCACGCGCCTGTGGCTGGATAATCTTGTCGCGACATTGCTCAACTCCAATCTTGGCATCAGGCCTAGAAGAACAATAAAGTTGCGTCATCAACTTGGCCCGTTGCTCCGCGGTTGCGGAACCACATCCCCACCCGAAGGTGAGCTGGC
>JABMNW010000102.1 GCA_013204455.1 Acidimicrobiaceae bacterium
CGATTGACGATGTAGTCCGAAATTTGCTGCAGATCAGTGTGGATCTTGCGACGACCAAGCAAATCTTCGTCGGTAAGGTCGCGAATATCGCTTGAACTGAGCGGGCGTTCGTTCAAGTTTTGTACGGGGGGAACAATCTTGATGTCCATACCCAGTTTCTGGGCACGAGAACTGATGTCGTTAATCAGCGACGAGTCTGCAGAAGGAATTGCAATGAGTAGTGTCGTTGCACCCGTCTTGCCTCGAGCCTCCGCCAAGCTTTCACGCCCACCTATAACCGGAACACCCGAAATACTGAGGCGATGAGTCGATGGGTTGTCGTCCAAAAAACCAACAGGCAAATATGGCGACGAAGGGTTTCGAAGCAATGTATTCACCATCTGAATACCACCTTCACCAGCGCCATAGACCAAGATTTTCGTCGCAGTTTGCTCTGTCGGGCGACGGAGCTGCTCGCGAAGTAGTCGCCACAAGTACCGGTTTGCGGCAATCAAAAATAAACCACCAAATCCGCCCATCACAATCACGCTTCGAGGGAATGGGTTTTGCGCGTGATCAAAGAAGCGGAGGAACAGCAAAACGATTGAAGTTAAAACGGATGTTGTAATGAGTCCTCGAACTTCATCAAAACTCCCGTATCGCCAACGACGTCGATAGATGCCAACTACATAACCAACAATGGCTTGCACCAGGATGACGATCGGAATAACACGCCAAACAGAATCCCAAGTTGCTCCCCACGGGTCTTGGTGACGCTGGTAGATAAATCGCGCATATGACGCAAAAATTGAGGCAATCGACAAAATGGTTGCATCAAGACCAAATTGGATGAGTGAACTAAGTGAATAAAAAGACTTTGACCTGACGAGTCTCAACAACAGTTTGGATGGGCTTAGGTCTCGGGTTTTCATGAATCAATTTCTAAAGGTTTGAATCTGAAAGAGTTATTCCAAGAATTTGATGCCCAGTGCGGTTGAGAACTTCATATGTATGGCGAAGTTGATCAACCGAACTCTCATGTTTAAATACCACTAGAACAACCGCGGTAGATGGATTATCAACGAGTCCTCCAAGTGTTAGCGAGTCGACATCTGCGCTGCTAGTAATTTGGATACTTCGAGAGTGTGCTAAGTCGGTAATGGGTCCCACGGTATTTTGTGGCACCAATTTTTTTCCAACCGGAACCAGGACAATTTTGGTCGTTCCTGATCGACGAGCTTGTGTCACCAATGCAGCTGCAGTTTGATTTATATCAGCTTCCAAGGAGTCTTGTCGCATTTCTCCCAGAAAGCTCAATTCAGCTCCGAGCGCTTCAATCTTCCGACGTGATCGGATGCGATCGTCCGTGAATGTGAGTTGCAAAATTATAATTATTGCAATAATCAAACCGCTGGCAAGGCCAAAGACGTATGTTGAGATTTTTACTGTGGAAACAGTTCCACCGGAGTAGGCAATTTCCTCGTCAACAAGCGAAAGCTGTCCGCTAACAATTGGGGAGATCGCTTCGATCGCTGCGAGTTTTAGACCAAGATCTGGGACCACTACATTGTCAGAGCCGACAACAGCCTTGATACTTGAAGACAGATTCTTGAGACCCTCAAGAATTCCATCTTTTCTAGCGGTCACTATCTCTGAAACGAAAACATCAATTGCCTTGTCACATTCTTGTCGATGTTTAGCAGTGCAGGAGAAAACATAATTGGGAGTGCCAACACTCATTACTGTGAATCTTTGTCCACCATCTCCCATGGCCGAATTCACCATTGAAACTTGAGGGTCGGTGCGGGATACCGCAACACCAATCGTGTTTCCTAAAATCTCTTCGACCTTTTTGGGGGCAGTCAAACGAACCGCAGACAACTGATTCTGGAAAGTTGGAAATTCTTTTACCGAATTGGGGTCAACTCCGAAAACGGCAAGCGACGCAATTTCATCTTTTGCGCCAAAAGTTTTATATACAGTTGTTGACAGAGGGGTGGTTTGCAAGTCACTTTCTTGGCTAAACATTAAACCAGCAGCGACAATCATGCACAATGGAATGATCCACCAGCGAAGTCGAAGAATGTCACGAACCTCCCGCAGGTTAATTTGAGGGATCTCTTTAGTTAATGGCCCCATGGTCTTCAAGCCTACCAAGCGGTGTATTAGGCATGTATCGCCACGGTGTCATAGAGGTTCATCATTATGTGGGGTTGGGCGTGTCACGATAGAGGTGTGGATGATTTAGAGCGAATTCTTGGGTATGTCGATGCGATTGATGAGAGTGCACCAATAAGCAAGGTTTCTGATGAACTATTTGCGATGTCTTGTTGGACGCCGCAATTCTGTTCCGCACTTATTCGAGCAGCTGAAGCCGC
>JABMNW010000103.1 GCA_013204455.1 Acidimicrobiaceae bacterium
GCAATATTTGGTTTACCAGTTGTCGCATTCGAAGTTGGGCCGATACTGGCGAGTCCTGGATTTAGAATCTGAGCGAGCAATGCAGCATGACGTGCGTCTTGTTGTCCGATTCGAATTGCTTCGGCGCGAAGTTTTGGGTCACTAAGCATCGCCACGAACCCTTGGTATGTTTGCGTGGCAAGATTTTCGACTGCGTGTAAAAGTGCAACGATGTCCATCGACGGGTTTGGATTTCCGTCAGCCATAATTATTTTGAGAGCAGGCTGGATGTATGAGTCATTGATCTTCTTGTTGGGGAAACGAACTTCTTTGGCGCCGAGCGCAACGATTAGGGCGTTGACCGCATTGGCATGTGCCTCATGATCATCGAAGAAACGTCTTGGTATCTCGTCGGTTTTGGAAAAATCACCGATGAATAAACCAGAAACCACGGCGAACTTATAAGTGACGATCAAGTTGTATTCCAAAGATGCAGCGGTACGCAGTAAAACGGCGTCAGTTACTTCGGCCTCGGCCAGTTTGGTTGTCGTGGGTGCTTGACCAAGACTGACGATTGCTTTGTCATTGATAACTCCGGATTGTTTGCCACAAGCAGCGAGTACAAGACCAGATGCAAGTGAGACTCCGCTTAAGCGAAGTAGTTCGCGTCGAGTTAGGGCACTCATGGCGCGACCAACGCTTGGGTTTTGTTGTCAAGTGCAAGCGACAGGTCGCCGGAAATAAGTGTGGCCAGAATTGCGGCGTGTCGAGCCTCAACAGTGATCACTGAGGCGATCAGTCCGGCAGCCCCGGCCGATTCGAGGCGCTCAAGTGTCGCTGTATGAGTCGTAACTAATATGTTTTCGATTTCCAAAAGAGTTGCCCAAATATCTTCTGGGTTAGAAAGTTTTACTAAAAACCTTGCATACAAACTTTCGTCACGAACTAACGCCGCGCGCTTACCAAGTAGCCCATTGAGAGATTGTTCGTAGGCCACATGGTGATCATGAAATAGCACTAGAAGTGCTTGCTCGTCGCCACTCATCACTGCACGGTTTACGACACTTAGATATAGGTCGCGAGTTGCCAACTCTGCAGTCTGGGCGAAAGCCAGGAGGTTAATATCTAGGTCTGAAAGCATTAAACAAATCTAGACGAATTTAGAAGTCGAGTGCCGACAGTGAACTTATCCAGCCGCGGGAGCGATTGACTGCCTCGTGCCATTGTGCACGATCTACGGTTGCATTTGGAGCCACAGTTTTGACAGGTTTCCAAGTAGATGTGGCTTCGCTTATTGACGGCCAAGTGCCGACAGCGACTCCAGCAAGAAAAGCTGCGCCAAGCGTCGTGGCTTCGGCCACTGGCGAGACCTGAATAATACGCCCAGTCGTATTGGCTAGCGCCTGTATAAATGTTGGGTTGCGGCTCATTCCGCCATCCACCCGCAGTGAGTTAGTCGAGAGTTGTGTATCGCTGAGTGCGGCCTCGAGCATGTCAGCGCCCAGGTGAGCAATACCTTCAAGTACGGCACGAACAATATGTGATCGATTGCTTCCGCGTGTCAACCCAAGCAAGGTTCCGCGCGCACCGTAATCCCAGTACGGTGTGCCGAGTCCAAATAGTGCTGGGACAAACATCACACCACCCGAATCTGTAACTTGTGCGGCAATGTCATGGCTTTGATCGCTGGACGGAATAATTCCCAGGTCATCGCGGAGCCACTCGATATTTGTTCCCGCCGAGAGCATTATTGCTTCCGCCGCCCAGTGCATCGAATCTGCATCGCTATAAGCCACGATCGGAAATGTTCCATGTTCTGAGCGTCGCATCTGCGTCGGTCCGACATCTCCGGTGAATACATTTAGCATTCCGCCGGTGCCAAAAGTGATCTTCGTTGCGCCAGGAGTGATGCAACCTTGGCCAATTAATGACGACTGTTGATCGCCAATGAGAGCGGCAATTGGCGGCGCACCAGGTAATGCTGAGGCATTTCCGACAACACCACTTGAATTAATAATTCTTGGCAGTGATGCGGTGTCAATATTTAATAGACCACAGATTCTTTTTGACCATGTTCTGGCATCAGGTGAGCACAATCCAGTGACACCAGCGTTTGTCGAGTCGGTAATATGCAGTGCGCCGTCGGACAACACCGACGCGATCCACGAGTCGACAGTGCCGATGCGCACATCACTAGGGTCAAGTTTCTTGGCCACAACATAGTTCTGCAACATCCAGGCAGCCTTCGTCGCTGTTTGATTTGGTGCGAGTAGTAATCCGTGTTCTGCTTTAGCGGTGATGCATTCCATTACGGTACGCAGGTCTTGCCAACCGAGTGCTGGACCAAGCGGCTTGCCAGTTGATTTACTCCAGAGCACTGTTGACGCTCGTTGATTCGTAATCCCGACTGCATCTATAACATCTGATTTCCTGCAATCGTTGAGAGCTAAATTGCACACGCGCAATGCGGCATCGGCCATAACTTGAGCATCGAATTCGACGAGCCCGGGGAATGGACTACTTGGTGGACATGGCTCGTAATGAAAGCTCGTTATTGTGCCGTCTTGGCGCACAACACCAGCGCGTAAACCGCTAGTTCCGATATCGATAACGAGGATGCTCATGTAATCGTCGCCTCGCCACGGCTAGTGGGGATACCGAATTTTCCTGGGTTCAAAATATCTTTTGGATCAAGAGCAAACTTTAGAGCAACAAGTACATCGTGTGCTGGACCGAGAGCGCGTTTAATAAACTTGGCGCGATTAATCCCAATACCGTGATGATGTGAAAGGTTTGCGCCAGCGTCAAGCGCCGAGTTTTGAGCGGCAGTCCAGATTGCTTCGTAGGTCAATTCGATTTCGCTGAGTGCATTTGTTGCTGGCTCAGCAACAAATGTGAAGTAGATGCATACGCCGTCGCTGTAACTGTGTGAGATATGACAAGTTGCACTTCGCGCTCCCTTTACCGCCATGATCGCAGTCTTCACCGATTGTGCGACTTGATTGACGCGTGACCAAGCGACCGCGACTTCCATTGTGTCGATCACGAAACCGCTTTTAGATAAAGTTTGCAATCCACTTGTGTCGTTGCGATGATTCAACCACCGCTCAACAAGAAGTACATCAGCAGGTTCAGAATTGTTCGCGCGACACGAACTATCTACCACCGACATCGTCGCATCAATCAGCAGATCTACGCCTTCGTCTAAAACGAGCAATGTACATTGCGAACCGTTCCCATCATGCGAGCGTTTGCTTTCCCGCTCGTCGTATAGTCGCAACACTGCTGGAGTAGCCCCAGAACGAATTGCCATACGCATTGCTTCGACTGCATCAGCAAAACAAGCAAATCGATATGCGCTTCGGCGCTCGGCGGGTGCGACGGGATGTGTCCGCAACCAAACTTTGGTAATAATTCCAAGCGAGCCCTCGCTACCGACAAATAACGACGTCAGATTTGGTCCAACGGCACCTGCAGGTTCGGTGCCGGTCATGATTACCGATGAATCAGCGAGCACAACTTCAAGTCCTGCAACCATGTCGTCAATTTTTCCGTAGCGGGTCGAGAACTGACCAGCACCACGCGAGCC
>JABMNW010000104.1 GCA_013204455.1 Acidimicrobiaceae bacterium
CAAATCATGTCAATCACGACATCTTTGTGAAACTGTTGACGGTATTTGAAAGCCAGTTGCGCAACTCGGACACACGCTTCTGGGTCATCACCGTTGACATGAAAAATCGGAGCTTGCACAGTTTTAGCGACATCACTGCAATAATACGAAGAGCGTGCGTATTCGGGTGCTGTTGTGAATCCAATTTGGTTGTCAATAATTAAATGAATCGTGCCCCCAACTCGGTACCCACTGGTGTCACTCATTGCCAAACATTCGGCAACAACACCTTGTCCAGCGAATGCGGCATCGCCGTGGACGAGTAATGGCAACACGCTGTAAGCAAACGGCGGATCAATTTGATCCTGCATCGCGCGAACTGCTCCAAGCACAACCGGATTAACTGTTTCGAGATGACTCGGGTTTGAAACTAACTCAACATGCATTTGTGAGCCACTCAGCGCAACGAACTCGCCCACTGCGCCGAGGTGATATTTCACATCACCAGAACCCTGCACCGAAGACGGGTCGACAAATCCTTCGAACTCTTGAAAAATCTGGTTGTAATTCTTGCCGACAACATTTGCCAATACATTGAGTCGTCCGCGGTGTGCCATACCGATCACAGCGCCTTGCATCTGGCTATCGCTAGCGAGATTTAACACGGCGTCAAGAATCGGAATTGCAGATTCAGCACCCTCCAAACCGAATCGTTTTGTTCCAACATATTTAGTCGATAAAAATCGCTCGAACGCTTCGGCGGCATTTAGCCGTTCCAACACGCGCATCTTGTCGATGACTATCTCATTTCGCTTAACACCTTCGATGCGTTCTTGAATCCATTGTTGCTCCTCAGTATTTTGAATGTGCATATATTCCACGCCAATTGTTCGACAGTATGCATCACGCAAAACTCCAAGTAGTTCGCCAAGCGTGGACCGTGCTACTCCGCCGACACCGCCAGTCAAGAATTCACGGTCCAAGTCCCACAGCGTCAGGCCATAAGTTGCTGGGTCGAGTTCTCTTGGCATTCTTGGCGCACGCCAATGGAGCGGATCTAGATCGGCGATCAAGTGTCCCCGTACGCGATGAACACGAATCAGCGTGGCGATCTGCATTTGTTTTTCTAGTAATGCATCTTCGCTATGCAAAGAGTTCGAGTCTTCACGCCACTGCACCGCCTCATACGGCACTCCAAGACTACGAAATACGTCAGCGTAAAAATCATGTTGGCCTATCAGCAGTTCGTGCAAATACTTAAGAAACAAACCGCTCTCGGCACCTTGAATTATTCTGTGATCATATGTGCTCGTGAGAGTGACGACTTTTGAAACGCCGAGTCGACCGAGTGCTCGTTCGTCACTGCCTTGAAACTCGGCTGGGTAATCAATGGAACCGACACCGATGATTACTCCTTGACCGACCATCAGCCTTGGCACGGATTGCTGTGTGCCGATCATCCCGGGATTTGTCAAACTAATGTTCGCGCCCAGAAAATCTTCCAATGTAAGTTTGTTGGCGCGAACTTTACGAATAATTTCTTCGTAACTCAATAAGAATCCTGCAAAGTCGAGCGTGTCGGCGTTTCGCAGAACAGGCACAACCAAACTACGTTGTCCTTTGCCCTTGTCGACGTCAACGGCAAGACCCATATTAATGTGATCAAATTTCTGAACCTGCGGTTTACCGTGATCGTCGGCGAGAAACGCATGCTTCATATTTGGAACCGCGTCGGCGATTGCACGCACAACTGCATAACCGATTAAATGCGTGAAACTAACTTTGCTTTCGCCACTGCGCCCTCGATAACCGTTGATTACCTTTCGGTTGACTTCTAAAAGTTTTGCGGGCACTTGACGCACACTGGTGGCAGTCGGCACACTCAGACTGCGCTCCATATTTGCAGCAATCACGGCAGACACTCCGCGCAGAGGTTGTGGGTCAACTTGCTCTAATGGAGTCAACTCAATCGGCATTGCAGGTACAACCACGAGATCGCGTACTGGTACTGGCGTATGGGCTGGACGATAATCGCTAAAAAAATCACGCCAGGCAGTCGACAGTGTTTCGGGTTCGTCACGAAACCGCTCGTACATCTCCTCAACTAACCAGGAGTTCGCACCGAAGTCCGCGGAGTTGGACTGCTCAAACATCAACTACAGCGTAATGGCGAATGACTATTACGCAGATCAAGGTTTCGTGATTGAACCACCACGATTATGAATTCGAGCCAAATAATTGCTTAAGTCAGCAAGATCTCCGAGGCCACCCACAGCACGAGCCATAAGACACCACCGGTGATCATCGCGTTCTTGTGAGATTCGTAGGGCCAGAGCAACTTGTTTGTTGCTGAAGTCCCACCAATCATTCCGAGCGCATTGATTTGCAACACTGCACCAAGCACTAGAGCAATGATTAGCAATATTATTGCGTTGCTTGTTGTCGCCGTACCGAATGCTGACCCATAAAAGTGCGCCGCACCAACCATGAACCACAACAGCGAAAACGAAAAGATGAAGTTCTGACGTGAAGCCAAGAATGCTTTGCGACCTGCACCTGCGGCTGCCGGATCAGCAACTGCGCCACCGAGAACATTGACTGCATTGGCGAGAACGATTTTTTGATTTTTCCAAATAATCATCCACACATTGGCCACCATTATGATGCCATAAATCATGCCAATTCCTATTGTCACATTCTGTGCGATCGGCTGTGTCCAATACCCCTTGACAATTCCAGTGATCAGCAAACCGGTGACGAGTGTGACGATTGATGCCCAACGAAACCACCAAAGTGCGCGACGCGCAACTTTGTCAAGCGTCAACATTCGGGCCTTGCCTTCATCGCCATAAGTGGCAAGTGCTGGAACCTGTACAACGTTGAAGTAATAGAGCAAACCAATCCAGGCGATACCGGCCATGATGTGCATATAACGGAACAAGAAGTCCCCCATGTAATAGCGCGTGAAAAGTTCCATTTCGACCCCTTTTGGTGAGTAATTCTAAAAGTTCTATAAGAATGAGCGTGAATATGAATATGTATATAAGCGACTAACTAATCAACATAGCAAAGTTAGCACGGCTTATGGGCAAGTAGGTTGTATTGCTAATGGCTGCCGAATTTATATATACCTGTTACAAACTTGGGCGATTTTACCCACCAGACCGCACGGTCTTGGAGAATATTTCGCTGTCGTTCTACCCTGGTGCCAAGATCGGTGTGCTTGGTTCAAACGGTAGTGGCAAATCAAGCCTGCTCAAAATTATGGCTGGTGTCGACGATGGTTTCTCTGGCGAGGCACGACTAACTCCAAATTTCTCGGTTGGTCTACTTGAACAAGAGCCACAACTAGACGCAACAAAAGATGTTCTCGGCAATGTCATGGATGGTGTTGCGCCAATTCGTGACATGCTCGCCGAATACGAAAGAGTCACAGCGATGTGGGCCGAACCCGACGCCGACTTCGACAAAGTCGGCGCACTGCAAGCCAAACTTGAAGCAAAAATAAATGCTGCCGACGCCTGGAGTCTCGAGCGCAATGTCGAAATCGCGATGGATGCGTTGCGTTGCCCAGCCAACGACAGCGACGTCACAAAACTTTCCGGTGGTGAACGCCGTCGCGTTGCGCTTTGCAGATTGTTACTCAGCCAACCCGATCTGTTGTTGCTTGACGAACCCACCAACCACTTGGACGCCGAGAGCGTCGACTGGCTCGAGCGATTTTTGAAGGAATACCACGGCACAGTTGTGGCAATTACACACGACCGCTACTTCCTCGACAATGTTGCCAAATGGATTTTAGAACTGGATCGCGGTAAAGGCATCCCATTCGAGGGCAACTACACAAGTTGGCTTGAACAAAAGCAAGAACGACTCGGTCGCGAAGAAAAGTCCAACGAAGCACGAAGGCGCACATTGCAACGCGAACTCGAATGGGTGCGCATGGCCCCAAAAGCTCGGCAGTCAAAAGGTAAGGCCCGACTTGTGGCCTACGACAAACTTCATGCCGAAGCACAAGCAGCCGAGCGTGGCGAGAACAAACTAGAAATCGCAATACCGCCTGGTCCGCGCCTTGGCGATATTGTGATCGAAGTAAAAGATCTCTCCAAGGGATACGGCGATCGCCTGCTGATCGAGAATCTCACCTTCAATTTGCCACCGGCCGGAATCGTCGGGATCATCGGTGCGAACGGCGCCGGGAAAACAACACTATTCAGAATGATTACCGGACAAGAAAATCCGGACTCCGGTTCGATCACGATTGGCGACACAGTTTCATTAAGTTATGTCGACCAAAGTCGCGACACACTTAAAGCCGATGCTTCTGTTTACGAAGAAATCACTGGTGGCGCAGACATAATTAAAGTTGGCAACCGAGAAATCAATGGTCGTGCCTATGTGGCGAGTTTCAACTTTAAAGGTAGCGACCAGCAAAAGCGCGTTGGCGAACTCTCCGGTGGTGAGCGCAACCGCGTGCATTTAGCAAAACTCTTAAAAAATGCAGGCAACGTAATACTGCTCGACGAACCGACAAATGATTTGGATATCGACACCTTGCGCGCTCTCGAAACCGCTCTTGAAAGTTTCCCTGGCTGTGTGGTTGTAATCAGCCACGACCGCTGGTTCTTAGACCGAATCGCGACGCATGTGCTGGCGTTCGAGGGCGACAGCCAAGTGAGATGGTTTGAAGGCAACTTCTCGGATTATGAAGTTTGGCGCAAAAAAGAACTCGGTATTTCAGCCGATCAGCCAAAGCGCATTAAATACAAACCGTTATCGCGAAAGTAAACATCGTGAATATGAATTCGTCAGCCGTGCGCATTATTCGTATCTCATCTGCAGTCGTATTTGTCGCTGGTATTGCTGGGATGATCATCACAACGATCGCTGGCAACAACGTAGGTCAAGTCACGACAATCGGCACAACCACAGCAGTTGTTGCAATTGTGCTGTTAGTTACAACGGCCGCAACAAACACAAGCCGTCCAGAAGTGTTTAATGAAGCCGATGAGCAACGCCTCGAGCGACGGGTTACTGATTTAGTTAAATCAGGAGCAAACGAAACCGAATTGCGCGCGATCGTCCGCGATGCAACACAGTTAGGTCGCCGCTCTTGACTCATCTTGATGACGCGGAATTCGCTGCTCATCTCGCCACAGAAACCGGCAAGCGTTTAGTAGAACTACGCAACGAACTAATTCAACGCGGCATCTCTTCGTGGGATCTAAAAGATGCTGGCGATGCAATGGCACAAGAATTTTTGATGTCACAACTTCATGCACTGCGCCCAAACGATGCGGTACTTAGCGAAGAGGCGCTCGATAATTCGACTCGGCTAACAGCCAACAGAGTTTGGATCATCGATCCGCTTGATGGCACACAGGAATACAGCGAACCAGATCGTAGTGATTGGGCGGTGCATATCGCATTATGGGAGCGCGATGAATACGGCAACGGCGAGCTCGTCGCCGGTGCCGTCAGTCTGCCGGCGATCGGGATAACACTGTCAACTAACCCAGCACCACCAACGCCACCAATGCATGATGGCTCCCCCCGACTTGTTTTGTCGCGAACGCGCACTCCCCGCGAGGCAGTTGTAGTTGCCGAAGCACTTGGATGCGATGCCGCACGTTTGGGATCTGCCGGCGCAAAAGCGATGTCTGTCGTACTTGGCGAGAGCGATATTTATCTTCATTCGGGCGGCCAACACCAATGGGATTCTGCAGCGCCCGTTGCGGTTGCTCGCGCGGCAGGACTGCACACGAGCCGTATTGATGGATCGCCACTTGTCTACAACGAACCCGACACATGGTTGCCAGATTTAATCATCTGTCGTGCTGAGCTTGCCGAGCCAGTGCTCGCAGCGTTACGCCACTCAATCAGGTAAAACAAAATGCGTCTAATTATTGCGCGATGCAGCGTTGTCTACGAAGGTCGGCTCAATGCGTCACTTCCCGAAGCGACTCGTTTGATCATGATTAAGACTGACGGTTGTGTGGCGATTCACGCTGACGGCGGCGCGTACAAGCCACTCAATTGGATGAACGCACCGAACACACTCGAAGAACTAGAAGATCGATTTGTTGTTCGTAATCCAAAAGGCGAAACACTGACGATCCACTTGCACGAAGTCCACGCAGACTTCGCCCATGAACTTGGCGAAGATCCTGGCTTAACAAAAGATGGCGTCGAAGCAGATTTGCAAGTTCTACTTGCAGCGATGCCTGAAACAATCGAAGCAGGTCTCACACTCATTCGTCGTGAATACCCGACCGCAGTTGGCCCAGTTGATTTGCTATGTCGCGATGCATCAGGC
>JABMNW010000105.1 GCA_013204455.1 Acidimicrobiaceae bacterium
CCCTGTAAATAGCCAAGATTGTGGGTTCACCGATGGGATCAGAAATAATCCAAGCGGTATGACAGTGACACAGAAGGCAACTAAAAATGCTCGCGAGAGACGACCCCAACCAAGAATCAAGGTCGCCCCAAACATCAAAGTGGCGATGAGAGAGTTAATAATACGGAGCCGCAAAACAGATGATTCGAGATCACTGTTAAATACGAGACCACCAAACTTGTAGTAAAGCATTCTCAATTCTCCGCTGCCCCCACCAAACCGAGCATTAGTTGTTTTCAAGTCGTAGGGCTCTCGACATGCTGGAGTTAAGTCCGGCCTTTCAGAAAAACAAGGCACGTCAAGTACAAAGATTGGAGTCTGGCAAACTCCGTCTTGCGAATTGGAGCACCACATTGATCTCAAGTGGTGTGTTTCATCATTTGATGAGCCCACAGGTGACGAAATAGCCCAGATTGCAAACAAAAGGAATAGTGCCGCAAGGGTTATGCCCAATATAGCCAGTGGCGGCCGACCATCGTTTCTACGGTTGAGTCGATCAAGTAAATTCATATCTCGATTAAGAACTTACATCAATTCGGGTTTTCTCGTCGCGCCGTCTAGCGTGAGCAGAGTATGAATATTAATCGTCACGATATTCGTCAAGACCTTCAATACGCTCACGAGCAGGCGTGGTCGTCGCTTTCAAAACCGGGTACCTGGTGGTCTGGGGCGCAGAGGCGCGAACTGGCAGTTACAGCGCTTATGGCAGTACGCGAAGCGGAACCTCTACCACCGTGGGTGACGGTTTCGTCAGTCGCAGGTCGAATACCGAATTCGCGCGCCGCACCATTAATGGCGCATGATGCTATTTACAGAATTGCTCGGCATGCTTCGACATTGACGAGCGATTGGTATGCACGCGTTTGCCAACAAATTGATCCACTCGCGTACATCGAGTTGTGTGGAATTGCCTGCACAGTTGCGAGCATCGCATCGTTTCGTCGCGCGCTTGGTCTTGAGTGCCCGGAGTTGGCGGAAGAAGAATCTGGTGAGCCATCACGAAAGACACCAAACAATGTTGTTGCAGCAGAACTGAACTGGGTGCCAGTTACTGCGCCAGCGGACAAGTCAGCGGCAGTCGTGCAGGCGTTTACTGCGGTGCCGGAGACCAACCGCGTGATTTGGGCAATGGCCGATGCGCAATATATTCCGGATAAAGAAATGGTGGATCCACATTGGACTCGCGGAACACTCTCGCGGGTGCAAATGGAACTTGTTGCAACTCGCGTGTCACAACAACGCGAATGTTTTTATTGAACGATCGCTCATGCCAGCATGCTCAGTTGGAGCGGCACAGAACAAGGAATGGAAGTAGATCTCGTCAGCGTGCAGGCCGCAACTGGCGGAGTTGCCGTAAATTTTGCTGCGGAACTTGTTTCCTTCGCCACGGCAGCAACAAACTATGACACTGGCGATGGCAATGACGACTCAGCGCTAGCAACTAGTCGAGAAGCGCTAATTAGCACTATAGGTTTAGACGCGACGATTGATGCCGCCGCAGTGATTGCAAATTTTGAAATGATGACTCGACTTGCAGACTCAACTGGCGCACGAATGCCGACAGAAGTAGTTGCAGATCGTTCGGCTACTGCTACGGCAATGGGTGTAGATAAAGTTGTTTCACGCCGCTGACTGATAATTGAAAAGCGTCGCTAACAATTTACTATTCGCAGACGGTTCCATTTTTAGGAACAATGAGATCAACTAGATACCTGTCGACAGTTGTGACGATGCATTTATTAACGCCATAACCAGTGTGTTGTTCGGCTTTAACTGTAATAAAAATTCCACCTTCGAGAGCCTTGGCTGCGTTGCGCGATGATTCGATTGGTGTTGCCGGATCGCCAGTAGTGCCGATCACAATTACCGGTCCCGCATCTTTGCCTGTGATAGTTATTCGTGGTGCTTGTGCGACCGGCCACAGCGCACATGAGTATCCATAAGCAAAACTTGGACCAAAACGTTTGGCGGCTTTTGCAAAAATTGGAATTTGTGCATCTACTGCTGCAACTCCAATTGGACCTGGATCGTCCAGGCACGAAATCGCGATGAATGCTTCGAGTTCGTTGCCGTAAGTACCGTCAGATTTACGTTGGTAGTAGTCATCATAAAGTTTGAGTACTCCTAAGCCGTCGCCCTTAACCGCGTCGGCTAAAGCGCGTTCGAGATCTGGCCAAATTGCATCTGAGTACATCGATTGCGCAAGTGCGGTGAAGATTACGCCTTGTGTAACCGGGGTTCGACCGACCGATGTTTTGATTGGATTGGCGTCGATATCGGCGAGAAGTTTGTCGAGTGCTTCGGCAGATTTTCCATTGCTATAGAAAACACACGATACACGTTTCGAGCACTTTTCTAAAAATGCGTCAAGTTGCTGCTCGAATCCTTTTGCTTGGGAAAGTCCTTGATCAAGCGAAGTAGCGTTCGGGTCGGACGCACCATCTAACACGGCGGCACGAACCGTACTTGGAAACATTGTCACCCAAGTGGCGCCAAGTTCTGATCCATAAGAAAATCCAAAGTACGAAATTTTTTCTTCGCCGAGCGCATTGCGGATTGAGTCCATGTCTTGAGCGGTTGACTTTGTCGAGATATACGGCAGGATTTCTCCGCTGCGTTTTGCACACTGATCGTTGAAGTCTTGGCTGGCGTCAACAATCGCCTGTTTTTCTTCTTGCGTTTCTGGCGGCGAGTCGATACCAAAATATTTGTCGTACTCATCGATGCAGTCAATCGCTGGTGTTGATTTGCCCGTTCCGCGTGGGTCCCAGCCAACGATGTCAAACCGGTTGAGTAGCTCTTGGCTGAAGTAGTAATTCGCATCGGCGGCAACACTTGTGCCCCCGAAACCAGGTCCGCCTGGATTAACGAGCAATGAACCAATTCGGTTGGCAGAGTCCGCAGCAGGTTTTCGCTTTAGAAATAATTTGAACGACCCAACACTTGGGTCGTTGTAATCGTAAGGAACTTGAAGATAGCCACATTCATTGACGCTTTGACTCTCGTCGGCGCATTTGCCCCAACTGATCGTGCCTTCTAACTTTGGCGGCGGAACATCGCTCGGAGTAGTTGTTATTGGCTCAGCAGTTAAATCAACTGGCATAGTATCGTCGCTTGACCCAAGAATTGTTGGCTGGGTGCAGGCCGCTGTCAACGCACCAACAGTCAAAACTGTGAGCAGTAGACGATGTCTATGGTTTTTTCGATAGCTCACCTGATGTTTCACCGTAGTCATCGTATTGTGTGTGGTGGGATGTATTACTAATGAAAAGTGCTCAAAATAATACTAGTGCTCAAAATAATACAGGGGTGATAAATCTTGATGACGCAACCTTGTCGGTTGGCGAGTTCATTCGCGCTGTCAATGAAACGGTTAAAGATCGATTTGGTCGCGGGGTGTGGCTGCATGGCGAAATTCAAGAACTAAAGACCCCGAAGCATGTCTATTTCACGCTTGTTGAGCAAGACGGTGAAAACAAAGCCGTGTTGAGTGCATCAATTTGGCAGGGAGTCTATTCGGCGCTGCGGCCGAAACTTTTGGCCAATGGCTTGGAGTTGGCGAACGGATTGAAGGTACGAGTTTTTGGCGAGCCGGATTTGTTTGCCGGCAACGGACGCTTCAGTATCAAGATTTCAAAAATTGATCCACGCTTCACACTTGGTGACTTAATTGCTCAGCGTGAAGAAATTGTGCGTCAACTCAAACTTAAAGGCCTGTACGACGCCAACCGTAGTGTGGCGATGCCAGTTGTCCCACTACGGGTCGGGATCGTGACCAGTGTCGGCAGTGCGGCACATGCCGATGTGATCAAGACATTTAACGATTCTGGAATCGGGTTCACAATTGTTGTGCACGATGCACGAGTGCAAGGCGAAGAGGCGATTAACTCTGTAGTCGCAGCATTGCAGACTCTTGGTGCACGACAAGATTTAGATGTGCTGATGCTGGTACGCGGTGGTGGATCAAAAAATGATTTGATGGCGTTTGATTCGGCACAGATTGCCACAGCAATTGCCGCGTGTCGAGTACCGGTTTTGACTGGCATTGGCCATGAAACAGATCTCAGTGTTGCCGACGAAGTTGCTCACGAGTCACATAAAACGCCAACTGCATGCGCCACTGCAATAATCGAACTTGTTCGAGATTTCGTCGCCTCTACAGAACTCGCATGGAATGGTGTTGCAACTTTTGCAATTCGCGAACTTGATGTTGCCGCGCGACGACTATCCGAGCGAGCAAGTCGAATAAGTATCAAAGTTTTGGATGCACTGGCCAATGCCAGCAAACGGTTGGCAATGGTCGCTCAGCGAGTCAAGCACCGACCAGAAGATGTATTACAGGCAGGGCAAAG
>JABMNW010000106.1 GCA_013204455.1 Acidimicrobiaceae bacterium
AAGTAAGGCTCAAATCTAAATAGCCGCACGAAGTAAGGCTCAAATCTAAATAGCCGCGCAGTAAGAGCGAACATGTGTTCGCTACAGTGCAGAGATGCAATTAGTCGTGCCAGAACCACTCGTTGTTGCAGACGATGTGCGTCAGTTGTTGCCCGATGCCGGTTTGGTGCGTGGGCGCATCGTGCGTTGTACGGGCGATGCTGGGTTATCGCTAGCACTGTCACTTGCTGCGCGCGCAACGCAACAAGGTTCGTGGCTTGGCGTTGTCGGGGTTGCGCATCTTGGAATATTGGCTGCTGTTGAACACGGTGTGGCACCCGAGCGAATGGTCTTTGTCCATCCGCCAAATACATCACGCGAATGGTCGGTAACAGTCGCCGCAGTTATGGATGGTTTTGATGTACTGATTGTTGCAATTCCACCGCGATTGTCGAGCAACGATGCCAGACGTGTGCAGGCACGATTGCAGGCCCGTCGAGCAGTGATGATCATCGTTGACGGCGGGACACTACCGCGATCTATATCTAGACACGAGACACATCCGTTGCATGCAGATGTTGTTTTGGATACCAAGACAACAAGTTGGAGCGGTGTTGATAATGGCTCTGGATATTTACAACACCGCGATGTTTGTATTCGAGTTAGTGGACGTCGGGTTGCTCATCAGCGTGAGCATCTTGTTAAACGCCCGTATTAAATAGTCGTGTCTAGTAAGCGTGTCTAGTAAGCGTGTCTAACTAATCATGTCTAGACGGTTGGCGGTGCTGCATTGCGTCGATTGGTCGGCAGTAGTTGCCGCGAGTAGTGCAAATAATCCATGCGCTGTCGTCCATGCACAGCGGGTGATATCGCGTACACCGTCAGCGATGCGTCATGGTGTGCAAGTTGGGATGCGTCGACGACACGCTCAAGCGTTGTGTCCAGATATCGAAATTGTCTCGCATCAGCCGAATCGTGATCGCAATGCTTTCGATGTAGTGGTGCGCGCAGTAAACGAATTAGTCCCGTTAATCGAAGTCAGCGAACCTGGCGTCATCGTCTTTGCTGCACGCGGGCCGTCCAGATATATGGGCGGTGATCAACCTATGGCGACAAAAATGATCGCCACACTACGTTGTTGCGTCGCTACTGGAACAGTCGTTGGCGTTGGTGTTGCTGATGGACGCTTGGCTGCTCATATTGCTGCACACACGAGTGCGCAAATTAGTCGTCCGTATGTTGTCGAACCAGACAAAACGAGTTCGTGGTTAGCCCCGCAATCAGCAAGAGTACTCAGCGAATTTGCACACATCAATCGCGACACGATCTCATTACTTGAGCGGCTCGGATTAAACACACTGCACGATGTTTCTGCTTTGAGCGAGTCGGTGCTAGCGGGCAGATTTGGCGAATTAGGAGTAGAACTACATCGACTTGCCAGAGGCGATGATCAGCATCCGTTAGTTGTTGTCCCTGCGCCGCCAGAGCATCTTTGCGTTGAAGTGTTTGATCAGCCAATATCTGATCAACAAATCGTGATCAGCAGTGTGCAACGAATGGCTAGTGCATTTACAGAGTATTTTTCGCAACACGGCACAGTTTGTGTGCGAATCATGATCCGATTCGAATCGGAATTCGGCAAGCGCTCCGAGCGCTTGTGGTATCAGCCGAATGGTTTAACAGCCTCAGCAATTGTCGAGCGCGCAAGATGGCAACTCGAAAGCCGGCAACTCGAAAACTCGTCAGTTGCTGATGGCTTGACACGTGTGCAACTTGTGGCTGACGAACTGCGATCTGATACGGCTCGACAACTTCAGTTGTGGGGCGGCACCACGCAGACCGATGAGACGGCGGCGCAGGCTATTGGTCGCTTGAGCGAGTTGTTGGGTTCGTCTGCTGTGCAGATAGCAAAATGGCATGGTGGTCGTGACCCGTTAGAAAGCTACGAACTTATTTCGGCGACGCATTCGTCCAGTAATAGTTCCAGTAATCGCGAGGCGAAAGATGCAGTGCCGAGATGGCGTGGTGCATTGCCGACTCCGTCTCCGAGTGTTGTCTATCTCGAACCAATCCAAGTGCAACTCAACGACGCATCTGGAAAGTTGTTGCGTGTCAGCGCACGACATGAGTTAAGTGCTTCGCCAGCAACCGTGACTATTGGTTCGACGGTTTACAAAGTTGTCGCATGGGCTGGGCCGTGGCCAGTGGAAGAGCGATGGTGGGACATCGCTCGTGGTCGACGCTTGGTCCGTTTGCAACTAGTTGTCGAAAAGGTTGTACTAGAAAATACTGCAGAAATTTCGGCGATGCTCGTAGTGCTCGAAGATGGTCAGTGGACGGTTACAGCAATGTACGGATAATACGAGCGTGCATATATTGTTGGGTACGTGATCAGCGACTCCGGAGTTAGTTTTGTGCAAAAATTTTGCACAGAATTGGCAACACACACTCCGATTGATCAGCGCGAACGGTCTTCTATCGCAATTTTTTGTGAGCGCGCGCCGTTACTGCGTGCACCATTTGACGAACACAGTGATCCAACCCACGTCACAGCCTCGGCGATTGTGGTTGGTGCATCTGGTGTTGTGTTGCACTTGCATAAACGACTCAATATGTGGCTACAACCAGGTGGACACATCGACGATGGCGAGTCGATCCAAGATGCTGCGTTACGCGAAGCACGAGAAGAAACTGGTTTAGTCGTCAGTCATCCAAAAGACGGAGCAAAATTTATTCATCTGGATGTTCATCCAGGACCGCGCGGACATACACATCTAGATGTCCGGTACTTGCTGATCGCTGCTAATCAAACTTTTGCACCAGTCGAAGGTGAAAGCATGCAAGTCAAGTGGTTTGATTGGGACGCCGCACTCGTAACGGCCGAAGATGGGGCACGCGGGGCAATTCTTGCGGCCCGCAAAATCATTGGCTCATAAACCATTCAAGTTAGGCTAGCGAACATATGTTCGCTAGCCTAACTTGAATGGTTGCCTACGCCGAATTGCACTGTCGTTCAAATTTTTCTTTTCTGTACGGGGCTTCGCATCCAGAACAACTTGTTGAGTCTGCAATCGAACGAGGGCTCAGCGCACTTGCACTAACCGATCGCAATGGTCTTTATGGTGTGGTGCAATTTGCACAAGCAGCACGAGCGTTAAGCCTGCCAACTTTATTCGGTGCAGAATTGCACTGCGTAGATCATCGACCCGGAGTAAATCGTGTTGATGCGGAAATAGTTGTTATTGCCAACGGACCATCTGGCTATGGGCGACTCTCACACGCAATCAGTCTTGGACAATTAGCGGGAGCAAAATCTGCTCCGGTGTTTACTACTACAAATATTGCTGATGCCGTTGGTGATAGTTGCTGGGTTTTGACTGGCGCTAGCACTGGTGTGATCACGCAAGCTCTTGAGCAACATGGTCCGCAAGTTGCACAGCGTCGCTTGCAACAACTGATTAGCGAGTTTGGTCGCGATCGGGTGTTGGTCGAATTATGGGATCACGGTGATCCGTTGGATTCGGTACGCAATGATGCACTCGTACAGATTGCAATGCGCAATGATGTGCAGTGTGTGGCAACCAACGATGTTGCCTATGCAACATTACGCGAATATCGATTAGCAGTTGCGCTTGCTGCAGTTCGCCAGCGCGCAAGCATGGACGAGATCGATTGGCAATTACCACCTGCGCCAAGTGCATTCATTCGCAGCGGTGCCGAACAATTGCGTCGGTTCGCGCGGTATCCAGGAGTTGTCGAAGTTACAGCGCAGTTAGCGCAGTCGTCAGCATTCGATTTGTCACTTGTCGCACCAAAGTTGCCACCGTTCGTGTGCCCTAGTGGACTAAACGAAATTTCGTATTTACGATTGTTGGTTGAGCAAGGGGCAACTCGTAGATACGGCTCGCGTCCCATTACGCATAGCGAAGATCTCTCACTTAGAT
>JABMNW010000107.1 GCA_013204455.1 Acidimicrobiaceae bacterium
ATTCCCCCCAGCTCCACTAATGTGATGTCTCAGGTCATCGTGGACAGTGCGAACCCTCGGGCTCGAACCCAATGACTCGACCCGGGCTCTCATCTCTACATATACCTCATCGTCGGATCGGGCGCCAACTGCCCATATCTCGCCGATTGTGATTGTCGTCGAACCTGAAGCATCCTTGGTAGCTCGCCACACGATTCTCCAGTTGCGGTCGCTCACCGTGAGTTTACGCCACCCGACGAGACTTCCCAGCAATGGTACACCGGTATTGGGATTCCGTTGAATCAGCAACATCTTCTTCACCGCCCAGCGGACGATCTGTGGATCTTTTGCAATTAGTCGTTGTAAATCCGCAAACGCTGGATCGGTGAGTCTTACGTATGCGCGGACATCCTCTTCAGCCGATACCACAGACCAGAAATCGCACGAGCAATCACCCGCTGTTGAATCTCTGAGATGCCCTCAAAGATGGTATGAATCTTGGTATCACACTTTGTCGGGGCGCAACGCCTGCAAATCAATTTCGAGGTTGCGCCCTCTCGCGTAACCACGGTCAGTGATCATCTGCACTGCGAGTGAGGCACGATTCCATTCATCGTTATCGGCGACTACGGCAAGATTTCGTAGATCAGCCGTATCTGTCTCTCTACCAGGAGCTACAGAAAGAAGTTTCAGCGCAATCAAATGACCGACTCGAGCCACTGGCAGAAACGTTCCCCGCACAATTTCAACTTTTTCGGCATCTGCAACTATTTCAGCCTCGATACCTGATGATGCAATGAGCAAGTCAATGCTGGTGCCGTCGGAACTGACCAAGCGAGTCATCGCAAGTCTGCCAACCGCTTCTTGTTCAACAACGGCTGAAGTGTGATATCCGTGAGTCATCAACGATCGCATCAGCACTTCTGCTCTTTCGTCACTCTCAACGGCAATGGCGATGTCAATGTCACCTGTGAATCGTGGATCACAGTGAACCGAAACAGCGATACCCCCGACGATGCATCCCGAAACGCCATCCCGTCGCAATAACGCCAGAACTTCTGACGCCGAGGAAACCAGACTCACTGGATGCGGACCTGACCTGGTGAATCTAGCGGCCGATCATTGATCCAATTGCACAGCATCTCTTCAATTACCAAGTCTTCCGAACCTGGGTTTTGTCGCCGTAATTGCTCACGTTTCAGAGCAAGACCTTCGAGATACATCTCGTCGATTAATGCAAACTTATCGGACACGCTTTCATTCTATGTGAATTTGGCAATCAAAATCTTTCCGCACAGGACGAAAACAACGACCAGGAATACGCACGTCTTCGAGCACCACTTCAGCGGTCGTAAGTGTGGAATCCCCGACCGGATTTGCGGCCCAGCAGACCCGCCTCGACCATGCGGCTGAGGAGCGGCGGAGCGGCATAGAGCGGTTCCTTGAACTCTTTGTAGAGCGACTCGGCGACGGCCATTGTGGTGTCGAGACCAATTAGATCGGCCAAGGCGAGAGGACCCATTGGGTGGGCACATCCCTGCACCATTCCAGTGTCGATGTCTTCGGCAGTTGCGAAGCCTGATTCCAGCATTCGGATGGACGAAAGTATGTACGGGATGAGCAGGGCGTTGACGATGAAGCCGGCCCGATCTTTGGAGTGGATTACGTGCTTGCCGAGGACATCGGTGGCAAAGTCAGCTGCCCGCTGTGTTGTCTCGGGGCTGGTGACCAACGATGACACCAACTCGACTAGGGGCAGCACTGGTACGGGATTGAAGAAGTGAAGTCCCACCACACTCTCGGGCCGGCGAGTAGCCATGCCAAGCTTCATAATTGGGATCGACGACGTGTTGGAGGCCAAGATCGCCATTGGATCCTCCACGATCTCATCAAGCGAACGGAAGATCCCAATTTTAATATCTTCCGACTCGGTAACCGCTTCCACCACAAGTTGTCGATCGGCCAGCACACTCATGTCAGTCGAGAAAGTGAGAGCCTCAAGGGTCTGCTCTTTGGCCTCGGCCTCGAGCTTCCCTCGACGAACAGCGTTTGCCAACGAAGACTCGATGCGCTCGCGTCCCGCCTTAATCGCGACATCGCTAGCGTCGACGACCACAACATTGAGGCCGGCGCGGGCGCTCACTTCGGCAATACCAGAACCCATCAATCCACACCCAACTACTCCGACTCTCTCAATCTTCACGACCGCGAGCATACATCAGAGTGGAAAGCGTCTACTTATTCTTCAACCCACGTGTTCTACACCTCGCCAATGTCCGCCGAGTAGACCTCGGGCTGCTCCTGCAACGACCGCTCCGCGAAGGACTCGTCGGTGACATCAGCATCGGCGAACTGGATACCATGCGTCCGCTCCGGTGGGAAATCAACTTCCACCTGATCGGAAGTGACGGCACGATCACCACCGATCATTTCCTCGTCGAAACTCTCTGCCCGATCCTGCGAATCGTTGCTCATGTTCCTAACCTTACTCAAAAGTCAGACTTATCGACCACTCCTGGACATATCTGGCTGCTACGCAATGCCGCCACGCGCAACTTGAAGATGTGACCCAGCGGATCGAGCAGACTGTTACCTTTCGGTGCTCCGGCGATAACGACGGTCGCCTGTGGGTTAAGTACGCGCCCGACATACGGCGTACCTGTCATGGTATACCAATCCAATGGGTTGATCGACGCCGCGCGGACTCGCACCAGCACGCCATCATCCGTTAGGTCTGGCTTGGCGATCTCCTGGAACACCAAAACATCGGGTGATCCGTACTTGTTGTAGATTACTGCTCTCATGAATTCACGTCCTTTCTTCGGTCGCCGCTAACTGTCAGGACGACATTTCCAGTTTTCTGCTGCGTTTCCACGTATTGGGTGGCCTCGACCACATCTTCCAACGAGTAACACCTGTCGATGACCGCCCGGTACTTCCCTGCCTCGATGAGCTCCTTGAGGGACAAAACGTCCTTCTTGGTGTATCGAGGTATTGGGAATATCACCTTCTTGCTTCCGATCCGGCGGGTCAACAATGTCAACATCGGGTTCTGCCACAGGAACCCGAGATCGGTCGAAATGTAGATCCCGCCCCACTTAAGCGAGCCTCGACAGCGCCTGAACGGACCGCAATTCAGCCAAAGTGAAAGTCGTTCCGACAAACGCCGTGGCAATACCCGTGTTCTCGAGTTCGACGCGAACTCGCGCGACCGCGTCACGCACGACATTCATTCGGGGGTCGCGCTCGGGATCGCCGTAAGCACCGAACTGCGTATTTTATATAACGAATCTTGTAATTGCTTACTTTTCATAAAACATCGTTGTAGCAACAACGACAACTGCGATACTTGACAGGTGACGCCAACAAAATTGGGAGATATTCGTCTTCCACCAAAACTATTGCCCTCGGATGGTCGATTCGGTTGTGGACCATCAAAGATTCGCTCCGAACAGATGCACGCAGTGATGCAGAAATCTGTGACCCTGCTCGGGACTTCGCACAGGCAGGAACCAGTTCGCCATTTGGTGGGCTCGGTTCGTGACGGGTTGAAAGAGTTATTTGGTCTGCCGACTGATTGGGAGATTGTCCTTGGAAATGGTGGCTCAACGGTGTTTTGGGACATCGCAACATTTGGACTCATCAGACGTAAAAGCCAGCATCTGGTATTTGGTGAGTTTTCATCGAAATTCGCGGTCGCAACGCGAGCCGCTCCGCATGTACTCAATCCGCAGGTAATTGAAAGCAATTTTGGTGACCACCCGCATGCAGTAGCGACTCCCGATATCGATACGTACTGCTTCACACATAACGAGACGTCAACTGGTGTCGCCATGGACTTGCGCAGGCCCATTGACTCGGGCGATGCACTCGTCGTTGTAGATGCAACTTCTGCTGCGGGCGGACTTAACTGGATACCAAGTGAAGTTGATGTGTATTATTTTTCACCGCAGAAGTGTTTTTCCTCCGATGGTGGGTTGTGGGTCGCTGCATGTTCACCGCGGGCAATCGAGAGGATTGAAGAATTGCGTGCGTCTAGTCGGTGGTGTCCAGCATCGCTTGACTTGGGGATCGCTCTCGACAACAGTCGCGCGAATCAGACCATGAATACGCCGTCGATTACCACGTTGTTGCTGATTAGAGAGCAGATTCGATGGATGTTGATCAATGGTGGATTGCCCTGGTGTGTCGAGCGTACGAAGGTGTCCTCAAAAATCTTGTACGACTGGGCAGAATCACGAACATTCACGCAACCATTCGTTGTTGATCCTGTCAAGCGTTCACCAGTCGTCGGAACGATCGATGTCGTAGGCGTGGATGTCGCGCACATCAATGAAGTTCTGCGCCGTCACGGGATCGTCGATACCGAGTCGTATCGAAAGCTCGGTAAAAACCAGTTGCGAATTGCGATGTTCCCATCCGTCGAACCTCACGATGTTGCACAACTTACCCGCTGTGTCGATTTCATTGTGGAGAACATCAAGCCATGACCAAAAGAATTCTCGTCACCGAACAAATTGCCGAGACCGGTCTCAATCGTCTACGACATGCCGGGTTCGAAGTCGATATTCAGTTGGGAGTTTCCGGGAGAGAATTTTATATGGCACTGGCTGGTGCACATGGTCTTATCGTGCGCTCGGCGACACAGGTTGATGTCGCCGCTCTTGATGCTGGCGGTGATCTGGTGGTCATTGGGCGTGCCGGAGTGGGTCTTGACAATATCGATGTCCAGGCCGCAACCGCTCGTGGCGTGATGGTGGTGAATGCCCCAGAATCCAATGTGATCTCTGCAGCCGAGCACACGATTGGTCTGATGCTCGCTATGGCCCGCAATATTCCCCAAGCCCATGCGGCTCTCAAGTTGGGAAGGTGGGAGCGATCCAAATGGGAGGGCATCGAACTTGCCGGAAAGACGCTCGGAATTATCGGCCTCGGTCGCATCGGCAAACTTGTTGCACAACGAGCTATCGCCTTCGACATGCGCGTGATTGGATACGACCCGTTCATTTCTGAGGAACGAGCTCGCCAGTTGAATGTCAAGATGATGCCACTCGATCAGGTTGTAGCTCTTGCCGACATTCTTACGGTTCATCTCCCGAAAAACCGTGAAACAACTGGCATGATCAACCACGAAGTTCTGCGAACCGCCAAACCAACGTTGCGTATCATCAACGTTGCGCGTGGTGGGATCATCGACGAAACAGATTTGCTCGCCACATTGCGTGATGGGCGTATTGCAGGTGCGGCACTTGATGTGTTTTCCACCGAGCCGATGACATCTTCACCATTGTTCGAACTCGACAACGTTGTGGTGACTCCACACCTTGGTGCGAGCACCCGTGAAGCACAAGACAGAGCAGGTGAAGTAGTGGCTGACATGGTACAACTGGCTTTGGACGGTGAGTTCGTTCCATTCGCAGTGAACATTGCAGCAAGCGAAACGAATGAGACATTGAAGCCGTTTGTTCCGTTGGCCGAGCGGCTCGGTCGAGTCTTTGCATCCTTCATTGGCGAAATACCAACTGATTTCGAGGTGATATCAAGCGGTGAGATCGGGGCGTACGATTCTCGGATCGTCACCTTGAGCGCGCTCAAAGGATTGCTATCGGTGTTGTCGACCGAGAACGTGAGTCTTGTCAATGCACCCCTGGTTGCCAAGAAATTGGGAATCAAGGTTCATCAGGCAGCAACGCCAACGACTACTCATCGCGACTACGTCAACTTGATCACACTGCGTGCAGGTGAGCGAAACATCTCGGCCACGCTCGCTGGCCGCCGTCGTGAAGCCCGAATCGTTACCGTCGACGACCACATCACGGATATTCCTCCGTCTGAACACATGCTGGTTGTCACCAACGATGATCGACCGGGTGTAATCGGCAGAGTTGGAACCCTTCTTGGAAACGCGAACATCAACATCTCAAACATGGACGTGGGCAAGACCGAACGGCAAGGAAGTGCCATCATGTTGATCGCAACATCAAGCGATGTGCCCGACGAACTAGTTACACAACTTCGAGCCTTGCCAGGAATCGTCAGCGTCGCGACGATTCGGGGATGAATCGGTCGTCGCAGTCGTCCCAGTCGATGCTGACGGTCCGCGAGATATCAGATCAGTAGCCTGGTGGCACCTGGAACCCGTGCCACTCTTGCTCGAGGATTTGCGCGAACTTGAGTGTCGTTCGATCTTCGAGATAAGAACCGATGGCCTGTAGACCAAGTGGAAGTCCGGCATTACTCAAGCCAGCCGGGAACGCGGTGGATGGTTGGCCAGCGAAGATCGCCCACATCGGATAGACGATGTTCAACATGTATGGTACAAGTTGGTCGTCGATCGGCAAGGTACGTTGATAGTCGACGCCTGTCTGATGTGTAAACGCAACATCAAGGGTAATTGGTCCGATCAACACATCCCAGTCGGAAAAAAACGTGCGCCATGCTTGTCTTGCCATTTCGCGTCGGTCGAGTAGCCCGAGAAATCCTGCCGCATCGATCGTCAGACCTTTGGCGATCGCAGACATATGTGCGTCACCCGACCCAGACATGACCCGCGCCATATCCTCGCGTTCGGCTCGACTCTTACCTTGGGAAGTGATCACGCCGAGCAGTGCGGAGTAGTCAAGATAATACTGCTCGAAGTCAACGACTGGCATCGCTTCACCGACCTTCGCACCAGCGCGACCGAGCACTCCAGAAAGTTCCTCGACCTTGCCGTGCACCTCGGCTGAAGGTCGTACCCAAGGCATCGTCGGCATCACTGCGACACGGAAATCCCCGAGGCGTTCGTGACGCGCCGCCGGGAGTTCTAGTTGCCAGCCCACACTCTCACCCTCGACCGGGCCGATGACCACATCGAACAACAGTTCAAGATCGAGCGCACTCCGAGCGAGCGGACCTTGCACTCCCATCACAACACCAGGATTCGCCAGATCCGCGAATGGAAACGCGCCGGCTCTCGGCACGGCAGTCTCCGAAGGACGATGACCATATACGCCGCAAAACGCACCAGGCACACGAATCGAGCCGCCGATGTCACTGCCAATCTCGAGCGGAGTCATCCCGGCGGCGAGCGCTGCGGCACCCCCGCCCGTGCTACCACCGGGCGTACGCGTTAGATCCCACGGATTGTTCGTTCGGCCATAAACGGGACTGTCCGCCTGCCAGTCTTCAAGGGCTACCGGAATATTTGTCTTACCCAGCAGGCAGGCACCAGCAGCCAAGACACTCGCGGCAACCGGTCCATCGAGGGGCGGGCGATAATCCTTCAGCGCCACGATCCCGGCGGACTGCGGAAGACCAGCAGTCTGGGTGGACTCCTTTAGCGTTATTGGTAGACCCAATAGTGCCCCACGTTCTCCCCTAGCCATCGCGGCATCGGCGATAAGGGCCGCTTCACGAGCGCGATCGGCAGTTCGAACAGGAATCGCGTTGAGCGGACCATCACATGATTCGATTCGATTGAGGTGCATCTCCACCAGTTCAACCGAAGAAATACGGCGTTGGCGTAACGCCGCCAACATTTCACCTGCGGTGCTGTAAACCCCGATCGAGTCGGTCACCTCGACTCCCCTCACTCGCTGCGAGATTAGCAGTTCATTACTATTGCGGGTAGAAGTATCGTTTAGGAGAACCGCAATAAAAGAACACAGGAGCGGAGAGTTATCACCACAACACTCGGACCCGAGATCGACCCGAACGCACCTCGCCAACGACCAGATCCTGCGCCGCGTTGGGCTGGGCAATTAGTCGGCTTTCTGGCGGCGAGCATCGCCGTTTCTGTCGGCACGCTGATCGCCGTAATCAGCAATGTCGACACGCCACTTGATGCGGTCGGTAGTGAGCTCATTGATAACACTCCGAAGTGGTTAAAAATTTCGGCGATCCGCTGGTTCGGCACAAATGACAAGTTCGCCCTACGAGTCGGCATTGTTGTGTTTATTAGCGGACTTGCACTCGCAGTTGGCGCAATTGCTCGGCGTCGACGCGTTGTTGGAGTCATCGCGATTGCGATATTCGGAATTATTGGTGGTTCGATTACCGCAGGCCGACCCTCACAATCTGCGTTTGCAGCGATACCTTCAATTTTGGGCGCCACAATTGGATGCTGGCTACTTTGGAAACTAATCGGCATCATCACTAAAAATGATGGTGCGACTCAAATTCCTGGGGAATCGCGCGCGCCACTCGGATGGGATCGCCGACGATTCATCAGCGCGACAAGTGCCGCCGCGGTCGTTTCTGTGGTAACCACAATCACTGCCCGCAAAATAGAGAATCAAAACATTGCCGACGTGCGCGCTGCCGCACCAGACGTGTTGCTGCCTATTAATACGGGGACAGTTACGCCCCAAGCGACATTCCCAGCCGGTGCGCAAATATTTTCACAAACTCCATTCATCACGCCGAACGACAATTTTTACCGCATCGACACCGCACTTTCCCTGCCGCGAATAAACATCAAGACATGGAATCTTCAAATTGGTGGCATGGTTAGAACACCGTTGCAATTTTCGTACGAAGATCTTCTCGCGCGCAAGATGGTTGAACACACGATCACGATCTGCTGTGTTTCGAATGAAGTTGGCGGTAAATATATTGGCAACGGAACTTGGCAAGGAGTACTGCTCGCCGACTTACTGAATGAAGCCGGTGTCGATCCACGAGCCGAACAAATTTTTGGCACAAGCGTTGACGGTTGGACCTGCGGGTTTCCAGTTAGCGCCGCGCTTGACGGAAGAGATGCGATGATCGCAATCGGAATGAACGGCGAACCGCTTCCACTCGAGCATGGCTTTCCTGCTCGCGTCATTGTCCCAGGTCTTTATGGTTATGTCAGCGCTACGAAATGGCTCGAACGACTCGATCTCACCACTTGGGATCAAGCCGAGGGATATTGGGTGCCGCGCGGTTGGTCTCGCGATGCGCCGATCAAAACACAGTCACGCATCGACGTGCCAAGGCGCGGTGAAGATGTGATCGCCAGCAAAGTTATTATTGCCGGTGTCGCCTGGGCACAACATCGCGGTATCGAAAAAGTTGAAGTACGAATTGAACAGGGTCCGTGGCGAAAAGCAACGCTGGCACTCGACGTGAGTGACGACACTTGGCGGCAGTGGAAGTACGAATGGGATGCAACGCCCGGTGACTACACAATCCAAGTAAGAGCCACCGACAAATCTGGTGAGACCCAAACGCAAGAAGTCAGCCCGCCAGACCCAGACGGTGCAACTGGGTACCACACCAGGTCACTGACCGTTTTGTAGTTCGTCACACAAATCTATACTCTGTCCAAGGATGAATTTAAAGGACACGACCGCGCTCGTAACTGGTGCATCGCGTGGAATCGGCGAAGCAATCGCTATCGAACTTTCTCGTGCGGGCGCAAAAGTGATCGGCGTGGCCCGTGATATCAATCGACTTGAACAAGCAATGGACGCAATCGGCGGTGTGTCGATGCGTTGCGACCTGTCTGACTCGAATGTAGTTGCAACTCTCATCCAACAAATCGAGTCACAACACGGACCAATCGATGTGCTTGTCAACAATGCCGGAGTTAATCACACTGGTTTGTTGCAAGACGCGACAAGCGCCAACATTCGCGCCGTAATCACAACCAATCAAATAACTCCAATTGATCTAATTCGCCAGGTACTGCCTGGCATGCGCCAACGCGCAACGGGCCACATCGTCAATATTTCTTCACTCGCAGCCAGCGGAGGATTTGTCGGCATGACGCTCTACTCGTCTTCAAAGTCGGGGCTGTCTGGTTTTCATCGCGTACTGCGTCATGAATTGCGCGATGCACCAATCGGTATGACGCTTGTTGAGATCGGTCCGATTCCAACCGACATGCTCACCGAGGTCTACGGACATGAGTCGACGCACAGAATGTTTAAGCGACTGCAGCATCTACAACTCTTGCCCGAGGTTTCTCGCGAACGAGTGGCACGCAATGTTCGTCGTGCAATTGAAAACAATCGCAAGCATGTCTGCCTGCCACTAAGAGGAAAGATTTATCCGATTCTGACTGGCGCTCCGCAAAAAATCATCGACGTAATCATGTCCACAATTCCCCACTAACCGGTTGAAACCACCCACCCACCTGAGCCCGCCGTACGGATACGGCGAGTGCAAATACGAGCCGTGGTGCTCCGATGCTGCACACAACCCGGTTGGCGCCGTTGTGGTGTAGTGGCAGCACGCACACCTCGTCACTTGTGAAGCGTGGGTTCAATTCCCACCATCGGCTCCGTAAAACGAACAATTGGGGATTTAATCACCCCCCTAACCCAGGCTGACGAACTGGAGACAGTTGAGTAGTCAGTGCCGGCGGGGAGACCTGCCGGCACTGTTTTCTTTGACTCACATATATAGTTAGAACAGACGAGGTGCAAACAGTATTTCTACTGTTTGAGTTTCACAAGTAGAAGTGCCGGCGGGGTAACTCGTCGGCACTTTTGTATCAGGCCAAGGACTACAACAGCGTGGCTGGAGTCTGGCGCTCATTGAGATGCAGTTCGGTACCCGTATATGGGTGTGCGAGTGCAACCTCTTCGTTAAGTTCGACACCAAGTCCAGGATCTTTTGATGGAATTACGAAACCATCTTCGAATTGAATTGGCTTCTTCAAGATCTTGGCGTGAAAACCGCCCCAGTCTTGAATGCTTTCAAGGATTAAAAAATTCGGTGTACAAGTACTCAACTGAATATTTGCTGCACCTTCAATTGGTCCGCAATAGAGATGTGGTGCAATTTGTGCATGATAAGTCTCGGCAATCGCAGCAATCTTTTTACCTTCCAAAATGCCGCCACATCGCCCTGTGGCGAGTTGAATAATTGACGCACCACCAACACGCAACAAATGTGCGAACTCATATTTAGATGTCAGACGCTCGCCTGCCGCAATTGGAATACTCGTATGCGCCGCGACTTTAGCCATTTCTTCCGGAGCATCAGGTGGAATTGGTTCTTCAAACCACATCGGATCGTATGGCTCAAGTTGCTTGGCTAGTCGAATTGCTCCAGACGCAGTGAACTGACCGTGTGTGCCAAATAAAATGTCGGCCCGATTACCAACCGCTTTACGAATTGCGGCAACCATACGCACACAACGATCAATCGTCTCAAGCGCCGGCTGGCGACCATCATAAACCGAATACGGTCCAGCAGGATCAAGTTTGACTGCCGTAAAACCGCGCTCAACTTCACGCACTGCGGCCTCGGCGGCAACCTCTGGTTCGCGATATACGGGATGATCTGAGTGTGCATCAAATTCGTGCGGCGGGTAGAGATATGTATAGGCACGTAGTCGGTCATGCACTCGACCACCAAGTAATTCATAAACAGGTTTGTTTGTGTCTTTGCCGACGATGTCCCACATTGCCATTTCCAGTCCACTAACTACTCCAGCCGTACTGAAATCTGGACGATGTGAAAACCCCGAGCCATAAGTGCGACGCCACATCTGCTCGATGTGAAATGGATCTGTACCAAACACGTATCGCTCGAACATATCTTCGGCAACCTTGCAGACAACACTTGGCGAATAAGTTGCGGTATAAATCTCGCCAATGCCCGTAACACCCGTATCAGTTGTAAGTTTGACAAAAATAAAGTATCGACCACCAATGCGCGGAGGAGGATTACCAACAATAAAGGTCTGCAGTTTCTCGATTTTCATGTTGTCACTCCCCTTTTAGAAAACGATCACATTTCGTAATGCATCGCCCCGCTTGACAGAAGCGATCGCTTCATTGATTTCTTCTAGAGGATACGTCTTGGTTACAAGTTCATCTAACTTCAGGCGACCCTGTTGATAGAGCGAAATCAAATTCGGAATGTCAACTTGAATTCGGGCCGAACCCATCTTGGAACCGAGAATATTTTGACTGAAAACCGCCATCGTCGTGGGGCTAATCTCGGACATCACACCATTTGCGGGCAAGCCAACAAGAACGACCGTTCCAGATTTGGCGAGCAAACCATACGACTGATCAAACGCCTGCTTGGCACCGACGGTGACGAAAACATAATCGGCACCACGACCATCGGTCAGGCTTTGCACACGATCGAGAATATTTTCTTTGCTCGAGTTGATGCCATGTGTCGCTCCAAACTGTTTGGCGGCTTCAAGTTTGGAATCCGAAAGATCAATCGCAATTATCGTTTGCGCTCCGCTGATTCGCGCACCTTGCACGGCATTTAGTCCGACGCCACCTGCGCCAATTACAACTACGTGACTACCTGGTTCAACTTTGGCTGTGTTTGTTACGGCACCAAATCCTGTGATCACGCCACATGCCAAAAGTGATGCACTGGCAAACGGAATATTGTCAGGAATAGCCACAACCTGCGAACTCTCGACAACGACATACTCTGCAAAACTTCCCGTGCGCATACTCTGCGCAATTGACTCACCCGATTTAGATGTAAGTGGACTCTTAACATCCAATGGAAACACTTTGTCGCACATCACTGGCGCTCCACGCGAGCAACCTCGACAATGACCACATGAACGAATCAGTGTTACAACAACATGGTCGCCGGGTTTTACCAGCGTTACGCCTGCGCCAACTTCTTCAACGATGCCAGCACTCTCGTGGCCGAACACAGCAGGCAAGGGTCCACCCCAAGCACCCTCGGCGAAAGAAATATCACTATGACAAATTGCCGTTGCAGCAATTTTTATGCGAAGCTCACCTGAACCTGGCTTGGCAAGTGACAACTCTTCAATGATTAATGGCTTACCGAACTCGCGACAGACTGCAGCTTTCATTTTTATAATTACCTTTCACTTTTATATTCAATGGATTCTTGATCGAGAATTTATATTAACGCTATTTGAGGTCTTGCAAACTGTCAGAATAAGGCCAGAATAGGAACGTGAATCACAGCGGCCAAAGTCCCAATCCAACGACCTCCCTGCTGGCGATTGCCTCGGTCCATCGAACTGGCTCAACACTGTTGTGCTCAATTTTGCGAGCCACTGGTCTTGCTGGCATGCCAATGGAATACCTCAACATCCACACAAAGAACTTTGCTAATTTCCGTGCAGAAAATTATTTACCAAAACTCAATGCAAGAGGTATTGCAGTTGGTGCGTTACGCAAACTCACGGGACGAAATGCGTGGCGTAATATTGATTACTTTTCGCAATCATCTTGGCGCGAGTATCTAGATCGTGCGGCAGAACTAAACACCACGCCAAACGGTGTTTTTGGAATAAAAATGCATTGGAACCAATATGACGAACATATGTTGCAACGCGGATTAACTGCCAGCCATTGGGGTGCGCCCATAAAATGGCTACGCATCACCCGCGAAAACGAATTACGCCAAGCGATTTCACTTGTACGCGCCGAACAATCCAAACAATGGAATAGCAACATGACCGCAAAAGGCGAACCTGTCTACAACGAGTCTGAAATCATCACAGCACTGGATACGATTTCGAGTGCGAATAAAAGTTGGGACGTGTACTTTACACAACACGCGATAGCGCCCCTGCACATCACCTATGAGCAACTCACGCGCGACATGGATGCAACAGTCAGGCGAATCATGGACCTTATTGATACTCCCATTGAAACGATTCCTGCACCCCAAACCAAGCGACAATCAGATGGTGCAAGCAAACAGTGGGAAAGTCAATTTTTAGATGCTCGACCCGAATTTAGGTCCCGCGCTGCCACAATGTAACGG
>JABMNW010000108.1 GCA_013204455.1 Acidimicrobiaceae bacterium
AAACAAGAAAAGGTCGCTAAAGGCCAGCAGATTCAGGTCGAACTGTTGGGCGTGGCAACTGGCGCAGAAGTTTCATTTACCCCAATAATGCTTGTTGACGGAGAGACAGTACTCGCAACCCCAGATCAACTTGCAAAAGCTTCGGTCAAAGGCAAGGTAATTGGCGAAGTCACCGGAAAAAAGATTGACGGTTTTATGTATAAGCGAAGGACTAACCAGCGACGTCGCTTCGGTCATCGTCAGCGCTATAACCTCGTTGAAATCACTTCGATAGCGAAGGCTGAATCATGTCAAAAACCAAAGGCGGCGGTTCGACACGAAACGGGCGCGATTCCAATTCACAACGTCTCGGCGTAAAAGTATTCGACGGCACACTAATTAACGCCGGAACGATTCTTATTCGTCAGCGTGGCACCAAGGTTCACCCTGGCAAAAATGTTGGCAAGGGTAGCGACGACACATTGTTCGCACTCGTGCATGGCAATGTTAAATTTGCAGAACGTCGTGGCCGTAGAGTGGTCGACGTCAATCCTGCCGTTAACTCAGCGCAGATCTAAGCATCTCCACAAACCGCTCGCGGTTTACGCGCAAGACAACGCGGCAGTTGTCGCGATTATTGATCACCCCGAGGTGATCCACCAAGGTTTGTCCACGCGTATCTCCGGATCCGAGATGCACTCGCACATGTTTTCGGATTTCGTGGCTCGCAATCGTTGGGTCGATCGCCACACTCATCGCAATTGGGTCTGGTAAATCAAAGCCATCTATTTTTGATTCGGTTCGACAAAACTCGCGCACCTGTCTTTGGATTGACATCGCGAACTTACCCAGGGGGCTCAACGCACCCAATTCCGAGGCAAGTTCGTCGGAGATCACAGCGTCGGCAACCGAGACATCCCAACCCACCATCTCGAGTGGAAGGTCTGAGTCGAACACGATGCGAGCTGCTTCTGGATCAGCCCAGACATTAAATTCGGAAGCCACGGTCACATTGCCTGGCAAAACTCCTGTGCCACCCATAACTACGCATCTGCGCACCCAGCCGGCAAACTCTGGCGCGATTGAAAGGGCGAGAGCGATATTGGTAAGTGGTCCAAGTGTCACTAAATCAATTTCGCCAGGCGCGGACCTAAATGTTTCGATCATCACTCGAATTGCGTTATGCGAGGTCGGTACACGGTCACACAACTTAAGTCCGATGTCGCCCATGCCATCTGTGCCATGCACATTTTGTGCCGAAGCAAATGATCGGACTAGTGGCTGGTGTGCACCAACGTGCACAGGCACTGTCGCATCGCACATTTCGATGGTATACAAAGCCGCCTGCACGCCTAATTCGATCGGCACATTGCCAGCGACAATTGAGATACCTTCGACGTGTGTCGTTGGACTACGCAACGCAAGAATCAGCGCTACGGCATCGTCGGAAGCAGTGTCCGTGTCGATCCACATTCGTTGTTTCAACTTCACCACCCCGCTATGTTATGTGCCAATACCCTGCGGAAGTTGTGACTCAGGCCAATCCAAAAGGGCGACACCTTGTCGGCAGGCAAAGCGGTCGGTCATCCCACCAACATAGGTAACTGCAAGGTGAAGTGCTTGTGCGCTGTTGGCTTCGAATAATTCTCGCTCGTCTGGTGCGTACATTAGTTTTGGATTAACAACGTAATGTTCAACGAGCGCACGTAGCAAGCGCACAACAGACGCGGCTTGCTCGCGTGATTCTTTTCGCATATAAATATTTTCGTAATTAAACCTTCGAAATGAAGCAAGCGCATCGGCACAATTAGTTGTCATGGCAATACGACCCGTTGCCGCTGTGGCACTGATCATCGCGCCGATAAAGGCACGCAGTTGTTCGTCGCGCCGAGTTCCGCAGATCGCTCGAACCTCGTCGGGTAACTGTTCGGTCGTAACGATTCCAGCGGCGACAGCATCTTCAAAATCGTGGCAAACATATGCAATTCGGTCAGCCCACGAAACAACTTCACCTTCTGGTGTTTGTGGCGCTGGGCGCGACCATGAATGATTGCGGATTCCATCCAATGTTTCATTGCATAAGTTAAGTGACACGAGAGTTACATCGGCACCCCAAACCGCATGGTCGTAACCGCCTTCGACAAATGGTGAGAGAGCATCTTCACTTGCATGTCCACCAGGTCCGTGCCCACAGTCGTGACCGAGCGCAATCGCTTCCGTAAGTGGAACATTTATTCCTATTGCTCGTGCTACTGATGTCGCAACCTGAGCAACTTCGAGGGCATGAGTTAGACGAGTGCGTTGATGGTCTTGTGGAAAGACGAACACCTGTGTTTTCCCGGCCAGTCTGCGAAATGAGCTTGCGTGCAAAATTCGATCTCGGTCGCGCTCAAAACAAGTGCGGAGTTTGTCCGGCTCTTCTTCCCGAGCACGATTGCCTGCGCCAAAACTTCGCGTGGCAAGTGTTGCCAATGTTTTAACTTCGCGTTCTTCTCGTTCGCGTCGATCAACTAAATCGGTAGTGCCTGACCCTGCCCATGAATCCGCATGGGCGAGGCGAATCGTGATGCTCTCATCAACCGTGTGCCCGTGCATCGTCGATGCCCAAGACTCGCTGCGTGAGTTCGTTGTCATCAGATCAACGATAGGCATCGGGTGAGCATTGATTGTCGGTTGTAGCCTTGAGTGCTCTAGGTATAGTCGTTTTAGGGACGTAATGAGCGCCTTTGTTGATGAAGCACAACTCAATGTTCGCGGTGGTGATGGCGGTAGTGGCTGTGTAAGTTTCCGTCGTGAAGGCCCAGTTGTTAACGGTGGCCCAAATGGGGGCGATGGTGGCAATGGCGGTTCGGTGTGGCTTGTGGCTGATCGCAATGTTGCAAGTTTGCTTGCCTTCCGCGACCATCCGCATCGTCGTGCCCAAGACGGTGTTTCTGGAAAAGGCAAAGATTTACACGGTCGTCGTGGTGAAGAACTCTTAATCGGAGTCCCCGAGGGCACTGTAATCAAGGACATGTACACAGGAGATTCGCTCGCCGATTTGGCGCAACACGGATCGCGTTGGTTGGCAGCCCAAGGTGGCGAGGGTGGTCGCGGGAACGCAAGATTTCTTTCCAATCGACGTCGTGCACCAAAATTTGCCGAGCAAGGCGAGCATGGGTTCGATCGTTGGCTGAAATTAGAAATGAAGTTAATGGCCGACGTTGCACTTGTCGGATTTCCAAACGCAGGCAAAAGCACCTTCATCAGTGCAGTCTCGGCGGCCAAACCAAAAATTGCCAATTATCCGTTTACAACGCTTGAGCCGCATCTTGGTGTCGTGCGACTAAACAACACAACCGAGTTTGTGATCGCCGACATCCCAGGGATCATCGAAGGTGCAAGCAAAGGTAAAGGTCTTGGCGATCAATTTCTACGTCACATCGAACGTGCTCGCGTGTTGTGCGTGCTTGTCGATCTCGTCTCGATGGACGAAGTTTCGCCGCAAGACCAAGAAGAGATTTTGATTCGAGAACTAAAGGCTTATCAGCCAGAACTTTTAACTCGGCCACGCCTAGTAGTAGCAACAAAAACTGATGCCGCATCGAGCGAGGCAATCGAATCTTGGAGTGGCGAAAAAATGTCTGCCGTAACTGGTGATGGCGTTCGAGAAGTTTTAGGCAAACTGGCAACACTCGTGGCCCAAGCGCGTACCACCGAGCCACCACCGCAAGGCCCGGTCACGTTTCGTCCAGTACCGCAGGGCACTCGCGTTGAGCGGCTTGGTGCGAACGAATATCGCCTGCACGGTCGCGACATCGAGCGATCTATCGCACTCAACGACGTAACCAACGCCGACGCGCTCAACTACATAGAGGATCGCATGTCTCGTCTCGGAGTGCCACGTCTATTGGCGCGTGCAGGTGCGACAGAAGGCGCAGTCGTTCGGATTGGTGGTTTTTCCTTCGACTACACACCGGAGCAGTAACGATGCGCGTCGTCGTAAAAATCGGAACCTCTTCAATCACTACACACGAGGGAAATATTAATTCAGCGGCCGTGCTCGCGTTGTGTGATGAAGTTGCCAGCCTGCGTAAATCTGGTCACGAAGTCTTGGTTGTCACTTCTGGTGCTGTGGCCGGCGGTGTGGCGGCGCTCAAACTTAGTCGCAGGCCAACCGATATGCCAACGTTGCAGGCACTCGCTGCCGCTGGTCAGAGTCGTTTGATGCAGGAATACAACATGCAACTAGATCGACACGATTTGGTTGGAGCACAAGTGTTGTTGGTCCCAAATGATTTCATTGATCGGCACCAGTATCTACATGCACGTCAAACGCTCCTCCGACTACTCGAACTTGGTTGTGTGCCAGTGATCAACGAGAATGATGCGATCGCCAGCGATGAGATTCGCTTCGGCGATAACGATCGCATCGCGGCTCTTGTTGCGCACAGTGTTTCGGCAGATGTGTTGATCTTGCTAACCGATCTGAAGGGCTTGTACACGGCCGATCCAAACGTTGATCCAAACGCAACATTCATCGAAACCGTAAAGGCTGACGACGAATTACTTTCAGTTCGCGCTGGTACCTCTGCCGGTGTACGGGGGAGTGGTGGGATGGCATCCAAACTCGCGGCAGCGCGGATCGCCTCGTGGTCTGGTGTGCGCACTGTTATCGCTTGGGCGCAACGACCAAATGTTGTTGTTGATGCACTTAACGGTGTTGTCGATGCCGGCACACAGTTTTTGCCACGGGATCGAGAATTGTCGGCACGCAAACTTTGGATCGCGTTTGCTGCTCAGACAACTGGTTCAGTCACCGTAGACCAGGGTGCGCGCGATGCGCTTGCTCGACGCAATGTTTCGTTACTTCATGCTGGCGTTAGTTCTGTAACCGGCGATTTCGAAATTGGCGACACAATCGAAGTACTCGATCCGCAGGGTGTCGTTATCGCTCGCGGGATGACTGGTGTCACCGCCATACAAGCCAGTGCTGGCGCTGGTCTGCGGAGTCAGGATCTCGCCGAGGGTGTGGCTCAAGTGGTTATTCATCGCGACGATCTAGTGATACTAATTAATTAACTAATTAATACTAGTTAGTTAATACGAGCAATCAGTGCGCGTACTTCGCGCACACGCAAAACAAATAACATCACAAAATAGATAGCCAGACCAACAACAATGCTGATGACTACGCGCGCAGTGGCGTCAAGCCCAACTTCGCCCCCAATGTTTTGCGAAACAAGACGAACAACCAAAGCCATTACTCCTGCACTAATTATAATTGGCACGAACCCAACACATACGGCGCTGGCTCGAAACTCAACAGACTTGCGTTGCATTACAAATAATGCCAGAACCGCAGAGATCAGATAGGCGAGCGAAAACGCAAGTCCTAAGCCGAGTACATCAAAACGTTTTACGAGCACGACAGCGAAAATTATATTCAGTGAATTTTCGAATAGATTGATAAAAAATGGAGTACGGGTGTCGCTGTTGGCATAAAAGCCACGCAGTACAAACAGGTAAACAGAAAATCCTGCTAGGCCAATTGCTAAACCAGTCAATGCCCGGGCTGTATTAACCGTTGCCACCGAGTCGAAGTTGCCGTGTTGTAACAGCATCGCCACTAACGGCTTAGCCAAAATGAGCATTCCAAACGACGCAGGGATTGTGACCAAGGCGGTTAATCGAACACCAGATATAAATCTCCTTTGAAACGTAGCGATGTCAAGTGATGCCGCCGCGCGTGCAAGTTCGGGCACGAATGTTGTTGCAATCGAGACAGCCAACAATCCGTGTGGTAACGAAAAAAACGTGTAGGCCTTTGAATAGGCATCTAGATTTCCACTTCCAGGGTTTGCCAGATTCTTGACAACAATCAACGCCACTTGGTTGGCAACGACATAACCAATCGCCCAGCCAGAAAGTTTTACAAGTTGTTTAACAGCTGGATGTCCAAAATCTAAATTCCATTTCCACCGCGAACCACTACGCCTTAGGGCAATAATCATCCCAAGAGACATGACAATGATTCCCGAGGTTGAGCCCATGCCAAGCAACCATTGCAGTGAGCGGTTGTTCGCCGTCTCGTTAAGTGTTGGTGGATCTACCGATGTAATTTGAGGAATCGCTAGCAGTGTTGCAATCGTCACAATATTTGCCATCACTGGGGTCCAAGCGGCAGCAAAAAAGCGACGTTTCGCGTTTAAGATTGCACTTGCAATTGCAGTGAGACCATAGAAAAAAATCTGCACCAAAAATAGTCGAGTCAGCGTTGTGCCCGTATCCCTAAAAAGTTCAACATCGATATTTTTCGCAGGGCTCAACGAAAACAGGCGGAATATCAATGGTGCAAGCACCACCGAAATTGCGGTTAACACGGCCAGCACGAGCAAAGCGACACTTGAAATTGCGTTAACTGCTTCATCGTCGCCATCTTGCATGTGCCGAGTAAATAACGGCACAAGACTGGCGGCGAGTATTCCGCCGAGTAGAAGTTCGTAAACTACATTTGGTGCGTTGTTTGCCGCGTCGTAAGCATCAGCTAGGGCTGTCTGTCCGACCATCGCCCCAAACACGATTATCCGGACAAGACCAGTCGCACGACTTAGAGCGGTGCCCGAAGCCACGGTTAGATTGGCACGCCACAGACTTTGACTGCCTTGGGGCGTTGTCATCTCGGTTAATCGTATTGCGTATTCGTCGTGCGTTGCGCTTAGTTCGGGCGAGCCCTGACCGCTAGGGTTATGCGGGTGAAACCACGCTTTAACGACGTCGCCACTGTACGCGCAGGACTTAAGAAGGTCAATTATCTCGCCGACGACGGAATCGCTGGAGTTGTCTTTCTGGCGGACCGACTTGGCAAGCCAGTGCTGATCGAAGGCCCTGCTGGAACCGGCAAAACGCAACTTGCTAAGAGTGTCGCCGAACTTACTGGTGCGCGGCTAATTCGTTTGCAGTGTTACGAAGGATTGGATGAGTCAAAGGCACTCTACGAATGGAACTACAAAAAGCAATTGCTGCGAATCCAAGCCGACAAGAACAGCGATTCGTGGAGTGAAATCCATGATGATATTTTCAGTGAAGAGTTTCTCCTGACGCGGCCATTGCTCGAAGCGATCACAAGCGAAGATCCAGTTGTCTTGCTGATTGACGAAGTAGACCGAGTCGAACTCGAAACTGAAGCGTTACTGCTTGAGATTCTATCCGAGTATCAGGTTTCGATTCCAGAGTTGGGCACGATCACAGCCAAACAGATTCCGCTTGTGTTTCTAACTTCTAATAACACTCGCGAACTTTCCGAGGCTCTAAAGCGTCGTTGTTTGTATCTACATGTCGACTATCCAGACTTGGAGCGCGAGAAAGAAATCGTGCTCAACAAGGTTCCAGACATCAGTCAGAACTTGGCCGATCAGATCGCTCGGATAGTACGCAGTATTCGACAACTTGATCTAAAAAAACCACCATCTGTCAGTGAGACCCTCGACTGGGCACGAACGTTGATGTTGCTTGGGATCGAGACAATTGACGCCGAAGAGGCAAAAGAAACTTTGCACATTCTTCTTAAGTACCAAACAGATATCGCAAAAGCAGCCAAAGAGCTTTCCGTCACAAAGTGAGCGTGCATAATGCCCGTGCTTGACTTGATGTCTGGCTTCATTGTCGAATTGCGTAACGCCGGTTTGCCTGTGAGTCTGACGGAAAATCTGGATGCGATGGAAGCCGTCAAGGTCATTCCGATTGAAGATCGCGAAGCATTTAAGTACGCGCTCGGCGCAACCCTGGTTAAAAACAATGCGCACTGGCGAGTGTTTGAGACAATTTTTGAGATTTACTTTTCACTGCGTGGGCCGGAATACGCGATAACACAAGACGGTCAGCCAGACGATTTCTGGCGTGAGATGCAAGAACAAATGGCTCGGGGGCAAGGTGAGGGCCAAGGTGCTGGTGGCGGCATGGACTCGCTGACTCCAGAAGAAATAATGAGCATGTTGATGCGTGCATTGATGAGCGGCGATCAAGCAATGATGCGTGCACTAGCACGGCAATCGGTGCAACGTTTTGCGGGTATGGAGCCTGGCCGTCCTGTCGGCGGAACTTATTACCTGTATCGCACCTTGCGCAATTTGGATCTCGACAACATGCTTGCCAAACTAATGGACGCCAATCGCGAGATGAGTAAACAAGATCTCACCGCGCTTGAAGAGCGATTAGAAAAAGATGAGTTCGAAAGCCGCATTGAACAGTTCAAACAAGAAGTCGAGTCAGAAATTCGGCGGCGGCTAGTTGCCGATCGTGGTGCAGAGGCAATGGCAAAAACGTTGCGCAAGCCACTACCAGAAGATGTCGAATTTATGCACGCAAGTCGCGATGAGATGCAAAGTCTCAAAAAGGCGTTGTATCCGCTAACTCGAAAACTTGCCGCCCGACTCGCGCGCAAACGACGCCACGGTCGCAAAGGGCCGCTCGATTTTCGCAACACTGTGCGACATTCGCTGAGTTATGGCGGAGTTCCGGCAGAGCCAAAGTTTCGTTATCCGCGCCCCGCAAAACCAGAACTCATGGTAGTCGCCGACATTTCAGGCAGTGTCGCGGCATTTGCGCGGTTCACCTTGATGTTTGTCTATGCGATTCAAAATCAGTTCTCTAAAGTTCGGTCGTTTGTATTTATTGACGGGATTGATGAGGTAACCCAGTACTTCAAAGCCACTGAAGATATTGGTGAAGCGATCAACCGTGTAAACACTGAAGCAGATGTTGTGTGGGTGGACGGTCACAGTGATTATGGACATGCCTTCGAAGTGTTCTGGGAGCGCTACGGCAAGGATATTTCGTCCAAGACGACTGTGTTGCTACTTGGTGATGCGCGAAATAATTATCATGCAGCGCAATCGTGGGTGGTAAAAGAGATTAGCAAGCGAGCTAGACATGTGTATTGGCTTAATCCCGAACCAAAATCGTATTGGAATACCGGCGACTCAATTGTCGGCGAGTATGGCGCATTCACCGATGGCGTGTTCGAATGTCGCAATCTACGTCAACTCGAAGGTTTTGTCGAAAACCTTACATAAAATTAATTAGCCGTTTTTAGTTTCCGGCGCACGACGATCACCCAACCGAAAACGACAAATATTGAGAACATAAACCACTGAGCGGTGTAACTCAAGTGTGATCCACTGGATAGTACGGGCGATGCGATTTGCGACAACAGTACCGAATCCTCAGGTTTAGATGCAAACATTTCCACATAAATAGGCGCAAGCGGTGTTGGCATCTGTTTGCTCAAACGATCTAGATCTATGTTGATAATTTCGCGCAATACTCCAGACGACGGGTCGCTCAATCGGCCGTGTCGTCGGGTTTCCGATATACGCACTCGACCAATTATTTCGACTTGACCACTCGGTGCCAATGCGACTTTCGTGGCCAACGGCAAAAAGCCGCGGTTAATCAACACCAGTGTTCCGTTGTCAAGAACTAAAGGTGTGAGCGGGTCCTTGCCCGAGAATCCATCCTGCGATCGATTGACGACTACAACAGTTTGGTCGTCTAAATATTCGCCAACAACTTGCACCATACGCCACTCAAGATCAGCTGGTGTTTCACTCAAAGTTTGCAAGTTAATAAGTAATTCCGTAATCGGCACGACTGGCGATGCAATGCGCTGTGTAACTACCTTGTTAAACGCAGTTCGTTCCTGATATCGACCTAGTTGCCAGAAACCAAGATTGATCATCAACACGATTGTGGCAATGACAACCACATGCAGCAATAACCATAGGGGTCGATATAAAAATCGGTACATCGCGTCGTCATGATATCTGCGTGACCGTATCTCTAGTCGAGTGGGAACTAGCGTTTGACTAGTGGCTACCAACAATCAACCAGTCCTAATCTGGGATGGCGACTGTGCGTTTTGTTCGCGCTGTGTAAAATTTGTTGAGCACCGAATTCAGTCACGAGCGATAATTATCTCGTATCAAAAAGCGTCACTCGATGAGTTCGGCTTAACCGACGAACAATGCAGTAAAGCATTGCAGTGGGTTGACGTTGATGGTCGAGTGCGTGCGGGTAGTCGTGCGGTTGCGGCGCTCTTACGAAGTAGCAGTGGTGCTTGGCACATACTCGGTGTATTAATCGATATGCCGATTATTCGGCTCATTGCTGCGGGTGGCTATCAAATAATTGCCAGAAACCGCAAGCACCTACCAGGCGGTACTACGCCATGAGTTCTAGACGAACACGCAAAGTCCCAACTCCGCCCGCGTGTTAACAACCACCCTATCCCGCTAGCGTTAGGTCAGCAATACCACAAGTGTGGGAGTGCAAGAAGTTGCATCAGGAGTGACCGTTTGGTCCGGCAACCGGGGTTAGCGCCCACGGTGCCAGCTCACCTTCGGGTGGGGATGTGGTTCCGCAACCGCGGAGCAACGGGCCAAGTTGATGCCGCAACTTTAT
>JABMNW010000109.1 GCA_013204455.1 Acidimicrobiaceae bacterium
AATGTACAGGCCAGGGGTTCAATTCCCCTCAGCTCCACAACTATTGCCAGGAGGCAATGCTTAGTTGTTGCCACAACTATTGCCAGGAGGCAATGCTTAGTTGTTGCCACAACTAATCCGGGGCTCATGGTCCAAGTAGTGCGGCCGGAATCACGGCGATGCCATCCGCTCGTCGGTAGGCATCGGGTCCGGTGGTGATAACCGCAGCGTCGAGGAGGTCTGGGCCAATCTTTTTTGCAAGCCAATGAAGGTGTCGTACGTCATTGTCGTTGACGACCTGCGAGAGTTTCACCTCAAGGGCAAGGATGCGCTGGTCCGGGCGTACGACGATGAAATCGATTTCTCGATCACCTTGTTTCGTGCGCAAGTGATTAACCCGAGCCTCCGAGGCCTGCGCGAAAACACGGATGTTGAGCGCCATTAGCGACTCAAACAGACATCCCAGTAGTGTCCCCTCTCGCGGAATCGGCGGACCTACTGATTTTCCATCGAGAAGCGCTTCGGCGCTGATGCCTAGGAGCCTCGCCGCAAGAGCAGGGTCGGCGAGATGGTGCTTCGGGCCGAAGGTGAGCTTTGTGAGTTGGTTGTTTGTTGGCAGCCATGCGGGAATTGGATCTACGATCCAGAGCCGTTCAAGCGTTTCCCGATAGGGGATTGTGGTCGTCTTCGCGGGCTTCTCGCGTTGACCGCTTGTCGCGGCGTCACGGATCGTCTCGAATGATGCGGCGGTCGCCGTTGCGGCAGCGTAAGCAGCCATCCAGCGTTTCAATGCGTCCGGCTTGCGGACATCCCGTCCAGCCTCGGGGAAGTCACGGTCAACGATTCGGTTTAGGTAGCCATCAAGAGTTGCCCGATGGGCTCTGCTCAAAGGCATGCGCATTGCGGGGAATCCGCCGACCATTATCTCAGTGACGTAGTCTTCCAATTTGATGCTGGTTGTGCCTTGGATCACGGGTTTCGAGCCGGTGAGTAGGTCAGACATGCTTACCGTCGGCTGCTCTACTTGGCGTTCGGCCAGAGTGAACGGTCGCATCCGCACGCTCACGATGCGACCAGCTCCAGAATGGGTCGGCGGTGATTTTGGTGAAGCGGAACCAGTGAGAATAAAGCGACCGGGTCTGGGGTTTGCATCGACTGCCCTTCTGACTACATCCCATGACGAAGGAAACCGCTGCCACTCATCGATGACGATTGGCTCCTTGCCCGTCACCAAGCGTGATGGGTCGGCACGCACCACCTCAAGCGTTGCTGGGGCATCGAGTTCGAAGTAAGTCTCACCACGCTGACACGCGGTGGAAGTCTTCCCGATCCCTTTTGGGCCATCGAGACTAACCGCGGCAAGTTCTGACATAAGTTGGTCCAACTCGCTGTCGACCGTTCGCCGCAGATAACCGCTCATGGATACGATTTTGCTGCTCATTGCATCTAACAATACCATTTATCTGGCTTCTACGCTACTATTCGTCTCATTTCTACACTACCATTCGTCTGCTTGCAATCAAGTTCGACTTCTTCATCAATCGAGTAGTTGCGGGCGCATCCAAAGAGCAAACCCGCTGCCTGATCGAACACAACTATTGCCACAACTATTGCCATACTAACGAGGTTAGTTTTATACAAATTCGGCCAGCAAGTGGGGGAATCTGAAATGGCAATGACTTGGACTGAGGCAAATCTTGCTGTAACCGCGCCCGGCCAAATTTTCGAATTAATTGATGCCGAAATTTTCGGCGTCAAGATGCAGGTGTTTAAGAACGCACCTGCGAATCTTGGTCAAGTTTTTGCTGGAGCGCGAAATCATGGCGACAAGACGTTCCTTGTTTATGAAGGTGAAACATGGAACTTTACAAAAACGATGGATTATGTAGATGCGCTATCAGATCTGTTAGTCAATACTTATGGCATCAAAAAAGGTGACCGTGTGGCTGTGGCGATGCGCAACTATCCCGAGTGGGTGATGTCGTTCGCCGCGATCATTTCGATCGGTGCAGTCTCTGTGTCAATGAACTCGTGGTGGGTCGAAGACGAGATGGATTTCGCACTGCAAGACTCCGGGGCGAAGGTTTTGATCTGCGATCAGCAACGGTTCGAGATAGGTGCGGCGAGTTGCATTAAGCACGGTGTCAAGGTTCTAGTTGTTCGCGCCGATAATCCACTACCTACGGGCGTTGATAGATGGGAAGAAGTTCTGTCAATTGGCGCAAAGCATCCCGGAGCGGATATTTCTCCGGACGACGATGCGACGATTCTTTATACATCTGGCACGACCGGTCGTCCAAAGGGTGCTGTATCAACACACCGCGCAATTATTTCGTCGCTGATGGCTTTTATGTCGCGTAACTCGGTGTTGGCTGCTTACACCGGGCCAGTCGAGACAAATGTTGAACCGCTTGTGCCTTCGTTTATTTTGATTGTTCCGCTGTTTCACGTAACTGGTTGTGTCCCAGTAATGATGAGTTGCTTTGTTGCCGGACTAAAACTTGCGATTATGTACAAGTGGGATGCAGAAAAGGCACTTGAGATGATCGAACGCGAGAAGATCACGAACTTCGTTGGTGTGCCAACGCAGAGTTGGGATCTTGTTAACTCGCCAGCATTCAGCAAGTACGACACTTCAAGTTTGCGGGCGGTTGGCGGCGGCGGGGCACCAGCACCAGCGTCGCTGGTGGCCAAAGTTGCAACCAGCGTCAAGAACGGCAGTCCACAACTTGGTTATGGCATGACCGAAACGAATGCTTTTGGACCGGGGATTACGGGCAAGGATTATCTCGATCATCCAACAAGCACAGGTCGGGCGGTATTGCCGATGCTCGTCGAAGTGCGAGACGAAAACCTCAAGCCTGTGCCGACTGGTAGTAGCGGCGAGATTTGGTTTTTCGGTCCAATGTTGATTCGAGGTTACTGGAACAACACTGATGCAACCGCCGAGACAATCGTTGATGGTTGGTTGCGTTCTGGCGACATCGGTCGTTTCGATGAGGACGGTTTTGTTTATGTCCAAGATCGTGTTAAGGACATGATTCTGCGCGCTGGAGAGAATATTTACTGCGTCGAAGTTGAGGGGGCGATTTACGATCATCCATCCGTGCACGAGGCCGCTGTGTTTGGTGTGCCACACGAGCGACTCGGCGAAGAGGTTGGAGTGGCGATTCTGCCAAAGGACGGCATGCTGCTTGACCCGCTTGAATTGTGGTCATTCTTAAACGGCAAGATCGCTTCATTCAAGATTCCGACACATGTTGTGATCATGAAAGAGCCCCTGCCGCGAAATGCCGCAGGGAAATTCTTAAAGCGCGACTTACAGCAGCAAGTTGCCAATGGAACACTTACTGCAACAAGTCGCTAGTTACTTTCTTCTGGCGGTCGGATGTGGCGAAACTGCCACAACAGTAGCAAATCGTAAATAATTTTTAAGGTCGCGCAGACTAAAAGTGGCCAAGCAAAGTTTGATTGGTCGAGCATCCAGCCCGCGGCAATGGGTGGAAGCGCCGAAGCCAGACTGCGTGGCACATTAGTAACACTCGCCGCCGCCGCGCGTTCGCGCGGCGTTACGACGGCCATCACATAACTTGTTCGAACTGGAACATCCATCTGGGACAACAATCCACGAATAATAAAAAGAGTCATCGCCAACCAAACATTGGGCATAAACACAACGCCAATCAACAAAATGCTTGCCGGGATGTGTGTGTAAACCATTGTTCGCACAAGACCGATGCGATTTGAGATTCGCACCGCAAGTAATGACGAGAAGGCTGACAACATTCCAGTGGCGAAAAAAATTAGACCCAACATCCCACTTGAGATATCGAATCGGCGAAATACCCATAACGCGAATATCGCTTGCGTCGCAAATCCGCCGCCAAAAGAATCCAGACTAAAGAGTGCCGCAAGTTTTAACACAATCTTTCGTGAATGCCCTAAAGCACTCTCGCCTTTTATACCCATAAGTCGACTAGATGGAGACATTCTTGCGTACAGAAACAAAACGACCACACCAGCGAGGGCATAAAGTGCGAACGTCACGCGATGTGCGAATAATTGTGTGTGTGATGTACGCGAAGCGATCCACAGTGGGATGCCCGCAAACAATGCGCCAAATGCGCCAACTAACGATCCAACAAGGTTGTATGTTGCGAACATTGCTGTGCGGTCTGCGTCAGTTACGCAAGCGGCCAGTGTTGATTGCTCTAATGGAAGGAACACGCTCACATCACCAGCCGATGGGTTCATCGTGCCGATCGCACCGATGATGATTAGTGCCAGCAACGAAGTGTTGAGCCCAAATGCAATACCAGTACCGATCATCATTAGTGACGAGAGCACTAGTAAGCGGGCAGGAGATGCACGGTGTCCCGAAAAGCCGACGAGAATCGTTAATCCAGCCGAACCAAGCATCGACGCCGTGATTACCGCGCCAATTTGTACACCACTGAAGCCAAGATATAAGAGGAACCCTGGGAGCACGACGTATACGAGCCCGTCGACGAACGCCCTGACTCCACGAGTGACGATCACTATCCGACCATCTCGACTGGATCTGTTGATGATCTTAAGTAGAGTCACATAAGCACCGTAGTTGGATATTTCTTGGCCTTATGTGAACTGGGTAACTGGGTGAACTAGAGTCTTGCCACGTGCCACCAGTAAATCTCACAGGTGCGGATGGCGTCAATTTAGATTCGCTGACAATCGGAAATGCACTCGTCGATGTTTTGGCAACTGTGGACGAAGGCTTTCTGATTCGGGAGAACATTGTTAAGGGTTCGATGAACCTTGTGGATATCGTTCGGTCCAAGCATCTGCATTCGTTAGTCAACTCGCGCACCGAAATGAGCGGTGGTTCGACTGCCAATACGGCATATGGGCTGGCGAGTTTGGGCGGAAGTGCTGGCTTCATTGGCAAAATTTCTGCCGACCGACTTGGCACAACGTTTGCCAGAGATTTAGAAGTCGTTGGCGTCAAGTTTTTTCCTGGAGTTACCTGCACGACTCAAGACACTGGTCGCTGTTTAATTGTGGTCACGCCAGATGGTCATCGCACGATGAATACTTTTTTGGGTGCGGCATCGTTACTTGATGCCCAAGATATTTCCCGTGAAGCGGTGCAAAGTGCCGCAGTGGTGATGCTCGAAGGGTATCTATTCGACAAAGATGCTGCCAAGGAAGCATTTCGTGTGGCTGCAGAGTACGCGCACGCCGCAGGTCGCAAAGTAGCACTAACACTCTCGGACTCATTCTGTGTTGATCGTCACCGGGCAGATTTTTTGGCGCTTGTCAAAAACGATATCGATATTTTATTCTCTAACGAAGATGAATTGAAGGCACTCTACGAAGTTGATTCAATCAACGATGCTCTACATATGTTGCGCGACAACTGCGAATTTGCAGCAGTGACTCGCAACGAACACGGCTCTGTTGTTATTGACGGCGACGAAGTAGTGATCATCGACGCAGAACCAGTCGAGAGCGTCGTTGATGCCACGGGCGCAGGCGACATGTATGCAGCTGGGTTTTTGTATGGTTTCGTGCGCGGTAAGCCGATCGAACAATGCGGTCGAATCGGATCGATAGTTGCCTCAGAAGTAATCACACACATGGGGCCAAGACCACTGGTGCCATTGACCACAGTCGTTCCCGCTAGCCTGCGCTAGTAATTTGAAAAACTAGATAGTCTCGTCGGCTGGCAGATAGACAAGTTGCAAGTCGCCAAGTTTTATAAGCGTGCTTGCAATCCATCCGCCAAGAGTGTTGAAGTGTTCATCTAATACTTTGCTGGTGCCGTCTTGAAGTGATTCTTCTGCGAGTTCGTAGTCTCCTTCGTAGGTAACTTCAATCGCATAGTCGATGTGCCCAGCAGGTTGTGTCGGTCGCGCAATTTCAACGGTGATGCTCTCGCGCTCAAGTTTGCCGGCACTAATCTGCGGACTTTGTCGTGGTGTTATGTCATCAACGAGCGTTGCGTCTGGTTGATTCGCAAGTCGCTGGACACGAAAAACAATTTCCATTTCGATCGCAGGTGATTCGTGAAACACTTCTTCGGTGTACCACGCGCGATATGTTGCTTGACTCCAATTTGGCCAAGTCAGAGTAATATGCGCAACTACCCGTGGCGGCCGACCTTCGCCTGGTAGTCCGTAACTGGTTTCCCAGACAAGATCGCCGAGCAAAACATCTGATTGAAAGTGCTCGTCAAACGCCTGGCGTTCAAGAAAGGCGTTTGTAAAGGCATCCCGTAGTGCGCCAATCGCATCGCTAAAGACATGATCCATCATCTGCCACTTACGGTAGCAATGTGGCAAACTTGGTGCACATGAGTCTTGTAATTCTTGAGCGCAGTAATGGCGTAGCCACTCTGACGCTGAATAACCCTGCCGAACGTAACACCATGACTGGCGAGATGGTCAGCGATATAAAACAAGCAATGGACGAGATCGAAGCAGATTTATCTGTAGGTGCGATCATCGTTACGGGGGCGGCTCCTGCGTTTTGTGCTGGTGCCAATTTGGGAAACCTCGCCGAGGCCGATGGCGAGTCACTCGGCAAAATTTATGAAGGATTCTTGCGCATCGCTCGCACGCCTTTACCAACAATTGCGGCGGTTAATGGTGCCGCAGTTGGCGCGGGCATGAATCTTGCATTGTGTTGTGACTTGCGTATTGCTGCACATCGTGCAAAATTTGACACAAGATTTTTGCAAATCGGATTGCATCCTGGCGGTGGACACACTTGGATGCTTCGACATATCGCCGGACCGCAAGCAACGATGGCCGCTGTCATCTTTGGCGAAATACTTGACGGTCGTGAAGCCGAACGTGTCGGTCTAGTCTGGCGTTGTGTACCCGACGAAGAATTAATGTCAACAGCACGAGTACTTGCCGAACGTGCAGCGAGTGCTCCGCGCGAATTAATAATCACGACAAAACGCACGATAAACGAAATGTCTTTGGTCAGCACACACACCGAGGCGATTGCTCGTGAACTTGAGCCACAGGTGTGGAGTACGCGCCAGCCATGGTTCGCTGAGCGCCTAGCCGCATTACAGAACCGCATCAAAAAGGTGTAATCTAATAAATAAGGGAGCTAGAACATTCAGTTTTTCCAACAACGGAGGACAAATGAGCCAGCGAAACGAAAAGGAAGAGATAATTCAGCCAACGAAAGAAGAATTACGAGCGCATGCTCACAACGAGCGCCATCGAATTCATTCCGAAATGCAATCGATAACCGAATCGGTGCGTCAGGGTATGGAGCCAGAAGATCTTGATGAACCAGGTGCAAACTGGAAGTCGGTGCATCACCACGATCCGGAAGTTGGTATTCAGCAAAGTAGACGCCAGCGAATACGACATTGGAAAACAAAAGCATGGAAACGACGCAAGGCCCAACGTGCCGAGCGTGCTGTGCAGATTAGTACTGTAATCCGCGAACTATAAATCGGATTTAGTTGTTAGCCAGTGTTCGATTAGAAACTGTTTGCGCTTAAGCCACTCTTCGCTCGTGAAGCCATAACGAAGGTGGTCCTCCCAAACACCATTAATTTCTAAAAATCGCTCGGCCAGACCTTCGAGGCGGAAGTTGAGTTTCTCGACTATCCGTTTACTGTTTGTATTTCGCGGAATAATACAGACTTCAAGTCGATGCAGTTTTAAGTCTTCAAAAGCAAATCGTGAAAGGGCCACGACCCCCTCAGCAACAAAACCGTTTCCGGCGCGCTGGCGGTCGATCCAGTAGCCAATAGTGCCAGATTGCATTGCTCCGCGCATCACATTGTTTAAATTG
>JABMNW010000110.1 GCA_013204455.1 Acidimicrobiaceae bacterium
ACACCCCACTGCAGTGCTTCGCTGTAACGTGATGCACCAATTGGCATGATCATGAATTCTTGCAAATCGATATTGTTATCGGCGTGCACACCACCGTTAAGCACGTTCATCATTGGCACTGGCAATACATTGGCCGTGTCACCACCGATTGATTTGTACAGCGGTAGATCGCGGTCGTCAGCCGCTGCATGAGCCACAGCGAGACTCACACCGAGTAAAGCATTGGCGCCAAGTCTGGATTTGTTATCTGTGCCATCAAGAGAAATCAGTTTCGTATCGATAAATCGTTGATCGAGGCCGTCCAGGCCAATAATCGCCGCGTAAATTTCGCCGTTGACATGCTCAACAGCGCGCAGAACGCCCTTACCTAGGAAACGCTTACCGCCGTCGCGTAACTCGACGGCTTCATGGTCGCCGGTTGATGCTCCCGACGGGACCATTGCCCGACCCGAAGCGCCAGACTCAAGTTGCACTTCGACTTCTACCGTTGGGTTACCGCGCGAATCTAAAACTTCGCGCCCAAGGATTTTAACTATTGAAGTCATCGTTTTTACTTTAGCATTTCGTTCTTTTTGATTTCGTTCCAGAGTGCATCAAGTTGTTCTAGCGAAGATGTTGATAGATCGAGGTTGCGTTGTTCTGCGAGTTTGACAACATCTTCAAATCGCGTCTTGAACTTTTCTGCCGCCAAACGTAGGGCGACTTCGGCGTCGATACCGAGATGTCGAGATAAATTAACAACACTAAACAGCACATCGCCTAGTTCCATCCGCGATTTCTGCGGATCTAGTTCTTCACGCACAGCCTGACGAAGTTCGGCTAGTTCTTCGGCGATCTTGTCGTAGGCGCCGTCACTATTTGGCCAATCAAAGCCATGCTCTGCCGCCCTTTTTTGCAATTTACTGGCATACATCAGCGATGGGGCAGCAGCGGCGACACCGGCGAAAACCGATTTAGCAGTTTTTCCGGCCCGTTCTTTTTGTTTTATGGATTCCCAAGTGACAAGAACATCCTCAGTCGATTCTGCATCAGTATTGGTAAATATATGTGGGTGGCGTCGCACAAGTTTGTCGTGGATTGATCTGGCAACATCGGCGATGCTAAAGCGTCCTTGCTGTTCGGCGATCGTGGCGTGAAACTCAACTTGGTATAGCAGGTCTCCGAGTTCGTCGATCAACGCTTCATCGGTTGAAGGATCATCAACATCAAGTGCGTTGATTGCGTCCACAACTTCGTAAGTTTCTTCAAGTAGGTATCGCACAAGTGAGTCGTGAGTCTGTTCACGGTCCCATGGACATTGTTCGCGTAATCTGCGTGACAAGACATGCAGTCGAGCCATCTCACCGGCGATTGGTTCGGCGAGTTGCGGAATATAAAGGGTTGTTAAATGATCCGGTTCGATTTCGCGATCGAAATTCTCCCAAGTTGTGTGGATCACGCGTTGGTCTTCCAATCCCAAGTGATGAAGTATGACAACAGGTTCATCGCCCAGTGCTGACTCATTCGCCAATTTGATATTTGACAACACCCACTGCGCATGACACTGCGCAACTAGCAACGGCCCGCGCTCACCTGCGGCCAAGTCAGCAAAGCGGTGACCGTCTACAAGTCTCACACTTGCATCAACTGGATCGATTTGCAATTCGTTCCAGGCAATATCCAAAAAACTCATCGCCGGAACAAGAGTTATCTCGACGGTTTTGTCATTTAGCAGGTGCTGCACTGTTTGCTCCAGAACAAGCGGCGATCCAGGCACCGCATAAAGAATTTCGCCGTGCTTGTGTGCCTCGTCTGCCAGTCGTTTGGCAATTGCCGTATAGACCGCCTCAAATGTCTCATGGCGTTCGTATTCGTCATCGAAACTTACGGCTTGGGCCACGAGATGCGCTGTGGGGTGACGAGTTGTGCGCACAAAACGTGTTGTAATTTTCTCGATGGCTTGCAGAGTTGCAGTATTAACCGAACCGAGTGACCCAGGGCCAAGACCGACGATGGTAATTTGCGCCGTCATTGGCGTACCAGAACTAGTTAGCGATGATACTGCCACTAGCCGCGTTCCAGCGACCGTATGCAGAGTCAATGTTTATCTTTGATGTAGCGATAAAACCCGTCAAAAGTAATTCGCCCGGATCTGTCGCCAACAGCGTTGAAATATCTGCAGCAACTTCGACGAATGGTCGAACATAAATTATGTGATAGCCAAAACTTGATTTGATAGGGCCAGATGCAATCCCTGGTTTAGCCTGTAATGCACCAGCCGTGAAGTCGGCATCGAAACTCGTTTGGTATTCGCTCAATTTCATGCAGGCGTTATCGGCGCCAGTAAGCGCGCCACCAGATTGTTTGGCGTTCGGTTCGAATGAGAACTTGCCGGCCAATGTCGCGAAGTCTTCACTAGTAGCGCCAACTTTTCCGAGCAGATTATTGGCTTCGTCGAGAGTTTTAACCACGATGTGGCGGACACACATCACGCCGAGTGATGCTGGCGCTCTTTCGTACATTTCCGCGGCTTTTTTTGCGTCCGGCGCGACGACGCGCGTGAGTGCGATGGTGCCGGCATTTAGGTTGACGATCAGATTTTTAAGGTGTTCCGTAAATTCGCTCGTATCGGTATTTTGACTTAGCGCCGACCTAACAGCATCTCGGTCGGCGTCGGTGATTGATTGGCCATAGATATCGAGTAATTGCAGTGTTGCTTGGCCCTGCACGAGCGCGGTCAGCACACTGCGCGCGGTATCACCTTTTACCTCACCATCCACAATTGGAGTTTGCCCAGCGTCGCTTAGTTCGGTGAGTGTGAGTTCGAGTTCGTCGCGCGAAATTCGTTTGTTGTTGATCTCGGCGGCAGAAATTGTCGTAGCACTGGCACAACCTAGAACCAGGAAAGTTAGGCCGCAAAGTACGGCGGTTACCCGACGAATACGAAGTTTTTTAATGCTTTTCATCGCATTTACCCTAGTAGCTAGTCTTCGATGAGTTCTTGCAAGAAGCCCACCAGATATGTTGCTGGCTCTTGTCTTCGCGGAATTGCAACGTTTAGTTCGTGGGTTTGTTCGCGATATGTCGCAGTTGGTGCTAGTCGCATAAGTCGCATTGATTCACTGGCTTTAAGAGTTATCGGCGAGAGCCGAGCTCGATTGTCGGCTACGACGATCTCGCGAATGTTGATGCGATGACATTCGGCGCGAAGAGCGCCGACCATCAATAAGGCCTTTGCCGGATCTGGTAACTCTCCGAAACGATCTTCCCATTCGGCTTGAATATCGCGGACATCGGCGTGCGTGCGCACGGCAACGAGACGCCTGTATGCATCTAGACGTAGTTCTTCTTTGGCGACATAATCGTTTGGCAAGAATGCTGTGATTGGCACATCAATTTTTAGTTCGACTATCAATTTCGGAACTTCGCCCTTCATCTCAGCGACGGCTTCGGTAACAAGTTGGCAGTACAGGTCGTATCCAACAGCAGCAATATGTCCGCTTTGTGCTTCACCGAGCAGGTTGCCTGCACCGCGAATTTCGAGATCGCGCATCGCAATCTTAAAACCGCTACCCAATTCGGTGGCCTCGCCGATTGTCCGCAGTCGTTCATATGCGTTTTCAGATAATGCGCGATCCCGTGGATGAAATAAATATGCATAGGCCCGTTGACCACTGCGACCAACGCGACCACGAAGTTGATGCAATTGTC
>JABMNW010000111.1 GCA_013204455.1 Acidimicrobiaceae bacterium
CCATATAACACCACCGCATCAAAGTTTTCTTTTTTTAACGCACCGTATATAAGAGGTACGAAGGTGATCGAAGCAAAAAGTCTGTCAAGTGGCGGTGGAAATGCTCGACCGGGTGTGCGAATTTCGACTGATGATCCAAGATGTGCGCGTGATTGATTGCGGCTTACTTGAGTTCGTAGGTCAAGAAAACGAGCCAACCCTGACGGTTTATTTCCCTCTGGGAAATCAATGAACACAACCTCATGTCCGGCAAGCGACAATAGTTCGGGATAGTCGTGGATCTCATAAATCACCTTCGTACGCCAATTCACCTCATGAACGAAAAGAAGTTTCACTGCGCTACGACTATTACTTGAGCCACACCCGACGATTGACATACTCGGTGTAACTCAAAATTATCTTCAACACCTTCCATGAAACATTATCCACAAGATAATCAGGGGGTGTCGGTGCGGGACCAACGGTCTCGAACTGTTGTCGAGTGATATCGATTGCGGCGACCACGCTTTGTGCCGACACGCCTGTCATCACCAAAACGCCTTCGTCAACACCCTCGGGGCGTTCGTGTGCTTCGCGCAGTGTGACGGCTGGAAATCCAAGCAACGACGACTCTTCGGTGATCGTGCCACTGTCGGAGAGAGTGCAAAACGAATCGCGTTGTAACTGTACATAATCGGGTAGCCCGAGCGGAGCCACGGTGATGACTCGACGATCAAGGGTCAAGTTGGCCGCTTCAAGTCGTTTGCGTGTGCGTGGGTGAAGCGACATCACGAGCGGCATGTCAAACCGAGTCGCCACTGCGTTGAGTGTGTCAACGAGCGACCGCAGATGTAACTCTGAATCAACATTCTCCTGGCGATGCAGGCTGACGACTAAGTATTTTCCTGCGGTAATCCCAAGACGTGAATGAACGGTGGATGCGTTGATTAATGGCGCGTAGTGATCGAGGATTTCTTTCTGAGGTGAACCCGTCTTAAATATACGATCAGTGGGAAACCCTTCCGCGATGAGATTCCGGCGGGCGTGTTCGGTGTAGGTCATATTTACATCGCTGAGATGATCAACGATCTTGCGATTTACTTCCTCTGGCACACGTTGATCGAAACTGCGGTTGCCAGCCTCCATGTGAAAAATCGGTATCTTACGATGTTTTGCACTGACAGCACAGAGACAACTGTTCGTATCTCCGAGGATGAGCAAAGCATCGGGAACCTGTGACTCGAAGAGTTCGTCGGTCTTCTCGATTACTTTGGCGATGGTGGCCGCGGCATTAGTACCTGCGGCATTGAGGAAATGATCCGGCCGGCGAATGCCAAGTTCTTCGAAGAATATCTCATTTAATTCATAATCATAATTTTGCCCGGTGTGAACAATGGTGTGGTTCACGTGTTCATCAAGCCGCGCCATGACCCGAGACAACTTGATGATTTCTGGTCGCGTACCAACAATTGTCATCACATGCATATTTGATACCTCACTGAAAACCTAGTTGTTTGTAGGTCGACTCATCGGCGGCGAAGTCGGCGAGCATGTCCTGCCAATCTGGGACCGCAATCCCCGTGGCGTTGATGAATCGTGATCCGTCCAAACTTCGATCGCAAAGGAAAGAGTCATCAGGGGTAACAGTTAGATCAAGGCCTAGTTGGTCACTGAGACGGCATAACAAGTCATACTTATTAATTGGCTGAGATGCCACATGGAAAAGACCGGCCAGGGACTTGTGGTCGTGGATCAAGGATCTAACAATTCGTGCGAGCGTCATCGTGGTGACTCCAGAATAAATCGCCCGGCGGAAACCGCGCACTTGCGTGCCGCGTTGACGACGTGCCCACTCGAAGAGATTGGAGAAGTGAACTAGTTCGCGACCAACGAATGAAGTTCTCAGTGTTAAGTCGTGTTCGTTGCGCAACTCACCACGCATCTTTGTCTCGCCATAATTATCCGTGGGGTCCGGAACATCGGACTCCTTATAGTTACCGGTCCGACCAGAGAACACGCAGTCGGTGCTGAAATGTATGAGCCTGGCCCCGACGAACGCACATGATTGAGACAGAACATGGGGAAACTTAGAGTTTGCGATCTCGCTTGTAGAGATGTATTTGGACTCTTGTAGTTGCTTAACAACGCCAATGCAATTGAGCACAACGTTTGGCTGTTCGACTTCTAACAAACTCGTCAACCCAGAATTATTCTCGGCGCTGATGCCAAATCGAATACGACTCGAATCAATGAACGACGACAGCGGAAGATTCTTGCCAAGTGATTCGCGTACGGTACCAATAATTTCGTGACCGTTTGACAGTTCGCGCACCAACATATGTCCGATCAGACCTTGCGCTCCGAGAATAAGAATCTTCAATGAAAGGTTCGCTGACTCGCAACGTCTCGTCTAGCGCAACAATTCATTAGAACTAGCATTTGCTCTATTATTTTTTGACAACCCATTTTTCTCGAGCAGTTCGGCCGTCTGTTTAAAGCTCATAACGAAACTTTCCGAACTCAACTCACCGACAAGTGCTGGAGTTGTTGGATTCGTCGGCGAAATTTCGGGAAGCAACGAAAGCACAGCAAAGTAGTCACCTCGTTTAACTGTGCGTGGTGCTTCTTCATCGGAGACCAAAGTCTCATGAAGTTTTTCCCCTGGGCGTAGACCAATTACCTTCTGCGTACACGGTTCATCCGCGATTAGCGTTTTGGCAATGTCCGTAATCAGTGCAGCAGGAATGCGAGGAATTAAAATCTCGCCGCGCTTTGAATCGCAAAGTGCAACAGTAACTGTGTCAACAGCCTGCTCAAGAGTCAGCAGAAAACGTGTCATGCGCGGATCGGTAATCGTGACCGGACCACCGTTTTGAATTTGGTCGATGAAAAGCGGAATAACCGAACCACGGGATGCCAAAACATTGCCGTATCTCACCACAATAAAGCGCGTTGCCGGGCAACGAAGGTTGGCGCTAAGGAAGATTCGCTCTTGTACCGCCTTGGTCATTCCCATTGCCGTAGTTGGCTTGCAGGCCTTGTCGGTTGAAACGCCAAGAACCGTCTCAACTGGCAAACGTAACTCAGTGATCGCGCGCACAATATTTTCGGCACCCTCAATGTTTGTGCGCACAGCCTCATACGGAAAATACTCCGACGAAGGAACCTGCTTTAATGCTGCGGCATTGATGACGATGTCAGCGTTTACAAGAACCTGTGCCACCGCATGAAAATCGCGGATGTCACCAATAACAAACTGTAAAGTGCGCTCGAAGTTATGGTAGGTAACGTCTTCGGTTGCCACTCGGCGTTGCAGATACTCCATCCGCATATCGTGTTGTTTGGCCTCATCACGGCTGAACACAACAACCGAGTTTGGGGTTCCGTGCTCGCCAGAAAGAAAGCGCTTGACAAGTGTTTTGCCGAGCGACCCAGTACCACCAGTGACAACAATGCGCTTGCCATCAAGCAACTCGGCCATAGTTTAAATTCTACCTTTGGTTGTGGAGACGATGGGACTCGAACCC
>JABMNW010000112.1 GCA_013204455.1 Acidimicrobiaceae bacterium
CGACAACACATAGACCAGTCGTCAACAATGTTTCACAGGCGACGCGGCCTGCTGGATCTTCTGCGAGAATTGCATCCAACACGGCATCCGATATCTGATCGGCCATCTTGTCTGGGTGACCTTCAGTCACGCTTTCAGATGTAAATGAAAACTTCTTCACAAGTTATTCGACTAACTATTCGGCTGTAATCTCAGTAGCTGACTCTTGTTCAGCATCTAATTCGCTTGCTTGGGCGGCCGCGGCAGCCTCGTTTTCGGCGGCCAACTCTTCAATGGTTTTGGCAACCAATTGAATTTTGCCGGCAGAAATCTCCTCAAAACTAATTGACAAAGGCTTGCGTGCCGTTGAACTCACCTGTGGTGGCACCATGTTGCCAAGTCCATCACCTAATTGGTTGAAGTACGAGTTAATCTCGCGTGCACGACGGGCGGCGAGCGTGACGAGCGAAAATTTGGAGCCGGTGCGACCCATCAGTGATTCGATTGCTGGGTTCATCATTGTGTCTTCGGTGGTCACGAAAATCCTCCTGGGGCGAGTCGCGAGGTATGTCTTGCGGCTCATAAGTATAGCCGATTCTTCTAGCGGTCGTGGCGTTGCTTTCGTTCAAAAATGATGATCCGACTCATCTCGGCAACCGTGGATCCAAGGTCATCATTAACGATCACATAATCAGCAATTGCTTTGCCGACCGGCTCTTCCTCTTCGGCCTTGCGGAGTCGTTTTTCGACCTTCTGTTCTGGATCTCCCCGACCTCTAAGGCGAGCCTTTTGCTCCTGTCGTGACGGCGGCAGAACGAAAAGAAGTAGTGCGTCGGCATTCAACTGTTTGACTTGCTGTGCGCCATCAACCTCAATTTCGAGCACCGTGTCTTTGCCAGCGGGTGGATTAGGTGTTGGCGTTCCATAGAAGTTACCGAGGAAACTAGTCCACTCAAGAAATCCCCCATCGGCAATGTGCTGTTCGAACTGTTGGCGAGTAACAAACTTGTAGGCATCTGCTGCTTCGCCTTGACGACACTCGCGAGTTGTCCAAGAACGACTTAGCCATAATTGCAAATCTTTTTTTACTAGTTCATCGACGATCGTGCTCTTACCAACACCGCCTGGCCCGGAGACAACAATGACTAATCCGTGATCGTTGTCAGACATTAGCCGAGCGCCTTGACAAGGGCGTCGCGTTCGTGGGTTGAAAGACTGTCAACACGGCGCTTTTGAGTTATGCCGAGTTCTGCCATCACCCGACGAGCCTTGATTTTGCCGACCACAGGAATCGATTCGAGCGCTTTGACGACATACAAACGACTAGTTGCTTCATCGTTAGTGCTTTTGGCAAGTACCTCAAGTAAAGATAAAGAACCTGTCGATATTTCTTCAAGTACATGAGACATCTCGGTTCGCAAATTTAATGCACTGGCCAGCGCACTAACCCGCACCATGTTGCGTTCGCTTTGATTAGCAGGCGACGTTGCCATTAATATATTGTACTTGCGTCTGGTTAATGCCCGTTCCGATATTTTCGCTCCAGATCAATCCCACTCGTACCGATAGCGGTGGGAAGAACACCTAGAACTTGGTGGATAGCGAGGCTGCCTTCTTCAAACCCGACAGCTGAAGCGGCCATATACAGCCGCCAGACTCGCGCTCGCCCGACTCCGACCAGAGCGACTGCGGTATCCCATTGCGACTCAAGATTGGCTACCCACGCACGCAGTGTAAGTGCGTAGTGCTCACGTAGTGAATCGACGTCACGCACCTCCAACCCGGCATCCTCCATCGCCAAAACGGTTTTACCGACGTCAAGCAACTCACCATCGGGGAAAACATATCGATACATAAACGTGCGACGGTCCAGTTTTGATCCGCCGACCGATGAGATGGCGTGATTCAAAATCCTGCCTTGCGGCGACAACAGCGATGTCAGCGTCGAAAAGTATTCGCCAATCTTGGCTTTACCGACATGCTCGGACATGCCAATTGATGAAATGGCATCAAATCGCTCGCCGCGCAGTAGCCGATAGTCCTCGAGCCGGATCTCGACTCGACCTGCGAGTCCGGCTTGTTCCACAAGCCGCGTGGCCGCCTTGAATTGCTCCCGGCTGATGGTTACGCCGACAACACGAGCGTCGTAATGACGAGCCGCGTGCAAAGCCATCGATCCCCAACCACAACCAACGTCGAGTAATCGCATCCCGGGCCGCTCGTTAAGGCCAAGTTTGCGACAGACAAGGTCGTTCTTGGCTACCTGAGCTTCGGCCAGCGACATCGCGGAATCAGTGAAGAGCGCGCACGAATACGTCATCGATGACCCAAGCACGATGCGGTAAAAGTCGTTACTTATGTCGTAGTGGTGCCGGACCACCTTCGCGTCGCGTACAAAGGAGTGAAGTTTGCCTCGCGGATGCATCTCCTCCGGGGGCGGTGGCAATGGGCGACCAATCAAACCCAAACGAAAAGCGGTAGTCAGAACTCGCGGTAAAACCCGCAATCCTCGCGGCAGGTTCGTACCACCTAGACGCAACGCCCGAAATGCCTCAAAAATATCTCCCTCAACTTCCATCTCGCCAGTAACGAATGCACGGGCCATACCGAGTTCGTTGGGCGACCATAGAAGATGCCGCAATGCATCGGCGGACCGCAGGCGAACATTCGCAATACCGTCTTTTGCTGCTGGGTCTTTTGGTGTCAGGTTCGAGCCGTCCCAAAACTCAAAATTTATTGGTACTCGACCAAAAAGCATTTCAATCAGCGGCCCGGCAACTTTGGCTGCATCGGGGACCGTCGATTGTCTTGTCATAAAAGCCCGCCATGGTGTGCCGCTGAGGTGACCTGCGACCAGTTTGTTAGGCGATGCTGGTTAGCCCACTCAACTAGTTGTCGTTGAATAATCAAAGGCGCACGAGGATTGGCAAACGTCGCGGTACCCACTTGCACCACATTAGCGCCAGCGAGCATCAGTTCTGCTGCATCTTGCCCCGACATAACTCCGCCTACACCGATGATCCCAATTTCGGGTAAGGCTGCGCGAACATCAAACACACATCGAACAGCAATCGGATGTAGCGCCGAACCAGATAGTCCACCACGTATATTTCCTAGAACCGCAAGACCAGTATCCGTATTTATCGCCATTCCAATTGCAGTGTTGACAAGTGTCACCGCTTGCGCTCCAGCGTTTTGCACCGCGCGTGCGATGTCGACAAGTTGCGTTGTGTTGGGACTTAACTTTGCCCACAACGGCAACTCTGCGGCAAGACAGAGATCCACGATTTGTGCACTCAGCGCTGGATCGTGGGCAAACATCGTGTGGTCGCCGCCCAGATTCGGACACGAGAGATTAATTTCGATTGCCGTAATTTCGCTACGAACAGCGAACAGCATCTTTGCGGCTTGCAAATAATCCTGCACACGGTGACCCCAAATGCTGACAATTACCGTGGCTCCAGTTTTGCGCAATATCGGTAGGTCATGCTCGATGAAATGTGCAACGCCTTTGCCCTGCAATCCGACCGCGTTGAGCATTCCATTTTTGGTTGGATGCAATCTTGGCGCCGGATTTCCTTGCCACTCGAACGGTGCCACCGATTTGGTAACCACGCCACCAATTTCGCGCAATGGAAAGTAAGCATCAAACTCAGCCCCGTAACCTGCGGTGCCAGATGCGGTAAGAATCGGGTGCGCTAGTTCTACTGTGCCAATTATTACTGGGCCAATTATTACTGGGCCAATTATTATTGGGCTGATTATTACTGGGCTCGAATCTATCGATTCGTGGCTCATAAAAACCTAATCACGGTGCGTGAAACTCTTGTAGCGACATCACCGTAAATGGTCTTTCGCGTTGTTCAATCATTCCTTGCACTGCCGCAGTCGCGGCACTCAATGTTGTCACAACAGAAACACGATAAGTATTGGCGGCTTTACGAATTGCTTCGCCATCGTTTCGCGTACCGTATCCCCGAGGAGTATTGATAACTAGCGCGATCTCGCCTCGTTCGATCAACCCAACGGCGTCGTCGCCGTTGACACGATCTGGTGTGCGATCCGAGAACTTCCCAACAACTCGCGCCACGGCACAACCGTGCTGGATTAAGTATTCAGCGGTGCCAGATGTTGCGGCGATCGTAAGACCGAGAGATGTGAGACCCTTGGCTACTTCGACCCCGCCACTCTTGTCGCGATCGTTTAGCGACATGAAGACAAGACCGGATACGGGCAATGTTGTACCCGCGGCAAACTGCGATTTAACAAACGCCCTGGCAAACGAGTCGTCGATTCCCATTACTTCGCCAGTCGAACGCATCTCTGGCCCGAGTGCAGTATCGACGTCAGTAAATCTATTGAATGGCAGGACTGCTTCTTTGACTGAGACATGCGACTTTCCTACGGGATCACGCAATAATCCCTCGGTGCGCAGTTCGGCGAGTGTCGCGCCGAGCATCACTCGACTTGCCACTTTGGCCAAAGGAACACCTGTCGCCTTGGCCACGAACGGCACAGTTCGGCTTGCTCTCGGGTTGGCTTCGATCACATAAACAATCTCGTCGGCAATCGCAAACTGCACATTGATAAGCCCGACTACTTTTAACGCTTCAGCAATTTTGCCAACTGTGCTTTGAATCGTGTCGATAATTTTCTCAGAGAGTGTCACCGGCGGAATAGTGCAGGCTGAATCCCCAGAGTGCACACCCGCCTGCTCAACATGCTCCATCACGCCACCAATCAGTACTTCGCCATGCCCATCGCGGATTGCGTCCACATCAACTTCTGTTGCATCCTCCAAGAACCGGTCAACTAGCACAGGTCGGGTTGCGGACAACCCACCTTCACGACCAAGGGATCCAGCCTGACTCATCTCGTGCATCGCACCACGCAGTTGAGTCTCATCGTGCACGATTTGCATTGCACGCCCACCCAAAACATAACTTGGTCGTACTAACACTGGATAACCAATGTTATTTGCAATTTTTACCGCCTGATCTAAAGTGCGTGCAGTACCGCCTGGGGGTTGCAAAATCCCAAGAGATTCGCACAGTGAACTCCATTTTTCGCGATCCTCTGCGATATCAATTGATTCACTTGTTGTGCCAACAATCAGTTCACTTGGAAGTTGAGTAGCAAGTTTTAGCGGAGTCTGCCCGCCTAAGCCAACAATTATTTTTGGTGCTACGCCTGTGGCGGCTTGTTCAGCCTCGATCACATTCATCACATCTTCATGCGTTAGTGGCTCGAAATAAAGTCTGTCCGAGGTGTCGTAATCGGTTGAAACCGTCTCGGGATTGCAGTTCAACATGATCGTCTCATAACCAGCATCACGCAATGCAAAAC
>JABMNW010000113.1 GCA_013204455.1 Acidimicrobiaceae bacterium
CAGTTTCTAGAACGCGGCTTCGAGGACGACTAGCGCCGAATAACGAATAACGAATAACGAATAACGAAATTAGCCGCGACCCATGTTTGGACGTTTGCCATGATTTGCTTTTGAACGACGCATCCGCGCTTTTTTCTTTTTTGTTTTCTTCGACATGCCGTTTATCCTAGTTGGTCGATTTGCGCCAACGGGCTCGATTGCCAGAATATGCGGTTCCTTCGGCATTTGTTTTCGAGCAAATATATGCCACACCTTTGTAACTACCTCCTGCATCGAGCGGAGCACAATAGGCACCCGGAGTAATGTCTTTTACGACCGTGGCACTAGTTGTTGTAGTAGTAGCGGTAGTCACCGTCGAAATAGTTGTAGTGCTTGAACTGGTGCTCGGTGCGCTTTTCGCCACCGAAGAACTCGTGCTTGTCGCCGAGCCAACAACGTTCGCCAACACTGGCACAGCGCTCCAACTTGCAATCGTCAGAGACGAACAATCGCTCGCCAATAAATTTTTTATCCGACCATATTCACTTTGGTCCATGGACAATCCCCAGCGAGCCTTCACCGATATCCAATCGCCAAGATATGTGCACCAGTAACTGCGCAGAGGTGGCATCCAATTAGAGGGATCTTTGTCACCTTTCGAAATATTTGCACGATCAGTAACCGCAATTAGTGTGCGGCGGTCAGTCGTGTCGTTGGCGTATGCCTCGCGTTGCGCTTCACTCCAGTTCCATGCGCCAGAATCCCACGCTTCCTTTAGTGCCACCAAGTGATCAATGTCAACATCACCACGATTACCCAACTTTGCGCCGTCATATGGCGAGACCCAGTCGCCTGCCACGAGATAACAGCGATATGGGTCTACTTGCGCTTTGGTAACGGTGTCACGTATTAAAACTTGCTCGCGCGTATCACAGCCATCACCATCAACGTCAGTCCAGTGGATAAAAAGACTGCGGCGATATCCATTCGGATGCTCATTTTCGACTTTGATACTTGCCAGTGCAGATTTTGCATCAATGTCCGAAACTTTGCGCTGATCAATAACCGTACTATTCAAATCATAGGTCGCGGCGCTAACAACGGTTGTCACGGACACGACAACAACAAGTGCGACACCATTTGCGGCGATTCGCCATGTCATTGCTTTCAGCGTATAGTCACGCCGCGCTCGCATTTTGCGAAATAGGCATCTCATCACTGATATCGATAAAGATACATTCGCCGGGGCAAATTTCGGCCGCACGTAACACACTTTGTCGGTCACGATTGGCAACACGCGCGAGACTTCCTGCTCCACCCGGATCATTCAACGGCACACCTAATTCGGCGACATAAGAAATGCCGTCTTCCAGCAGTTTGAAAGCATCCGGGCAATGGTCTTCACAAAGTCCATCCCCAGTGCAGAGATCTTGATCAATCCAAACTCGCATTGCCTCACCCTACTGTCGACACGGCGGCAACAATAAGCACTGCGATAAGCACCACATTGCGTAAAACATCTAGCCAGCTAATTGGACGTTTGGATGTCGAGCCAAAACACGCACACGGCTGACGCTCCGCGTCCCGTAAACGAATCAGCAACAACGCTGTGAAAACTATCAACAGCAAAACGCCTGCAACAACAGTTTGGATAAACCACCATCTACCAACAAGCAACACACCGAGCGAGATCTCAGTGACTGGTACCAAAACCACGGCTGGATCCGGAGCACCGAGGGCTCTGGCTTGAACTGTCCAGTTGCCGAATGTGGCGAACTTGGCAACACCGGCATAAACGAACACCGCAGCGACCACGACGGCGGAAACAAAACTCACGTCAATGGTGAAACTCCTGCGACTGCTCCTCTAAAAAAGACCATTGCTTTGTCAGAACCAGAAACATCTTCTAGGTGTTGTACGCGACCAACGACAAATAAATGATCGCCTACTTGCGAACTAGATTCGATAGTGCAATCAATATATGCAATCGCGCCCGCAATTTTTGGCGAACCACTTGGTGCGGGAGTCCACTGCACACCCTCGTAACGACCTACAGTTTCTTTTGCAAAACGCCAACATAGTTCGCCTTGATCTTCGGCCAACACATTTACGCAAAACGAACCACTCGACGCAATCGCCGGCCATGATGCAGAAGTAAAATTAGGGAAAAAACCAACAAGTGGCGGATCAAGTGACACGGATGTAAACGATCCAATCGTCACTCCTTGTGGCAAACCAGACTTGTCAATTCCGCTAACAATCACCACTCCGGTCGGGAAATTGCCCAACACTTGGCGAAATTGTTTGCTATTAAATGCCTTGTTCACAACTCAGAGACTACGTGAGGAACCCGCACCGACATTTCATCGGCCGCGGCAAATACCTCAAAACCGCGATTTTGTGCGACGCCGACGAGGCGTGCTGTAAGCACGTCTAGTTGCTCATCGGTGCGCGAGGGATCGTGATGGAACAAAGCCAAGCGCTTTGCCGAGGTTGTCTCAGCCACCCACATTGCAAATTCGATCGTGGAGTGACCCCAATCATTCTTTTCGGCGAATTCTGCTGGAGTGAACTGCGAATCATGAATCAGAAGATCTGTGCCTTGACATAGTTGCCTCGCGCCTTTGGTTATCGAAAATTCGCCAAGTGGTTGCTGGTGATCAGACAAATATGTCACGGCCGTGTCGTCGACAGTTACTCGAAAGCCAAGTGTTGGCCCAATGTGTGGCACAAGCCTGCTCACGATATGTGCATCACCAATCAAAAATTCATCATCGCCGATTTCATGAAAGTTTATCGTCGCATCAAACTCATCTATTGAAACCGGAAATGTGGGTGGACATATTTTTGTCACGAATGCGTCCCGAAGCGAACAGCCATTATTTTGTTTTGGTGCGTAGATGTCGAGAACTGTGTCGCGATGCAACAGGGCCGGAAAAAACGGCAAACCTTGGGTGTGATCCCAATGCAAGTGCGTTAACAAACACGAACCGACAAATGGTTTCGGTTTAGATTCGCTTACATCACTAGTGAGATATCGCAACCCAGTACCGAGATCAAAAATAATTGGCGATACGTTGCCGAAATGCATTGAGACACATGAAGTGTTTCCGCCGTATCGCTGGGTATCACGTCCGTGACAAGCAGTTGAACCACGCACGCCATGGAACTTCACCAGAAATCCATCTTCCCCCACAGCCCAAACGGTATGCGCGAGTTGCACGAGAGTAAAGACCCGATGGCGTGACCTTCGTCGCAGCCAACTACCGTTTAGCCATGGTCAGTGCAGAAATATCCATCGAATGTGTCGCCGCTAACGGCACCGAGTTTTCGTATTTACAGTGTGGATCTGGAAAATTGGCGCTGTGTTTACACGGCTTTCCGGACACGGCACAAACTTGGCGTCACCTGATGCCGCAACTTGCCGAAAACGGATACCACGCCATCGCGCCTTTTACTCGTGGGTATGCGCCAAGTGCAATCCCCCAAGATGATTGTTACCAAACTGCAATGTTGGCGCGCGACGCCAATGCGTTGCACGAGATTCTCGGCGGTAGTGACGACGCTGTAGTTATCGGACACGACTGGGGTGCGCCAAGTGCTTACGGCGCGGCACTTGATGCGCCAACGCGATGGCGAAAAGTTGTCGGCATGGCTGTCCCACCTGGCGCTGCACTTGGAGTCGCTTTCGTACAAAACCTCGTGCAACTCAAGCGGAGTTGGTACATGTTCTTTTTCCAACACGGACTCGCAGATCATGTGGTGCGTGCAAATGACTACCAATTTATTGACATGCTGTGGCGAGAATGGTCACCTGGACATGACGCGACGAACGATCTTGCATTTGTGAAAAAATCTCTGACTGATCCGAAACACTTGCAAGCAGCGCTCGGTTATTACCGCGCAACTTTGGGTAACGGCTATCGCGATCCAACGCTTGATGCATTACAAACTCAAATAGGCTCTGCTGTGCCGAGCCAACCGCTGTTGTATTTACATGGACGAGACGATGGTTGCATTGGTATCGATGTTGTTGAATCCGCCAGAGCGATGCTCCCGGCCAATGTAATAATTGAGATAGTCGATCGTGCCGGACATTTTTTACATCTCGAACAAAGTGACCTCGTCAACAAACGTATTTGCGAATTTTTGGTGAGTTGATATGACTGGTGAACTTAAAGACGGTTGGACACTAATTGTCAAGCGTGATTGCGCAACATGTGTGATGGTCGTGCCTGTGATCGCACATTTACAGCGCGAACTTCCGAACCTGACGGTGTATACGCAGGATGATCCGACATTTCCTGAAGGAGTCGATCGTGTGTACGATCACGATCTCGCAACTAGTTGGCATGCCGATATCGACACGGTGCCGGCTCTGATCTATCGAGAGAATGGCGTCGAAACAAAACGCACAGTCGGTTGGCTACGTCGCGAGTGGCGAGAACTTACTGGCATCGGCGATCTCGGTGCGGATCTTCCCGAATTTCGCCCAGGTTGTGGATCGATAAGCGTGGATCCGGATCTTGTTGACAAATTGCGTGTGCGTTTCGGCGGATCTGTGTTGCATTCGCGCCAAATCGATATTGCGTCAGCCGAAGATGAGTTCGAAGCAATGTTTGCCCGTGGCTTCACCGATGGGTTGCCAGTCGTCCCACCAACACCCGAGCGCGTGATGAGAATGCTCACCGGCACTAGTCATGCGCCGCAAGACGTAATTGCTATCGCGCCACCTGATCTCGTCGAACTAACTGTCGAAAAAATTGCGGTTAATGCCGTGATGGCCGGATGCTTGCCCGAATATTTGCCATGGGTAATCGCCGCACTGGAGGCGGTGTGCACTGACGAGTTCAATATGCACGGCGTACTCGCCACCACGATGCCCGTTGGGCCAGTAATTATTTGCAATGGGCCTGGCACACGAGCAATCGGCATGAACTCTGGAGTCAATGTGCTTGGCCAAGGCAACCGTGCGAATCTAACGATCGGTCGTGCGGTGCAACTCACGATTCGTAATGTTGGTGGCGGTCGGCCAGGTGAAGTTGATCGCGCCGCACATGGCAACCCTGGCAAGTTAAGTTTCTGTTTCGCCGAAGACGAAGCGGGTTCACCATTTGATTCACTTGCTGTTTCTCGCGGCTTTACAGCGACACAGAACGCGGTAACAGTTTTTGCAGGTGAAGGGCCAAGATGCGTCGTGGATCAACTAGTTCGTGATCCAGAACAACTCTCGCAAACCCTTGCGGCGTGTTTGCGCACGGTGCATCATCCAAAACTTCCTTATGCGTTTGATGCTTTACTCGTAATTGGTCCAGAACATGCGCGGGTCTACGCACAGGCTGGATGGAACCGCGAGCGCGTGTTACAAGAGATCCACTCGCGTTTGCAATTGCCAGGTAGTGAGATTGTGCGTGGAGCAGGCGGTATGGCCGAAGGCGTACAGGAAGCCTTCAAGGATGCAACTTTGCCGAAGTTTCGGCCAAATGGTTTGTTGCTCGTGCACGCCGGCGGTCAGGCAGGTTTGTTTAGTGCGATTATTGGCGGCTGGGCCAACCGCGCTATCGGCAGTGATCCAGTGACTAGGTTGGTCTTGGCATGAGCGTACGCGTGATCCTTGATCCAACTAGCGAACGGCAATTAGCGTCGCGTGAGTTACTGACTCGCCCAAAAACTATTTCCGGACAGACAATTGGACTGCTTGATATTTCTAAAGCCCGGGGCGATGTGTTTTTAGATCAACTAGAGACTCGCCTGACAACCGCAGGCGCGAATGTATTGCGATTTCGCAAACCGACATTTACCAAACCAGCACCCGTAGATCTGCGCCACGAGATCGCAACCAAGTGCACACTTGTAATTGAGGCGCTCGCCGATTGAGGCAGTTGTACGTCGTGCAGTGTGCAC
>JABMNW010000114.1 GCA_013204455.1 Acidimicrobiaceae bacterium
GCGTACAAACATCATCGTCAATAATAAACACGACCTTGTCAGACGGGTCATCGCCCGGAAGCTCAGTGCCATCGGCTTGACTAATCGCTTCAGGCGAAACCATAAAGATGCACTTCCATGGACAAATGTCGACACAACCTTCGCACATTATGCACTCAGATTGATCAATGTGAATGAACTGTTTTGGCTTGACTGCCTTACTCAGATATTCGGCATCGACTTCGACAAGATGATAATCATCCGTGTAAGGCATCATCGGTGGATTTGCGTCAGTTTTTGCCATGGATTAACTCTTCTTCACAAGTGGTCGACCGTAACTTGATGTAACAATCTCTTTAGCCACAACTTCGCCACGCTTTTGCCACCAAGAGAACAAATAAATCATCAGACCGATGTAAAAAACATGAATTACAACAACAATGATGTCACGGACTGCTTCATAACTAATCGTCATCGGGAAACTTCCACCGACAGTATCCGGCTTCAATATATTAAACGGTCCGTAAACGAGTTTGTCTTTGTTCCAACCCAAATCTTTGTCGGCATGGTCCATAAACTGGTGTGGTACAACACCAAATGCAAGAAATAACACTGCGAATACGTATGCCGCGCCAAGCATTGCCTCACCCCAAGTTGCTTTGCGATCAACGCGACGCCGCTGACCAATTGGAATAATGACAAGAGCCAACAACGTCGTGAAGACCAAGGAGAATAGGAATGCCTGATTCACGCCTGGCCATCTGAGAATGTCAATTGCGAGCATCGTTTAGGGGCTACCCTTTCTTCGTAAAATCAGTTTAAAGCCTACTCGGACAAAGAATCTAGAGGGTATTTGTGCTGGCAGATAACTAGTCGCAGAAGTCTCTGGTAACCATTTCGGTTTTTTGGTTGTGCGCTCGTGAACTTCTGACTGCAAGGCACATTGCGTCTAGCCTGTGAGTAACATCAGGCGTGCCAATACAGAGGAATCAAAAGGGAAACAAAAGGGAAACAAAGTGGCTGAAGTACCCGAACACCTACTCAAGCGCGCGCGTGAACGTCGCGATGCGCTATCGGGTGCGTCCCCTTCAACGGATGCGGCTGGGACCACGGCGAATCTTCCGACAGAGGCACCTGAGAATAAACCTGCGGCGAGTGCGCCAGTAGCGAATGCACCTCTAGTAAGCGGGCCTCCACCTCCGCCGCCAGATTCTGCTTATGTCGTTGCCGCAAAAACGCGGAAGAAGATTCCGTTTTGGGCAATGGCTACTTTGGGTTTGTTGCCATTATGGGCATTTCTGTATCTACTCGCTGTTCGACCGCAAGAAAAAACTGTGGCGGGTCCGCTGGCAATCGGTGCTGGCATTTATGGGTCATGTGCAGGTTGCCATGGTGCGGATGGCGCGGGGGGCGCGGGACGAATTTTGTATCAGGGTGAAGTGTTAAAAACTTTTCCAAAAATTGAAGACATGCTTAACTTTGTCTACAACGGAAGTCAACAATTTGTTTCGGCTGGTCTGGCAATCTATGGAGATCCAGACCGTACGGGCGGACCACACGCGCCGCTTTCGTTTAACGGCAACCCAATGCCACAGCAGGGCGAAAAACATGGGGGTGGTTTAACCGAGACAGAAATTCTTGGCGTCGTATGCCATGTGCGATATGTAATTAGTGGCGCCGATCCGCAGAGCCAAGAATGGAAATCCGAGTACGACCATTGGTGCTCCCCTGAGTCAGAAATTTTTGCTGGACTCAGAACCGGTGCAGTTAATTTTGACAACATTGCCGAGACCTACACGGCGATGCCAGACGCCCCAAAACATGTGGGTACTGATCCTCGTCCATAAAGTGCTGCGCACCGAAGTACTCGTGATCGGCGGTGGCCCCGCGGGCGCGGCTGCTGGATTTTGGTTGGCCAAACTTGGCCACGATGTAATTGTCGTTGAACGCAAAAAGTTTCCGCGAGAAAAGACATGTGGAGACGGACTGACACCAAGAGCCGTGAAGCAACTCGACGACATGGGACTTAGTAGTCAACTCTTGCAGTTTCATCGTTACGAAGGTCTTCGTGCCACTGCACACGGTAAGGCCCTCGAATTGCGGTGGCCAACTCATCCGATTTATCCGCGCTATGGATATGTCGTACGCCGACGCGAGCTCGACATGATGGTCGCGCGCAATGCGCAAAAGGCTGGAGCAACGCTGCTCGAGGAACATGAAGCAGTGACACCGATCATCGAAAAGGGTTGCGTACGCGGCGCGATGATTACTAATAAACTTGACGACAGCACTGTTGCAATTCATGCCGATTATCTCGTCATCGCCGACGGAGCAAACTCGCGCTTCGGACGAGCAATAGGTGCATCGCGAGAAAAAACCTGGCCATATGGCACCGCGATTCGCACCTATTGGCAAAGCCCACGACACGCTGAGCCATGGATTGAGTCGGCGCTTGATGTAAAAGATCGAAGCGGTAAGTCAATGCCTGGTTACGGATGGATTTTCCCAGTCGGCGACGGGACAATAAATATTGGTGTCGGACTGCTATCTACTTTTAAAAACTTCAAAAATGTAAATACTTCGCACTTGCTTGATTCGTACGCGCACATGGTCGCAGATCGTTGGGAAATAGATCCATCGAAACCCGATTGTAGAGCGACTAGTGGAAAAATTCCGATGGGTGGATCTGTCGGACCAAAGGTTGGACCAACGCATGTCGTGATCGGTGATGCTGCAGGCAGTGTCAATCCATTTAATGGTGAAGGCATCGATTACGCCTACGAAACCGCGCACATGGCAGCCGAGGTGTTGCACGATGCACTTATTTCTGGCGACGCGACGATATTAAGGCGCTACGAGCAAATGATCGAAGACGAATACGGTCAGTACTTCAAAGTTGCACGACTCTTCGCGCGTGTTATTGGTCGTCCCGTCTTGATGCGTGAATTATCCCGAGTCGGAATTAACAGCCGCACGCTGATGGAATGGGTATTGCGGATCATGGCGAACCTTTTGCGACCAGACGAGACCGGCCCAGCCGAAGCGGCCTATAAAGCAGCTGCAGCAATTGTTCGCCTGATGCCAAACGCCTAACTAACTATTCGGCGAAATTAATTAACTTTGACAGACCACTTCATCGACTTCGTCAGTGATTAGATTCATTTTTGAGATGCTCTTATCAGGAGCGTAACTATTGATGAACTCCCGAAGGGTGCCAGTGTCGCCGCCGCAAGTTTTTTTTGTTCCTATTGCCAGTCGAACAATCCAACCATTGGCCAGCACACCCAGGTCGCCGCCGTCCAGCATGTCCACAAGACTTGGTAACTCAAGTATCCGATCGGGCTTTTCGCCGTTCGTCTCGGTTATCGCAAACCACATCACTGAGTCGCCAAACATATTGGCAAGCATCACACAAGAAGACTTCACCGTGACATCGGTGCAATCAAGTTCTCCTGGAGTTTCTGCAGCAATAAACACAGTGCGACCGTCATCAAGAGATGCAGTGGCGTCACCAATCGTGCGACCATTTTCCAATCTCCAACCTTGGCCTTGCGAAAATTTCGAAATAATTCCCACAAGTTCGATATTTTTCTCAACGACTCTTGGAATCAATACCACATCTCCGCCACGACCAAAACAGTCGCGACATGATGCAAACATCACTAAGAAGCCGGCAACTGCCAATATTCCGAATGCGGCCCATAGCCGCCAAGTGAGCAACTGTCGCATGTTCTCAGATTAGGCATTGACGTGACTTAGTTTCTGCGAGTTTTGCGAACTGTCACCCGATTCGGCGCGCATTTGCTCGTAGTAACTCAAAATTTGTAGTTCAACACCGAGATCCACATTGCGCACCGAAACACTGCTCGGTGTCGATAAAACCACAGGTGCAAAGTTAAGGATCGATGTGATTCCCACATCGATCAGAGCATCTGCCGCCGATTGTGCTCCCGCAGAGGAAGTAGTAATCGCTCCAATTTTAACTTTTTGATCACGCACGATGTTGCCAAGTTCGCGCGCATCAGCGATAGCAAGCAAACCAGTGATCTGACCAATTTTCTTTGGATCAATATCAACGATGCCAACAACTGGAAATCCGCGCGCCGCAAACCCGCCAAACTTCGCAAGTGCACAACCCAAGTTGCCTGCGCCGACTACGACAACATTCCACTCACGCATCAGACCAAGTTCGCGCTTTATTTGATACATCAGGTAAGTCACTTCGTAACCAACACCACGCGTTCCATAACTGCCGAGATAAGAAAGATCCTTGCGAACCTTTGCTGCGTTTACGCCCGCAAGTGCTGCAAGTTCGTCACTAGAAAATCGCAACACGTTTGTGTTAGCAAGGTTATTCAGGATCTGCAAATAAACTGGCAAGCGAGCAACCGCTGCATCGGGGATTCGGCGTCTTTGAAGTTGAGTCATAACCTTCAGGGTATGGCTTAGTGCAGAAATTCACAAAGTTGGCGCTGGTAGTTTCGGTTCTATCTTTCGCGCCTTTTGTCACGCCAGTTATCGTTCTGTCGTGCTAACTATGACCATCGAAGCTTCGGTAAACCAGATCAACGCTGCCCTTGCTGGTGCAGCGACTCTTGTCGCGAGTGCATTCGCATTAATTACTTTTGATCGTTGGCATCGTCGCGGTCAAGCCCATGAACTTGCTTGGACAATTGCCTTGGTTCTGTTCGCAAGTGGATCATTCGCGCTGTGGTGGGCCGAAACAACAGGCTGGACATTAATTATTTTTAGAATATTTTTTCTTACAGGTGCGGTCCTCAATGTCGCCTGGCTAGCACTCGGCACAATCTATTTATTAGCGGGTACAAAAATTGGTAACCGGGTTCGCACTCTATTAACTAGTCTCACCGCATTTGCGGTTGGAGTCATCTCAATTGCCCCAGCAAAACGACAAATAATCGACGGCGAGTTTCCTTCGGCGCGCGAATTGTTCGGTGTTCTACCGCGAGTACTTGCTGCCGTTGGTTCTGGTGTGCCTGCGCTAATTATCATTGCGGGTGCGCTGTGGTCTACGTGGGGTTTATTTAAAAAAACCACACCAATTCTGTCGAATTCAGTTGAGCGAATCGTCGACTCACGTATGCGTCGGGCTCTTGGCAACGTCTTGGTCGCTGCTGGAACGCTCGTGCTTTCAGCAAGCGGAACAGTCGCAGGGCGACTAGGCAAAGACCGAGCGTTTGCAGTCACCCTGCTTGTCGGGTTGTGCATATTGTTTGCAGGTTTTCTAGTGGCAAGCAATTCTGTTCGCTCTATTTCTAAAGCCACGAGCCCGTCGCATGATGTGTCGAAAAATAATTAACGAATAACTAACGAGGCAATACCTGCCGCAAGGATCGCGAGCAATAACAACGCAATCGTCAGGGTTGTGGCTGGTCGCATAAGTAACAGGCTAACGAGTTGGACTGAGACGAACTGGAGTTGTCACCTTTTCGGTTGCGGTCGACAACATGATTAGATCTCCTTGGCCAATGTGCAGTTCTGTGGCTGCAGATCCGCGATCGACACAAAGTGAAAGCATTCCGTACGAATCCACAACGAGTCCAGGGCCGCTTCCAATTTGGCCATAACTGCGAACAACTTTGAGTGCGCGCACAACTGGCTCACGCGTGGAACTCGCTCCGCTCATTAGCGAGCCAATCTCGACGCGCACCACATCGCCAAAATCTGTGATCTCGTCGGGACCAATATTCAACTGACAGTTACCGAACCGATCAACCCAAGTAACTTCACCGTGTAATACACCATCTTCTTCTCGAGGCACCGGTACGACACCAGGTAATAACAGTGCTGGATCGATCATCTCGCCAAGTTCAGCCAGATCCACACCATTACATAGGTGTGCTGCTGCAGGTCCGAAAATATCGCGTCCCGCAAAAGTTTCACCTGGCGCTGTGAGGTGATAAGCGGTATTTGTCAGGCATACCGCTCGCCCAGCGCCTCCAGCCAATGCAATCGCCATCGCTAATAAACCGTTGTCGGGACCAACGAACACCCCTTTACCATCTAGAACTTCTATCGCAACAGCACGACGTGTTCCACCAACTCCTGGATCAACAACGGCGAGTACAACACCACTTGCAATATAAGAAACTGCACGTGCAAGCGATAACGATCCAGCGCGCACATCAAATGGTTCGATCTCGTGAGTCAGATCAACAATACGACATTGTGGCGCAATCTCATAGATCACACTCTTGACAACACCAACGAATTCGTCGCGCGTGCCGTAGTCAGAAAGAAATGAAATCGTTGAATACTTATTTGTCATCAGCAACTTACGCTACTGAGAAACGAAAGAGCCGGTGCCAACCCCCCGACGGCACCGGCTCAAACGGCGCAACC
>JABMNW010000115.1 GCA_013204455.1 Acidimicrobiaceae bacterium
ACACAATGCAGTCGTGTGATAGTTGCTGTAACGCAAACCGTTACCGGCAAGTTTGTCGAATGTTGGTGTGGCAATGTCTGAGCCGTAACAACCAAATTGTGCATAACCGACATCGTCAAGTAGTACTACAAGAATATTCGGCGCACCATCTGGAGGCGTCGTTAGTGGTGGCCACCACGCGGTGGAGTCTTCAAATGTGCGACCAATTTTCCCCTGAAACTCATCCGTCATGCCGAATCTCCCTCATAAAAATTAGCCTCCCCGCGCGATCAGCCACGCATTGAGAGGTCAATTTCTCGAGTCGTCGGCGATGCAGATACCTTTATATAGATCAAAAGAACGGGAGATCATGGACCAAATTGATTCCGAAAAATTAAAGATGTTCTCTTTCCTGCTGTTCTCAAAACTCGAGGGTGCAGTCACCTCTGGCATGGTGCATCTGGGTGACCAACTTGGCCTGTACCGCGCGCTCGCCGCCGCCGCCATACCACTAACCACCGCTCAACTCGCCCATGTCACCGGACTCAATGAACGATGGGTGCGTGAGTGGGCTTACAACCAAGCATCAGCCAAGTTGATCTCCGCCGAAACGACTCCGTCAACATCGCCATCAGTTAGTGATGACAAATTCTCGCTGTCGCCGGAACAAGTCGCTGTGTTAGCCAACGCCGACCACCCGGCGTTCGGCGTGGGCATGTTTCACCGCTTGCCGCAGACTATGGAGGCTCTCAAACACATGCCCGAGTCGTTTCGCACTGGCGTCGGGCGTGATTACGACAGTCACGGACCAGAGGGTGCTGTTGGTATTGAGCGAAGTTTTGAACCGTGGAACAACGCCAATCTTATCGACACGGTATTACCAGCCCTTGATGGGATCGTCAAACGACTCTCTGCTGGTGCCAACGTTGCCGACATCGGATGTGGCGCTGGCGGAGCAGTACTGATGATGGCTCGCCGCTTCCCCGCAAGTACCTTTCGTGGGTATGACATCAGCGCCTACGCGCTCGCTCGCGCCACCGAGCGACTAAGCAACTCGGACATTACCAACGCGTCGTTCCATGACCCACGCGTTGACTCACTTCCTGCCGACCACAGTGTCGACTTCATCAGCACCTTTGACTGCATTCATGACATGACACATCCAACCCAAATGATGAAACTAATTCGCGCAGCACTCAGCGATGGCGGCACCTGGCTACTCGTAGACATTAAGGCACACGACACATTTGCACTCAACGCCCAAAAGAATCCGATGGCACCACTTATGTACGGCATCAGTGTATTGTCATGCCTATCTTCGGCAATGTCGTCGCCCGATGGCGCAGGCCTCGGCACACTTGGGCTTTCTCCGGCTACCGCTCAACAGATGGCCCTCGATGCAGGGTTCACTCGCTTCCAACGACTAAATGTAGACCACGCGGTGAATGCGTTCTACGAAATTCGTCCGTAGCGGCCCGCGACACGCGGCACTAACCTGTTGTGCACCAGCGCTCGTAGCTCAACGGATAGAGCATTTGACTTCGGATCAAAGGGTTGGGGGTTCAAGTCCCTCCGAGCGCGCCAAAAAAATGTGGTTTCGCGGGCGGGTCTGTCACAGGTATTGCGGTCCCAGCACGGGTCATTCGCCGGACTTGCAAGAGTATGTTAGGTATGCCTAACATTAAGTTAGGTAAGCCTAACAAAGGAGAAAATAATGCGTAATTCTAAAACAATGAAACTCTCGAGGGGATTGAGCACTCTCGCTGCCGCAGCAATCGTTCTTTCAGCGTGCGCTGGGTCTTCCTCGCCATCGACATCCGATGTTTCCTCATCTCAATCTACGGTCGGAGATAACACGAGTGAAGAAATCATCCTCACGATATACAGCGGACGAAACGAAAAGTTAATTGCGCCCCTTCTCGAAAAATTCACAGAGCAGACCGGAATTCAAGTAGCGGCCCGCTACGGCGACAGTGGCGAGATGGCCGCTCTGTTACTAACCGAGGGTGGTGCATCACCTGCTGATGTGTTTTTCTCCCAAGATGCAGGCGCCTTGGGTGCGGTGCAAGGGGCGGGACTCTTTGATGTGCTTCCTTCAGATGTGACAGAACTAGTTACGCCAGCGTTCCGTTCTGCCGACGACATGTGGGTTGGAACGAGCGGTCGAGTACGCGTTGTGATTTACAATCCATCATTGGTGGATACACCACCATCGGGAATTGACGATCTGCTTGATCCGAAATGGTCGGGAAAGATCGGATTTGCTCCTACAAATGCTTCTTGGCAATCGTTCGTCACGGCGTTGCGTGTAGTGCGTGGAGAATACGGCGCCCAAGTATGGCTTGAGGGATTTGCTAAAAATAAGCCTGTTGCCTACGAAAAGAACGGCGTGGTTCGCGATGCAGTAAATGCGGGAGAAGTTTCGCTCGGCTTGGTTAATCATTATTACCTTTATGAAAAGATTGCTGCCGAAGGCCAAGCAGCGGTCGTCGCCCGAAATCACTTCTTTGAAAATGGCGACGTCGGAGGATTGGTCAACGTTTCAGGTGTTGGGGTACTCGCGAGCACAAAAAATCGTGATGCAGCATTGACATTTGTTAAATTCCTCCTGTCCGGTGACGCCCAGACATACTTTGCCACTAAGACCTTTGAGTATCCGATCGTCGCTGGCATTTCGCCACCCGATGGATTACCAAGCTTGCAACAGCTCAATCCCCTATCGATCGACTTGTCCAACCTAAAATCGATTGAGCAGACACAACAACTCCTTGAAAAAGTAGGCCTTCTCACACGATGACCATTCGAACTCGGGCACCACTAATTCTCCTTGTGCCCGCTCTCGCAGCGGCGATTATTGCGCTCGTACCCCTGTGGTACTTGATCGATCAGGCCGCGTCGCGCGGTTTGCAAGCAGTCGTTGAAGAAATTTGGCAACGACGCACGCTCACATTGGTACTGCGTAGTTTGCTCTTAACGATTTCGGTTACTAGTGCATCCGTCATTGTCGGGATATTTTGCGCTTGGGTCGTCGCCCTCTCGGGAGTGCCGCTGCGTTCGCTGTTGCTCGTGTTGTTCTCGCTATCGCTGGCTATCCCGTCGTATCTCTCGGCTTTTGCGTGGATCTCCTGGCAGCCCCAATTGCAAGGCTTTTGGGGTGCGTTTATCGTGCTGACATTTGTTTGTTACCCGTACGTGATGTTGCCAGTTGCTGCTGCCATGCGTGGCGTCGATCCAGCACAACAAGAAGTTGCACGCTCGCTGGGCAGATCTAACACCGTCGTGTTCTTCACCGTGACCATTCCTCAAGTACGCAGCGCAATTTCGGGTGGCTCATTGTTGGCCGCACTGTATGTACTCAGCGACTTTGGCGCGGTTGCTGCCATGAGGTACGACGTATTTACATGGGTCATCTACGGCGCATATCGTGCCGGCTTCAATCCATCGCGAGCAGCCGTGTTGTCACTAGTTCTCGTAGGAATTGCCCTCGTGCTGACCTTGAGCGAAGTGACCGCGCGTGGCCGCCGCGCACCGAGCAAGTTGGGCAGTGGCGCTATGCGTGCGCGTCGTTCCGCAAGGGTTCGCTTCGTTCCGCTAACTGTAGGGTTCGTATCACTCATCATTGTCGGACTAGGTGTCGGCGTTCCGGTAGTGAGCGTTTTGTCATGGTTAACACGGAGCAGCTATCGAGTCGTCCAATGGACGGATGTATTTTATTCGATTGTTACGTCGTTCCAGATAGGCATTCTCACGTCGGTTGTGGCGGTGGCTTTGGCTGTCCCCGTTGGAATCGCTGCCGTTCGGTTCCCCAGCCGATTAACACACACCATCGAGCGCAGTACATATGTATTTCATGCTTTGCCAGGAATTGTCGTCGCGATTTCCGTTGTCTTCGTTGGAATTCGACTCTTGCGCCCTATCTATCAGGAACTACCACTGCTGATCATTGGCCAGGTGATTATTTTTCTACCGCTCGCGGTTGCATCCGTACGTAGTGCCCTTGAGCAGAGCAGCATTGGCGTCGAAGAAGTGGCTCGTAGTCTCGGAGTCAGGCCTATGAAAACCATCATTCGTGTAACCCTGCCGCTGGCTTTGCCAGGAATTCTTGCTGGTGGAGCGATGACAATGTTGTCGGCGATCAAGGAACTGCCCACCACGTTGTTGTTGCGACCTACCGGAACCGAGACACTTGCAACCAGCATCTGGAAGTACAGCACGGTGTCCGACTATGCATCAGTGGCACCATTCGCATTAGCCCTGATTGTGCTTGCCGTGGTTCCGGTTGCGGTGATGAGTACTTCATCAATTACTCGAGCTCGGCAATTATGAGCACGCAATCCGCTGCCTTGGTTGTGGACGGTATCGGTCATCGCTTTGGCGCACTGCGTGTATTGCACAATGTCAATCTCACGCTGCAACGCGGAACGATCACGGCGGTGCTTGGTCCTTCCGGTTGTGGCAAGACGACGTTATTGCGAATTGTCAGCGGATTCGAGCGGCCAACCGAAGGGACTGTAACCATTGCTGGTCGCGTCGTTACTACCGCTGAGTCGATTGTCATTCCTCCCGAGCAACGCGGTGTGACCATCGTGCCGCAAGAGGGGGCCCTGTTTCCCCACCTCTCTGTTGGCGGTAATGTTGGTTTTGGTCTGCGCAATCGTCGTTCGACAACTGCTAAACGCCGTGTCGCAGAAGTATTGGAGATGGTCGGACTTCATGGAATGGAGCACCGTCGACCAGCCGAGTTGTCGGGTGGCATGCAACAGCGGGTTGCGCTCGCCAGAGCGCTCGCGTCATCACCGGAACTCGTGCTATTGGATGAACCATTTGCCGCGCTCGATTTGGGATTACGCGAACAAGTACGCGATGAAACCTGTCGTGCGTTACGCGAATCTGGGGCGACTGCACTTTGGGTCACTCACGATCAGCGGGAAGCATTGGCCACTGCAGACCGTGTTGCCGTGTTGCTCGACGGCACGATTGTGCAGTCCGATGTTCCCGAGCTGATCTACCGTCAACCAGCGAGCCGCGCAGTTGCAGAGTTCGTTGGTGATGTGGTGGTGATTGATGGGCATGTTGCCACCGATGGCCTCACTGTTCGGTGCGCGTTCGGTCAATTGAATCTTGCCGATTCACATCTCGCAGGTTCCGTGTTTGTAGTCATACGTCCAGAACAACTTGAAATCGTTGACGAGTCGACATTGTTGACGACACGAGCAACCGTGATTGCGACAAAATTCTTCGGGCACGATGGTCTAATTGAGGTCGAGCTACATGGAAGAGAGCGCGCCGTTATTCGCGTGCAATCGATGAATCTGCCCGAGCGAGGACGTGATATTTTCGTACGAGTGAATGGTCTCGTGCGGGCATTCTGAACCACACTTAAGGCAGCGCTACATCTATATAAGCGCTACACCTATATATAGGTGTCCTTTTATATAGGTGTCCTTTATATTTCGGCGGTTGGTGACTATAGCGATTCGTTGCCGCCGCGATGAATGGTGCGCCATGCCTGGAATCCGCCGATCAAGTCGGTTGCTCGATGTAATCCGAGATCTTGAAGTGAGGCGGCGGCGAGGCTGGAGCTGAATCCCTCGTTGCACACGATTATTATCCGGATGTCGTGGTCAGTTATTTCGGCGATGCAATGTTCATAACTTGGATCGAGTCGCCATTCGAGTGAGTTGCGGTCAACCACGATGGCACCAGGGATCTCGCCATCTCGAAGACGCTGGTCGACGGGACGAACATCAATAACTATGGCGCCGTTAGCTTGTTCGTTCGCCAACTCTTCGGGAGCAACTCGAACGAATCGGGTTCGTGCCTGCGTCAGGAGCATGTCGATCGATTTGGCCATTCGACAACATTACCTCAGGCGCTAGGATTTTTGAAAGCAAACGATCACAATTATCCTCAACGGAAAGGTTGAAACTTATGACTAAGTATCACTTCGCTTATAGCGGCGGGGCAACGCCTGGTAATGAAGCAGAGCAGAAAAAGACTATGGAAAATTGGATTGCTTGGTTTGGAGTATTGGGCGATTCAATCGTGGATCCCGGCAATCCATTCGGTCCGTCAAAATCGGTAAGTGCGAACGGTGTCAGCAATGCTGGCGCGACGGGACTCAACGGTTACACACTCGTAAATGCCATCAATCTCGATGCGGCCGTCGAATTAGCCAAAGGCTGCCCGATTATTTCGGATGGCGGTTTCGTAGATATATACGAAGCACACGAGATGGGGTAGATCCACTATGTTGTGGCTATGCAGATAAACGGCTACGAAATAGGGCCTGGTGCACATCTTCCTAATGCCGACCTAAGTAATGCCGATCTTTCCAATGCCAATCTGGCTGGCGCCGATTTGATGCACGCCAACTTGCGCAAAGCAAATCTGACTCATGCCAACTTATCGAACGCCAACTTATCGAACGCCAATTTGGCAAAAGCGAAACTTTCCAAAGCCCAACTGACAGGCGCGAATCTGTCAAAAGCGCACATGCACCAAGCGAACTTAACTAATGCTCACCTGTCTGGTGCAAACATGACTGGCGCCGATATAACTGGTGCAAATATGACTGGCGCAGACTTATCGGGGACAACAATGCCTGACGGCAAGGTACACAAGAATACACACGGGCCGGCACACCCTTAGCCTGACGTAATGATGATCAGCCCTCACATGCTGATCCCAGGCGACAAGACGGCAATCGAGGGTGCGAAACTGCGCCGATCATCGATGCGTCGCGTCGCCGGATTCGCCCGTCCATACAAACGCTCCATCACCGGGTTCTTGGTGTCGATCTTTATCGCCGCGATAATCGCCCTCATTCCCCCATTCCTATTCAGGATGATTGTTGATCAAGCAATTCCCGCTGGCGATAAACGCCGCATCATCACACTCACGGTCGTGCTCGTAGCCGCTGCACTTAGTGATGCGTTGTTACAGATTATTCAACGGTGGTACTCGGCGCGAATCGGTGAAGGTTTGATTTACGATTTACGCGTTGCGCTGTTTGACAAAGTGCAAAATATGCCGATTGCATTTTTTACACGAACACAAACTGGCGCATTAATTAGCCGACTAAACAATGATGTGATCGGTGCACAAACCGCTGTCACCGGAACGCTTGGCAGTGTCGTGTCGAACTTCATCGTGTTGACAACCACGCTTGCGGCGATGCTGGCGCTCGAATGGCGATTGACATTGCTGGCACTTATCATCCTGCCAGTGTTCATCGTGCCCGCCCGACGCGTGGGTTTGCGGCTACAGGAAATCGCCCGTGAACAGATGGGGCTGAATGCTGCGATGAACACACAAATGACCGAACGATTCAATGTCTCTGGAGCGATGCTTGTTAAGTTGTTCGGCCGGCATAAAGAGGAAGTGGGTGCTTTTGCCTCTCGAGCAATTCGTGTTCGCGACATCGGAATCACCTCAGCGATGTATGGTCGCGTATTTTTTGTCGCACTTGGATTGGTTGGGGCACTCGGTGCCGTAGCAATTTATGGAATCGGAGCATTCATGGTCGTCGCGGGAGGAATCACAATTGGCACACTCGTGGCGATGGCCGCTTTTGTTCAGCGCATTTACCAACCACTGATTGGGTTAACCAATGCAAGTGTTGACATAATGACCGCACTTGTCAGTTTCGAACGTGTATTTGAAGTGCTGGATGCTCCGGTTGCGATTACCGACCGTCCCGGTGCAGTTGAGATCATTGATCCGCGTGGCGCGGTGGAATTTGATCACGTCACATTCCGCTACCCACCAGCCGCAACCGTTTCGATTCCTTCACTCGAACTTTTAGGCGTGATGCAGGGATCAGATCCAGACACTGATGTGCTGACTGATGTCTCGCTGAGTATTTCGCCAGGTGAAACCATTGCGCTCGTAGGCGCAAGCGGCACAGGAAAGACAACGCTGGCGATGTTGCTTGCTCGTTTGTATGACGTTACTGCTGGAGCGGTGCGCCTAGACGGGCACGATGTACGCGACCTGACAAGTGTTTCTCTGCGCGCAGCAATCGGAGTGGTCTCGCAGGACTCGCACATGTTTCACGAATCTGTAAAGTCAAATTTGGTATACGCACATCCCGACGCAACAGAAGAACAAATGGTTGAAGCCTGCCGGGCTGCAAAAATCCACGACGTAATTACTGCGTTACCCGACGGATACGAAACGATCGTTGGCGAACGTGGCTATCGACTTTCGGGCGGCGAAAAACAACGACTAGCAATTGCTCGGTTGTTACTAAAGAATCCAGCAGTAATGATTTTGGATGAAGCCACCAGCCATCTCGATAACGAAGGCGAAATACTCGTACAACTAGCACTTGAGGCGGCAATGAAAAACCGTACCGCAATTGTTATTGCTCATCGGCTATCAACAATTCGCGACGCCGATCGCATCGTGGTGTTGAATAATGGAATGATCGCCGAACAGGGAACCCACGATCAACTAATGAATGCAAACTCGCTATATGCCTCGCAAGTCCGTGCCGGCGAAGGTTTTGACTCCGCTAATGTATAAAGAATAAGGGGCGCCAATGCAAGACAGTGTTGGACTCGAGATCACAGCAAATAGCGAAGGCGCGTCGAGTTATGACGAGGCTCTCATGTCGCTTTTACGATTCCAACCAGACATCACCAAAAAGGTGAGAAAAATTACGGATTCCGATCCGTCGGCGCCGATGGGATATCTCTTCTCCGCATATCTCGGTCTCCTGTCATCCGAGCGCCCAGATTCGCTGGCAGGATTCGATCAACTTAACTCGCTCGAAGAGAACGTGTCATCGCAGAACGAACGCGAAAAAATGCACGCCCTCGCCGTGCGTCAGTGGCTTGGTGGTGAGATGAAGGCGTCCGCAAAGACACTTGATGAAGTTTTGCTCACCTACCCCACCGACACGCTTGCTCTGTATGTAGGTCACCAACTTGATTTTTTTATGGGATCGTCGCAACACCTCAATCATCGAATTGCCTCGGCGCTTCCTAAGTTAGATACGAGCCATGCCCATTTTGGTTATGTCAACTCGATGTGGGCATTCGGACTTGAAGAGTCTGGCAACTACACAAAGGCCGAAGAACTCGGTCGCAACTCCGTCGACACCAACCACGATGATGTGTGGGGTATCCACGCAGTAATCCACGTGTTGGAGATGACCGGCCGGATCGACGATGGCCTCACATATCTGAACGAAAGACGCGACGACTGGCTCGAGAACAACTTCCTTTATGTGCACAACGCTTGGCACAACGCACTGTTTCTACTTGAGCGCGAGGATTTTGTCGGCGCTCTCACCCTCTATGACAGTTACATCGTCACCCCATTATCGGCAAACACGGCGATGGAAATGCTCGATGCTTCAAGTTTGCTTTGGCGTTTACATCTTGACGGTGTGAATGTTGGCCAACGTTGGAACACACTTGCCGAGGCATGGTTGACCAAAGATCCTGAGCCGTGGTATGCGTTCAACGACATGCATGCCGCCATGGCATTCGTCGCGTCGGGTCGCATGGTCGAAGCCAATGCGCTTGTGCGACGGCTCGAAACATATGTCGCGGCGACGAATACAACCGTCACCAACAAAGAGATGACGGCGCGTGTTGGTCTGCCAATTGTGCGAGCACTGGTGGCTCATGGCCAGGGCAACTTTGCCGAATGCGCACAGATACTCGTACCGATTCGTGACAATGTTGCGATGTTCGGCGGCAGTCACGCCCAGCGTGATGTTGTTCATCGCACGCTCATCGATGCACTGCAGAAGGCGGGCAATCATTCGTTGGCAACCGAGTTGCTTCAGCGACGTCTTAATGATCGACCAAGCAGTGTTTGGACAACCAAGCGTCTGGCTGCGGCCTAGTCAATAAATGCTAGTTAATAAATGCTGACTTGAACTGATCGCGGTAACTTAAAATCGATCCCACCGAAGTGGCATTGATAATCGCGTGCACGATCGCTCGCGCCACACAATCTGATGCAGCATTGAAAACTTCGTTGAGTTGAAATATCCGTGGATTGACTGGCCGGAGAGCAGCATTTAGCTTGTCCCCTGGTATTTCGTCGGGAACATCTCTTTCACCTGTTGCCAACGCAAAAACTAAATCTCCGTCGGTGTATTGGTGGATCGGACTCAACGACCGTGCCATGCCATCGTGACAAACGGATGCCAAGCGAGTGCATTCGTGTTTGTGCAATTTAGCGTCAGTCGCAATCACTACAAGTGTCGTGTTTAGCGGTGGAGGCACGCGTGGAATCTCAAGCCAAGATTTCAACTCGGTGGCACTTGGTGGACGCAAATTCACGAACTCCGAGCCGATTCCATAGCGACTACCCCATAATTCACCGGTCGTTGACGAGAGTGGACTGCCCGATGAATTGACGGCAACGATCACTCCAACAGTGATCCCGTTTTCAAGCACCACGCTTGCCGAGCCGATGCCACCCTTTAATCCGCCCGCGCGCGCACCCGCCCCAGCGCCGACGTTGCCCTGCAAAATTGCATTCGTTGTCGAGTTATTTATCGCGTTATAGCCGAACGATGCATCAGGACGGTTATTAAAATTGCCACCAGCACCAAGATCGAACAGCACGGCTGCTGGCACTATCGGAACGATGTGATGCGGCTCAGGTCCAACTTGATAGCCACGATTATGTTCGGCCAACCATGTCACCACACCACTCGCCGCATCAAGACCGTAAGCACTACCGCCAGATAAACAAATCGCATCGATGCTACTGACCATCGTCGTTGGTTCTAGGCAATCGGTTTCTCTTGTGCCAGGACCACCACCACGCACGTCAACTCCAGCAACTGTTCCGCACGGCGGCAAAATGACTGTGGCTCCTGTAAGCCAACCACTCTCAATGCGTTGATGGTGACCAACTGCAATTCCTGCAACATCAGTGATGTCATTTCGCTTACCAATCGAGTTCATTTACAAACTTTCATGAAAACTCGTGACAAGATCATCATTTGCAGTCTAGAAGGCCGATAAAGGCTGATTTGGTAAACGTAAGTATTTGACGTAGATTTAACTATCTGACTAAGGAGGCTTATGAAACGAACTTCATTTAAACAACTCGCCAAAACATCACTTGCGGTGGCAGGACTGGTTCTGATAACAACGCAAATCGCGAGCGGGGTATCCGCTTCGAAACTCAGTATCAAGCCAGATGCGACAATCACTATTGGTTTCACACTTGAGCCAATAAGCCTTGACATCTCCGGCGTTGCTGGAGCAGCAATTCCACAGGTTCTTTTGAACAATGTTTATGAAGGTCTGCTAAAGATTGAAAATAGCGGTCTAATCGTGCCCGGTCTCGCGCAATCGTACAGCACTTCAAAAAATGGTCTCGTGTACACCTTCAAACTTGCGAAAGCCAAGTTCCACAATGGATCGGCTCTTACTTCTGCCGACGTGGTTTGGAGTTTCAATCGCGTTCTCGATCCGGCTTCAACCGCCGTGTTGCCAACACAGAAGAAACAGTTCGCAACAGTCGCATCAATAACTGCATCAAACGCCAGCACCGTCGTGGTCACGCTTAAAGAGCGTGACAATAACTTTTTGTTTAATCTCACGCAACGTGGTGGTGTGATATTTAAGGCTGGGAGTACTGATCTTGCGACAAAGGCAAACGGAACAGGCCCATTCACCTTTGGTGTATGGAACCGTGGCAGCAGCATCACCCTCGAGCGTAATAATGCCTACCGTGGCACGAAAGCTCTCGCCAAGACTGTTGTCTTTCGTTACATCCTTGATGCAACTGCATTGAGCAATGCAATTTTGTCGGGCCAAATCGACATCATGTCGACTGTGCAAAAACCAGAGTTACTATCTGTTTTCAAGGGTCGCAAAGATCTCAAGATTTACAGTGGCACGACTAACGGTGAAGTAACTCTTGGTATGAACAACTCAAAAGCGCCGTTTAACAACCTCAAGGTACGTCAAGCAATTCGCCACGCAATTAATAAAAAGGCACTTATCAAGACAGCGTGGGCTGGCTACGGTTTGGAAATCGGAAGTTTCGTTCCACCGACTGATCCGTGGTATGTAGACCTTTCCAAAGAATATCCGTACGACGTGAAATTAGCCAAAGAACTCCTGAAAAAGGCCGGTTACCCAAATGGCTTCTCGATGACACTCGATGTTCCACCGGCCCCATATGCGCTCGCTTCCCAAGAATTTATTGCGGCGTCGCTTGCCAAGGTCGGCATCAAGGCCACCATCAAGCCGGTCGCATGGGGCGAATGGCTTGATCGAATCTTTGGCAAGGCGAATTACGACATGACCATCGTTGCCCATGTTGAGCGCAGTGACATGTCGGTTTACGCCAACCCGGGCTACTACTTCCGTTATAACAGCGCCGCTTATCAGGCACTGATTAAGAAGGCCAGTTCGGCACGAACTCCTGCCGCTCAAGCAGCCGCGCTTACGAAGGCAGCACAGTTGCTTTCAGACGACGCGGCAAGCGATTGGCTGTGGTTATTGCCGAACTTGCAGGTCGCCAAGAAGACGATCACTGGCTTCCCAGTCAACGCAGTCGGTGATGCATATTCGGTTGCGGGAATCGCAAAGAACTAATCACCCTAGATACTTCGCTAATTGAGTCTCATTTGGTATCTCATCCGGCGGTTTTCACTATTCGTTGGTTCACTCACCACCGCAAGTGCGTTGGTGTTTTTGCTTTTGCGATTGCTCCCAGGAGACCTCGCAATAGCCAAACTTGGGATCGATGCAACACCTGAATCAATCGTTCAACTTCAGCAGGAGTTCGGTCTTGATCGACCGATAATTACACAGTTTTTTAGTTGGTTTGGCCACGCTCTACGCGGAGACATGGGAGTCTCAATGCTTACAGGCGTCGATATTGCAGACGAGATCATCAATAAAGCGAAGGTGACACTTCCGCTGATTGCCTTTGCATCAGTTCTTGCTCTGTCGTTTGCGATTCCTCTCGGAATGTATGCAGCATTGCACTTTCGTCGCTGGGACGGAATCAGCACATCGGTCGTCAGTCAACTAGGAATCGCGGTTCCAACATTTTGGGTTGGAGTAATTCTCGTGACCATCTTTGCTGTCATTTTTCAGATATTCCCTTCTGGTGGTTTCCCCGATGTCGGCTGGAGTGCGTGGGCGAGCTGTTTGAAATCACTGACCCTTCCGGCGATCACGTTGGCTCTCGGTCAGGGCGCAATGCTTATGCGTTTTGCGCGTTCAGCCACTATTGACGTGATCCAGCAGGATTATTTTCGGACCGCTCGGGCAACAGGGTTGACTCGTGGCCAGGCGTTACGTATCCATGGAGTGCGAAACGCACTTATCCCAGTTGTGTCTGTTCTGGGGATGCAAATTGCCACGCTAATTGTTGGCGCGATCATCGTGGAGAGTGTCTTTGCGTTACCAGGTATTGGTCAAATGCTGCTACAAGATGTTGGCATTAATGATTACACCAAAGTACAAGGCACAGTAGCCGCGACTACTGCGGCGGTGTTTTTTGTAAGTTTTCTGATTGATGTCACATTAAATGCGCTCAACCCCAAGACACGACAACGCCAATGAAACGTAACCGCACATTATTTTTAGGTGTATCTCTTGTGTCGTTTAGCGTCGTGATGGCACTGCTATCGATTTTTTGGACACCATATGATCCACTCGAAATTAATCCTGACTCGTCACTCGCCAAGCCTTCGTGGTCCCATCTGTTAGGTGCCGATGTATTGGGACGCGACGTGCTGAGCAACATTCTGGTTGGTTCTCGCACCACTTTGATAACTGCATTTCTCGCCGTAATGATCACGATGGTTCTAGGCGTAATTGCCGGAATCAGTGCCTCAGTCTCGCCACGATGGTTCAAGAGTCCGGCAATCTATGGGATAGATATTGTCCTTGCCCTACCAACCGTGTTGTTTGCGATCGTACTCGCCGCAATATATGGGCCTTCAACACTGACAGCAGTTGTCGCAATCGGAATTGCAACAGCAGCAGCGGTGGCCCAAGTTACGCGTAGAGAAGTCAACGTGATACTTACTTCCGACTTTGTGATTGCCGCATATGCGTCGGGCAGTGGTAAAGGTCGGATAATTCGCCGACACATCTTGCCAAACATTCGCGCGTCGTTATTTATACAAGCCTCTGGTGCTAGTGCGCTGGCCATTCTCGCCGAGTCGACTCTGTCATATCTGGGTTTGGGCACAACGCCACCTGCTCCATCTTGGGGGCGGATGATGGCATCTTCACAGCAATATCTACTTATCGATCCAATAGTTGCACTGTGGCCGGGTTTCGCCATTGTGATCACCGTGTTGGGTTTCAACTTGCTTGGCGATGGTCTGCGTGAAGCACTTGATCCAACTTTACGAAGCAGCAAATTATGAGTCTTCTCGAAGTTACTAATCTTGTCATCCGATTCGGCGATAAGGTCGTCGTCGATGATCTCTCGTTTGCCCTAGATGCAGGTGAACGTTTGGGAATTATTGGCGAGTCTGGGTCTGGAAAAACCATCACCTCTCTGGCAATAATGGGATTACTGCCCGAGACTGCAACCGCAACCGGCAGCATTCGTTTCGAAGGCCAAGAGTTACTGTCGCTTAACGATCGGGAAATGTCTGCGTACCGCGGTAATCGAATGGGAATGGTATTCCAAGAACCGCTGACATCATTGAATCCACTTATGCGCGTCGGCAAACAAATTGCCCAGCCGTTGCGAAATCACCGAGACCTGTCGTTAAAAGCCAGCCTCGCACGGGCGATTGAATTGTGTAATCGCGTCGGACTCCCTGATCCAGAGCGCATCGTTCGCGCATATCCGCATCAACTCTCTGGCGGTCAGCGCCAGCGCATCGGTCTGGCGATCGCCCTCGCCTGTAGCCCCGCTCTGCTAATTGCCGACGAGCCAACTACGGCACTCGACGTGACCGTACAAAAAGAAGTATTAAAACTTATGAACGAACTCGTAGCACAAGAAGGTTCCTCACTAATTTTCGTCTCGCATGACCTGCCCGTTGTGTCGGCGATGACCGAAACAATTGCCGTAATGCGAAGCGGCAAGATCGTTGAGCACACGACGGTGTCAGAATTGTTTCATAATCCACGGCACGAATACTCAAGAAAACTTATTGATACCGCGCGGGCGACTGAGGCCGAATTCAAACGCTTTGCAATTGGAACTAGCTGATGAGCCAGACAATGAGCCCGGTAATCCTTGAGGCGATGTCGCTCTGCCGTACTTTTAAACTGCCGCGCACCAGCCTGTCTTCTGCTCGCGCCGAGCGTCATGCCGTTGTCGATATCGATCTGACTGTAAATATTGGTGATCGCCTTGGCATTGTCGGTGAATCAGGTTCCGGTAAGACCACATTGGCGAAACTATTGCTGTGTCTGGACAAACCTTCGAGTGGGGTAATAAAGTTCAAAACTCAAGAGTTGCCACTAGCAGATATGGCGAAATTCCGTCGCGAGGTCCAGGTCGTTTTTCAAGATCCCCGCAGTTCACTTGACCCACGCATGACTATCGATCAAATAATTCGCGAGCCCCTTGAGTGCCTGAATCTCCAAGAAGACCACGACACCCGAATCGACGAAGTACTTGATCATGTTGATCTCGAACGTAAGATGCGCGCACGTTACCCACATGAACTCTCGGGTGGACAGCGTCAGCGCGTCGCAATTGCTCGCGCTCTTGCACCTCGACCAACTGTGCTAATTGCAGATGAACCCGTGAGTGCGCTTGATGTACTTGTGCGCGACGAAATATTGCAGTTGCTTGCTGGACTCACCGACAATCTAGGACTCACGATTATCCTTATTTCCCATGATCTAAGTGTGATCGCCCGACTGTGTGACAAAGTGGTTGTTATGCAACATGGCAGAATTGTCGAATCGGGCGCAACCGAAAATGTATTTCGCTCGCCTCAACATCAATTCACCGCCGAACTTGTTGCCGCGGTTCCACGATTGCCAGAGATCCGATGACTCTTTTTACTCCGACCTACCCAGCAGGATTGCCAATTGGTGATGGTTGGGTGCCAACGCCAGATGAGTCTCAGATCCTGTTCCCGTTTACCGGCGAGATGGTATCCACGGCACCGCTCGGCACAAAGCAGCTGGCAATAGCTGCCATCGATGCTGCACTCGGCGTGCGCAAGACCGTCGGGAATATGGCGTCACGCACTCGTCGCGAATGGTTAAAACAAACAGTCGTGCAGATAAGTGCGCTGAGCCAAGAATTTGAGCAACTACTTGTTCTTGAGACCGGCAAACCATTGCGCGACTGTCAAGTTGAAGTCGCCCGCACTCTTGTGACACTCGAAACATCAGCAGAAGAAGTGGCCCGCCTGCACGGCGAAACCGTGCCACTTGATCTGTTACCAACAGGCGACGGCATGATCGGTTTCTGGCAACGAAAACCAATCGGGATCGTGGTCGGGATTACGGGATTCAACTATCCGCTACTCCTCGCGTCACACAAAATTGCTCCAGCAATTGCTGCCGGATGTCCGATCATCATTAAAACTGCTCCGGCCACACCGCTAGCGACTTTGTGGCTCGTGCACATTTTGCGCGAAGTCGCGCGAAAACTTAATATTCCGCAGGCAGCCGTACAACTTGTCACCGGTGATGCCGAGGTTGGTTCCGCGCTAGTTACCGATCCGCGCATTGGGATCGTGTCATTCACAGGCTCGTCACTTGTTGGGCATGCAATTGCCAAGGCTGCGGCTCCGCGCAAGGTTGTTCTGGAACTTGGTTCGAACGCGGCGTTAATAGTTGATGAAACGGCAAACGTGCGATCTGCTGCCGCTGCTGTCGTACGCGGTGGTTACTACGCATCGGGTCAAGCATGCAT
>JABMNW010000116.1 GCA_013204455.1 Acidimicrobiaceae bacterium
GCATTCGTGGGCCATGACATGACACCAATGGCATGCCGAATATCCAACTGAAAGTAGAATTGGAACATTGCGCTGTCTCGCTATTGCAAACGCTTCTTCGCCCCAAGCAAACCAATCAACAGGATTATCGCGGTGCTGTCGGAGGTACGGGCTGGTTTCGTTGGCGAGGCGGTTCGACATTACGGTCTCGGGAAGACCATAATCTCGACTGTATTAACGAGTCGCGGGTACGGCGCCTTGGCATCCACGACGATTCGAAGTTTGCAGGTACCAAGTTGCTTTGCTATCAGAGTTGTGGTTCGCGTGATGGTACATGGCCCAGAGATTAGTCGCATGCTTCGGTTGCCTTTTGAAGCGCTCTGTACAAGTTGTTTTAATGCAATCTGCTTACCAACTTCAATTGCGGTCAAACTCGTCCAAACTCCGGTGATACGCGGTGTCGTAGCGGAAAAGCGAATTTCTGGAGTTCCAGCAATGGAAATAAGTGTGGTGAAGCGCAGGAACGAACCGATGTCTCGACGTAATGGAATGTAAGTGGATTGTTGTGCGCGGGCGATAGGTGTGCAGTGGTCGGGAAATACGACTGTTGCTTCTCCAGGCGTTAAGCATCGATACCACTGGAATCTTTGAATTGCCGGAAGTTTAGGAGTTAATCCTAAACTTTCTTTGCCAATACGGCCAAGCGATGAAACTGTTGGATACACAATCGCATCTGCAAAGTATCCCAATGCTAGAAAGACTTCATAGGCGTTAATAAGACCAGCGCCAAAAGTAGTGTCCCGACCCGGTTCGCCGAGATCGGTGGCCGTAGCGATGAGAACTTCGCGTGCTTGCACAGCTGTCAAGGTTGGACGCGCCGAAAACATCAGTGCTGCAAGTCCGCTTACAAATGCAGCGGCCATTGACGTACCACTCTTCAAGTTGTACGGCGAGTCGGCACCTGCACAAGTTGTTTTGACATTCACGGCTATGTCACTGCGAACAGTTGAACAAATAGAAACTCCTGGAGCAGCGAGATCGATGTAATCGCCGCGCTGAGTAAACGATGCTGCATTGGATGTTTGATCAATAGCAGTTACCGCAAGAGTTAGGTCATTTCCGGCTGGGTATGTCGTATCTGATGTGGGTCCGCCGTTGCCGGCGGCTGCGACAACCAAAACACTTCGCTCAGCGGCATATTGCAACGCTGCTTGTAAAGCCGCTGTTTGGCTGTTTCCACCGAGCGAAAGATTAATAACTCGAACTCCCTGATCTACGGCGTAACGAATGCCAAGCGCAAGATCGCTCTCTGATCCGTCGCCGGATGCGTCAAGTATTCTGACCGGAAGAATTCTTGCGTCTGGTGCGATGCCAGCAATACCAATGTCGTTGTTCGCTTGTGCGGCAATAATCCCTGCAACATGAGTCCCATGACCTAGTGGATCAATATCTGCCGCGTCATCACCAATTCGACCGCGCATAAATGAGCGACCCGGAAGAATATTTGGACTTAGATCCGGGTTAGGCCCAGAACCAGAATCAATTACGGCAACTGTGATACCACTTCCGGTCGTAATCGCCCAGACTTCATTGGCATGAATTAGTTGTAATCCCCATTGTCCGTCATAGCCGATGTCAACACCAAGTGGCTGCACTTGTGCATGAACTGAATCACCGCTGATTGGTGCAATCGCCATGCTTGGCAGAATGGCAAATACAAATGCGAGTAATGTCCTAGGCCCCCATCGCATGGAAACCGCCATCTACATGCACAATCTCGCCAGTCGTGGCAGGGAACCAATCACTCAACATCGCCACACAACCGCGTGCGATTGCCGAAGAATCGTTGACATTCCAGCCAAGCGGAGCGCGTTCGCCCCAGATATCTTCGAACGCACTAAAAGACGGAATCGATTTTGCGGCCATTGTCCGTATTGGACCCGCGGCAATTAAATTACAGCGAATTGATTTTGTCCCGAGTGCCTTGGCGAGATAGCGATTCGTACTTTCGAGAGCCGATTTTGCTACACCCATCCAGTTGTATGCAGGCCACGCCACCGTGTTGTCAAAATCTAATCCGACAATTGAGCCTCCAGCAGTCATCAGCGGCACAAACGAATCGGCAAGTATCTTGAGTGAAAATGTCGAGATCTGTATCGCTGTTGCCACGTCCGGCCAAGTCGCGGCCAAGAAGTCGTCACCAAGACACGATTCTGGAGCAAAACCGATCGAGTGTAGAACGCCATCCACGCGACCTAGTTCTCGCTTAATTTCATTGCGGGCGCTCAGTACATGATCAGAAACTGTCACATCAAACTCAACAACAGGAACTGGGCGGGTTAGTTTGCGCGCCGTGCGTTGTGTGATCGACAATCCACGCCCTGCGCCTGTGAGCACGATGTTGGCACCCTCAAGTTGAGCAAGTCGGGCGACACCAAAAGCCAGCGAGGCTTCTGTGAGCACACCCGTGATCACGATGTTTTTTCCCTCGAGGATTCCCACACCTCAAACGGTAGTTGGTCGGAGGCGATTTACGCTGTGCCCAGTCGTCTGCGCTAGTAAGCACACTATTTATAAGTAACCTTGCGGGTTATGCGGATAGGTATTCTTGGCGGAACTGGCCCGGCTGGTAGCGCACTTGGTTTGCGTTTGGCGTCTGTGGGCTACGAAGTTGTGATCGGGTCACGTGAGGCACAGCGTAGTGTTCGGATCTGTGACGATCTGGTAAAGCGCTGGCCAGAATTTATACTGGACTTAGTTGGTGGCAGTAATGCTGCTGCCGCGAAGTGTGACCTTGTGATAATCGCTACACCATGGGACTCGGCGGCAACCGTGGTTAATGAACACACGCAAGATTTGGTCGGAAAAATTGTTGTGACGATGGCTAATGCTTTGGTTCGAGTCGGCAAAGAGTTTCAGCCACTTGTGCCACCGCGCGGAAGTATTGCCGCGCATGTACAGGCAGAAATTCCGTTATCCAAGGTTGTGGCTGCATTCCAACATTTGCCAGCAACCGAACTCGGCAGACTCGGTCATGAAGTGGACAGCGATGTCTTGATCTGTTCAGATGATCCAACGGCGACTGCAAAGATCTGTGAGATCGTGGCAAAGATTCCCGGCTGTCGGCCCTTGAACGCCGGCACTCTTTCAAATGCGTTGGCGATCGAAGCCTTCACTGCTGTGCTGTTGCAATTGAACGTGCGATACAAAACACGCGTGGCGCCAAGATTGACGGGAATTCCAGATCATGGTGATGCGCGGTGACGATGCGGTTATACGAC
>JABMNW010000117.1 GCA_013204455.1 Acidimicrobiaceae bacterium
AACGATCGTTCTTTGCGCAATATCATCATCGGACTCGGCACGAAGGAAGATGGCGTCGTGCGTCAAACCGGTTTCGACATTACGGCAGCGTCCGAAGTCATGGCGATTCTTGCGCTCGCAACTTCGGTTGAAGACATGCGTGCTCGACTGGGACGCATTGTTGTTGGATACAACTCGCAAGATAAACCAGTCACGGCAGAACAAATGCAAGGTGCAGGTTCAATGGCAGTGATCATGCGCGACGCAATCAAGCCAAACTTGTTGCAAACGATCGAGAATACACCAGTAATCGTTCATGCTGGACCGTTCGGCAACATTGCACACGGCAACTCTTCGATCGTTGGTGACCTAATTGGAATTCGCACCGGCGAGTATCTGATTACCGAAGCAGGATTCGGCGCCGACATGGGGGCCGAGCGTTTCTTCAACATTAAGTGCCGTGCATCTGGGTTAGTGCCAGATGCGGCAGTACTTGTCGCCACGGTTCGTGCGCTCAAGGCACACTCTGGCAAATATAAAATAGTCGCAGGTAAAGCGTTACCAGAAGACTTGTTGAAGGAAAACCCTGAGGATGTAATTGCGGGTGCAGCAAACCTTGTCAAGCAGATCGAAAATGTAAAGGCTCACGGTGTTTCGCCGGTGGTGGCGATCAACGGTTTCCCAACCGACCACGCATCCGAACACGAAGCGATTCGCAAGATTGCCCTAGGCGCGGGAGCGCGTGTCGCAGTTTGCACTCACTTTGCTGATGGTGGTGCTGGTGCAACCGAACTTGCTCACGCGGTGGTTGAGGCGTGTAACGATAAGAACACTTTTCATTTCCTCTACCCAGACGAGGCAACGCTGAAAGAAAAAATCGAAAAAGTTGCGACAACAATTTATGGTGCTGCCAAGGTCGAGTACTCGAGTATCGCCAATCGCCAACTTAAGAGATACACGGACAACGGATTCGCTCATCTGCCTGTTTGTATCGCCAAGACGCACTTGTCGATATCTGGTGACCCATCTCTGCGAGGTGCACCAACCGGTCACACTCTTTCCGTACGAGAAGTTCGGGCATCAGTTGGTGCCGGATTTATTTATCCGATCTGTGGCGACATGCGCACTATGCCGGGTCTTGGCACAAGGCCTGCTGCTTCGATCATCGACTTTGATGAGGATGGCGAAATCGTCGGATTGTCATGACCTCGATTCCGGTTCGTACGGTTGGTGGAGCAATTCTGCTCGACGGAATTCAATTGCGTGATGAAACAGTTGCCAAACTCAAGGCGACTATTTCGGCTGCCGGCAATCCCGCAGTTTGCTTGGCAACAGTGCTTATTGGCGATGATCCACCAAGTCATATATACGTAAAAAGCAAACACAAAAAGGCGCAAGAGGCCGGAATGGTTTCTAGACGCGCAAACTTGCCAGAGAATTCTTCACAGGCTCAGGTCGAAGAAGCCGTTGCGGCGCTCGTTCTAGATACGCAAGTGCATGGCATCTTGGTGCAGTTGCCATTGCCAAAACACATCGACACCGAAGCCGTTTTGGAATTATTGCCCATGGAAAAAGATGTGGATGGATTGACCGAAAGATCACTCGGTCGTTTGGTCCGCGGATTGCCTGGGCATGTGCCTTGCACACCGCTTGGCGTGATGCGTTTGCTAGAGCGTCACCACATTGCCACGCAAGGCAAGCGCGTTGTAGTTGTCGGTCGCTCGGCATTGGTTGGCTTACCACAAATGTTGCTACTTGTGCGCCGAGGTGCTGACGCCACTGTGACAGTCGCACATAAATCAACTTCTGACATGATCGAGGTTTGTCGCGAATCTGACATCATCATCGCTGCGGCAGGCTCGGCGCGAATGATTACGGCAAAGCATGTCAAGCCAGGCGCAACGGTGATTGATGTTGGCGTAACACGTATTGATAACAAGATCGTTGGCGATGTCGACTTCGAGGCTGTGCAAGCCGTGGCCGGTGCGATTACGCCGATGCCTGGCGGGACCGGTCCGATGACGATCGCGTGTTTGCTCCAAAACACACTCGAGGCGGCGCGAATGCTCGGCGCGTTCCCTCGTTAAAGTGCTCGAGTTATAAAAGTATCGTGGTGAAAAAGTTTCGCCATAATTACGACTACATAATTGTTGGTGGAGGTTCTGCTGGATCAGCACTCGCCAATCGCCTAAGTACTGATCCTAAGAATAAAGTTCTGGTACTCGAAGCGGGTCGTCCCGATTATTGGTGGGATGTGTTCATCCACATGCCTGCCGCACTGACATTTCCGATTGGCAATCGATTTTATGACTGGCTTTATGTCTCTGAGCCAGAACCGCAGATGAATAACCGCCGTATCACGCAAGGCCGGGGCAAAGTACTCGGCGGATCGTCAAGCATCAACGGGATGATCTTTCAGCGCGGTAATCCGCTCGATTACGAACGGTGGGCGAGTGACCCTGGTATGTCGACATGGGATTATGCACACTGTCTGCCTTATTTTAAAAAAATGGAAAACTGTTTGGCAGCCGAGGATAACGACGCATATCGCGGTCACACTGGTCCATTGGAGATGGAACGCGGTCAAGTCCGCAATCCACTTTTTGGAGCGTTCTTCGAAGCAGTCCAACAGGCTGGCCACCAACTAACCACCGATGTCAACGGTTATCAGCAAGAAGGTTTCGCGGCGTTCGACAGAAATCTACGTCGCGGCCGACGGTTAAGTGCTGCGCGCGCGTATTTGCATCCTGTGATGCATCGTAAAAATCTAAAAGTGCGATGTCGCGCACTGGTCACGCGTTTAATCATCCAAGGGGATTGCGTAACTGGCGTTAATTACGAGTTGCCGTTTGGTCGTAAACGCACGGCTACCGCCAAAGAAGTCATCTTGTGTGGCGGATCATTCAACTCTCCGCAATTATTGCAAGTCTCTGGGATTGGCAACTCAGATCATCTGAGGCGAGTAGGCGTCGAGCCAATACATCACCTTCCTGGAGTCGGCGAGAATCTGCAAGATCATCTAGAGGTGTATGTGCAACATTTGTGTAAGCAACCAGTTTCTTTAAATCCGATGCTCAAATTTCGTCATCGACCTTGGATTGGATTGCAATGGTTGTTCCGCCGTGGGCCTGGCGCGTCAAATCATTTTGAGGGTGGTGGATTTATTCGTAGCAATGAATCGTTCAAATATCCAAACTTAATGTTTCATTTCTTACCAATCGCAGTTCGATACGACGGCACGGCGCCCGCGGGGGGCCACGGTTACCAGATACATGTTGGACCGATGTATTCAAATTCACGTGGCTCGGTGAGGATTGCATCACCAGATGTAAAGGTCAAACCAGAGTTGCGCCTGAATTATTTGTCCACACCCGAAGATCGTCAAGAATGGATCGAGGCAATTGGTGCCGCGCGTGCGATTCTTTCTCAACCGGCTTTCGCCGCATTCGATGGTGGCGAAACTTCGCCGAGTCCAGAAGTGCAAACGCAGGAGCAGTTATTGGAGTTTGTTCGTCGCGATGGCGAGACTGCTTATCACCCTTCGTGCACCTGTCGAATGGGCAATGACGAGATGTCTGTGATTGATCCACTGACAATGCGTGTGCGTGGGATGAGTGGCATTCGGGTGGTGGATGCATCGGTAATGCCGTATGTCACTAACGGTAATATTTATGCACCGACGATGATGATCGCCGAAAAAGCAGCAGACATCATTCTTGGTAATCCGCCGCTTCCACCCCAGACAGTCAAGTTCTTCAGCCACTCAAACTGATAGCGTTTAAAGGCGTTGCGCTGAAGATTTGGAGAAATTGTGAGTAACGAATTTGAAGATATCGATCTTTCCAAGTTGCCAGATGACGAGCTAACTGCGCAGATGCACGATGACCTCTATGACGGTCTAGGTCCAGAAATTATTGAAGGAACGACAATTTTGCTTGACCGCGGATGGTCACCAACAAGAGTTTTGCAAGAGGCATTGGTTGAAGGAATGCGCATTGTCGGCATCGACTTTCGTGATGGAATTTTGTTTGTACCAGAAGTTTTGCTTTCGGCGAACGCAATGAAGGGTGGAATGGCGATACTTCGTCCGTTATTGGCAGAGACTGGCGCCGAGTCGGTTGGCAAAGTTGTTATTGGCACAGTAAAAGGCGACATTCACGACATCGGCA
>JABMNW010000118.1 GCA_013204455.1 Acidimicrobiaceae bacterium
AATTTTGCTGGTAACTCTGCGCAGGTGAAACCATCCAAGCGAACTTCCGAAATCATGTTTCCACCACCCAAAAATGGTGGCATCGCCTCGAGCATTGCTTCTCGTCCCCACAACACTCCGATTCCTGACGGCCCGCACATCTTGTGACCGCTAAATGCTGCGAAATCTGCATCCCAAGCCTGCACGTCGGTTGGCGAGTGTGGCACCGATTGACATGCGTCAACGATTGCGATCGCCCCCACAGCATGTGCGGCACGACATATCTTCTCAACAGGATTAATCGTGCCAAGCACATTCGACATTGAATTAAATGAGAACACTTTGACACCACGCAATAAAGTCTCGAGCGAAGATAAATCAAGTTGAAAATCGTTCGTCAGTGGCACCCAACGCAGTTCGATGCCACGTTCTTGTGCCAACATTTGCCACGGCACAATGTTCGCGTGATGTTCCATGTGTGTTAGCAGTACCACATCGCCGCGTTGTAAATTAGTGCGACCCCATGATCCGACGATCAGGTTTAAGGCTTCTGTCGCATTTTTAGTGAACACGATTTCATTGGCTTTTGGTGCGTTGATAAACCGCGCAACACTGCTTCGGGCACATTCGAAAGCTTCGGTGGCGTTTGCGGCAAGAGTGTAAGAACTGCGATTAATTGGCGCATATGAGTCGCGCATGAACTGCGCCATCGTGTCTATGACAATGTTTGGCTTTTGCGAGGTGTTTGCACTATCTAAATAGACAAGTGGCTTGCCATCGATTTCTTGCGCAAGCAAAGGGAAGTCATTGCGTACTACGACTGGGTCGAGTGCCATATTATGATTCCGTACGGTAAGCGTCGTATCCGTTGCGTTCAAGTTCGACGGCCAGTTCCATGCCACCAGATTTTACAATCCGACCATCAATCAAAATATGCACGACATCAGGTTTTACTTCGTCAAGCAAGCGTTGGTAGTGAGTAATCAGAACGATGCCAAGTGTCGGCCGATCTTGGCGCACTTCGCGAATACCTTGTGCCACGATGCGCAATGCATCAATATCAAGACCCGAGTCGGTCTCGTCGAGTATCGCAAGTTCTGGCTCGAGAATTGCCATCTGCATGATCTCATTACGTTTTTTTTCGCCACCAGAAAAACCCTCATTGAGATAACGGTCCACAAAAGATGAGTCCATGCCGAGACGTTTCATCCAATCGATGATCGAAAGACGTAACTCCAACACAGAAAGATCGATTCCTTTGCGCGCCGATAATGCTTGTCTCAAAAACTGAATTACCGAGACTCCTGCAATTTCTTGCGGATACTGAAATGCCAGAAAAATCCCGGCTTTGGCGCGAACATCTGTCGACCACAGCGTGATGTCTTCGCCTTTGTAAAACAAGCGACCTTGGGTGACTTCGTATTCTGCCGCACCAAGCAAAGTCGTGGCGAGTGTGGATTTCCCTGAGCCGTTCGGACCCATGATCGCGTGAACTTCGCCAGTATTTACAGTAAGTGAAATACCACGCAGAATTTGTCTGTCGGATTCTGCAGGTTTGGCGTGGAGATTCTCAACTCGAAACAGTTCGCTCACGACGTATAAGTGTAATTGCGAGCTCGTATATTTACACTACGTGCATAGGAGAAATTATACGGTGCTTGTCCGCAGTGCTCGCCATAGCGAGAAATAGTTCGGGTACTGGTCCTCGTCGTCAACGAAGCCAGAACGCTCGAGTTCACTGTGGTATTTAGGTAGCGAGCGAAACGGAATTCCAGCGTCCACATGATGTGCCAAGTGCCATCCGATGTTGTACGGCACAAGAAGAAATCGGGCGAATGGATGCTGGCGAACGGCATGGGTGGTGATGCGTCTGTCTTCGTCGGCACGCAAACCACCATGTTCGGCAATCGAGCGCAGTCGATTAATCACGCGCCAGATAGTTAGGTATGGCAATAACCACAAGACAAAGTAGATCGTCCAGTTACCGGTGGCAACGCTCAGCACTGCAAGTAGCACCTGGATGACAAGAATTCGCCGCTGTGCACGACGAGTTTGTGTATCTGGTGAGGACAGACTGGCTAACTGCAGACGAGCTAGCCGCAAGCCACTAATTCCCGAGATATCTCGAAGAATCTTTCGTCGAAAACTGGCTCTTGATATCGGGTAGTTCGCGTATAGCGGAATATCGGGTTCGTCTGGTCCAAATTCCTGTCGATGGTGTGCCATATGAACATGCCTGTAGCCATCTGTATTGGTGAACGCGATATATCCGAGCAACCAACGTCCTACAAAATCGTTGATCTTGCGGTTAGAAAATAGCATTCGGTGAGCGGCCTCGTGCATCAGCGAGGCAGCCTGGGCGTGTGCACGACCCATAAGCAGGATGGCAACAAAATAGATCGCCAAATTATTGAGTTGTGTTGTAACAAAAATGATCGTGGCTGTCTGCAGGTAAAACAAAACTATTGTTACCGAGTTTCTAAAATTATTTATCTTACGCAGGTCAGTGCGCCACTCAGATTTTGGATGTCCATCGATTTTGATTCGCCCAGCCGGATCTATTGTCCGACGGGGAGAATGCGTGCGAACCATTCCACCAAGTCGCGGAGCCGATGTTCTAATCTTCACCATCCTCGCGCGACCCACTGCGCAAGTTGCGGTCGTTCGGCACCGATCGTCGTGTCGAGTCCGTGACCTGGCAAGACAATCGTCTCGGCGGGAAACGTAAACAATTTGTTGTCGATCGAATTAATGATCGCATTGAAGTCACCGCCGTCAAGCGTCGTATTTCCTGGTCCGCCGGGAAACAACGTGTCACCGGTGAACAACAACGGTGTGTTCGCAACATGAAACGAGATTGAACCTTCGGTGTGTCCTGGGTTGTGAATCGCATGCAGACGGAGTTCACCTACTTCGATAATTTCGGCGTCGTCAATAAATACGTCATAGCCAACATCTTTGAGCCTCGGTGCGTCGGCGGCTGTTACTGCCACTTTGTATCCAGCCTCACGCAACGCAGGAATCGCTTGAATGTGATCCCAATGTCCGTGAGTTTCTAATACTCGTCGAACTCCGAGTTGTTTGCAAAGCGCCAGCAACTGCTCGTGCTCGTTGGCGGCGTCAATTAGCACCGCATCGCCCGTGCGACGACAGCGCACGACAAAGACATTGTTGTCGAACGGCCCGACCACCACTTTGTGCACTTCGACATTGGCATCACTCCAGTGCAGAGTTGAATCTGAGTCGCCTATTTTTTCGGTCGGATGCGCCATACAGGATAAGTATCTCAGTTCCGCCAGTAAATAGTCCGATTAGCGCGAACGGCCCTTGCGCTGGCAAGATTAGACCCATGAACTTTGCCTTTACTGAAGAACAAGAAGAACTCCGCAAGACAGTCCGCGCGTTTTTGGACGCTAAGTCACCCGAGACGGCGGTGCGCGAACAGATGGAAACGGTGAATGGCTTCGACCCTGCCGTGTGGGGTCAGATGGGTTCGCAGATGGGACTCATGGGAATTCACATTCCTGAAGAATTTGGCGGCATGGGATTCACCTATGTTGAGTTAGGTATTGTGCTCGAAGAAATGGGACGGTCGTTGCTTTGTGCACCCTATTTTTCGACGGTTGTTTTAGCCGCCAACACACTTTTGCAATCAGGCGACGAGGCTGCAAAGAAAAAATATCTTCCAGGAATTGCAAGTGGCGAGACAACGGCAACTCTTGCATCCACCGAGCCTTCGGGCAAGTGGGACGAAGCCGGGATCACGATGACAGCCAATGGCTCTGGATCGAGTTTCACTTTGAGTGGGACCAAGATGTTCGTACTCGACGGCTTCACAGCATCGCTAATTATTGTTTCGGCGCGCACTTCAAAAGGTGTATCGCTATTCGTCGTCGACCCCGATGCACAGGGTCTGACTCGCACTGCGCTGTCGACAATGGATCAAACACGTAAGCAGGCGAAACTTGAATTCGCCGACGTCTCAGCAACTCTCATCGGTACCGAGGGCAAAGGTTGGGATGTTCTCTCGCGCGTAAATGATCTCGTTGTTGTTGCACTTGCGGCCGAACAAGTTGGAGGCGCGCAAAAAGTTCTCGACATGGCTGTGGAGTACGCAAAGGTTCGCGTGCAGTTTGGTCGTCCGATCGGTTCGTTCCAAGCGATCAAGCACAAGTGCGCCGACATGTTGCTCGAAGTTGAGTCAGCAAAGTCGGCTGCGTATTACGGCATGTGGTGTGCAAGCGAAATGAACGACGAGTTGCCATCAGTGGCGTCGTTGTCCAAGGCGTATTGTTCCGAGGCGTATTTTCACGCCGCGGCGGAGAATATTCAAATTCACGGTGGTATTGGTTTTACTTGGGAGCACCCAGCGCATTTGTACTTCAAGCGCGCTAAGTCAAGTGAGTTGCTGTTCGGAGATCCGACTTATCATCGCGAACTTCTCGCACAACGTATCGGCATCTAGAACTAATATCACCGCATGTCTGCGGTCGTAGTTGTTTCCATCGTTATTGCAACGGTGCTGGTGTTTGCCATCGCCGCAGTGATCGTCGGTCGAGAAGCGCGACGACTCGACAGCGTTGCTCCACGAGCTGTATACGAACTTGAACAAGCAACCAAGTTTGTTGCCGATCACTTGCCTGCCAGTACGCAGGCGCGAGTAACTTACGAAGAACTTCGCAAGTTACTCGTGTTTCATATGCGTTGGTTACACGACCACGGGTTACAACCTGAGGGCGTTGTAGATCTACGTCAAGACATCGCCCAAGAGTTAATTATCAATGAAGACACGGTTGCGGCATACTTGCTTGGCGCGGCCGAGAAGAGTCGAATTGAGATTCTGGATGATGTCGATGTCATCCACATCGTGCAAACGCACCTAGATTATTTTAATGCCATTGGCGCGATCGGTCCCAAGCGCTAATGGGCTAGTTGCGACTGAGCCAAGTGCTTCGATTAGCGATCGTTGAGAAGTCGAATCGGTTTTCCAGATGTTTGTGTAGCGCTGAAGGCGAGGGTTGAAATACGGATCATCATCAAGTAATGATCCCCACCTAGCACCAAGTTTTGCCACTTCTGCTTCAACTCGTTTCGCGACACGAGTTTTTGATTCAAAATGAAAGAAGTGAGCGTGTGGCGTAAAGATCGCGCGGTAGCCCACGAGTTGGACCTTTAAGCAGAAATCAATGTCGTTCCAGTTTCCTGGAAAACCCATGCACAACCCTCCGACCTCTTCAAACACATCGCGCCGCACTAGCGCACAAGCAGCAATTAAACTAGAAACTTCGCGCTGCACACGCAATAGATTTTGCGGCCCGGCAGTCTGCGGGCTACGTGCGCGATATAAATCGGTTGGATCAGGGCTGAAGATATGTCCCGCGCTTTGGATAGTTGAATCTTCGAACAGCAACATCGGTCCAACCACGCCAACCGATGGGTCGTTGAAGATGGCAACCATCATCTCGAGCGCGTCTGCAGTAATTATCTCCGTGTCGTCGTTGAGTAACAAAATTAGATCCGAATCGCAGGACATAGCCCCGAGATTATTCTTCTCAGCAAAATTAAATGGTCTGTCGTAAGCGATGATTTGTAATCGGTCTCCGCCTATTTGTTGCAGCGTCTCTCGAACCGAGTCTGGCGTCGGTGTGTCAGCCACGACCACCACAAAAAAGTTTTGGTAAGTAGATTTTTCGAACAAACTACGCACTGCTTCAACGACCAGTACCCGTTCATGACCAAAAACCTCTGCAGATGTGCCACGAGTTGCAACAATCACTGCCACACTTGGGTTTGTATTCAGGCGTCGACGAACAAGCACACTTGGCACCGTTGCGTCCAGTTCGCAATCAGCGTCAATTTTCATTCGTTGACAATGATCTACAACGGCTTGCAATGAAGCCGATGGTCGTGAGTCGGCAGACTTGGAGATAGTCATGATCTCTGCCAATCGTTCGATGTTGTTGGCAACTTCACTCAGTCGCAACGCACGATCGTGTGGGTGGCGGGTGATGAGATCCTTGAGACCACCAGCGCGGTTGACAAGTTGGGATCGAGCAACCAGTGTTTCGCCGACGTAACAGTGAGCCCGCAATCGTTCTGGAGACCAACCTGGCCGACGCGCGAAAGTAAGTGGCTCGGCTTTGTCGTTTGTCGAATGCCCAGAGTCGCCATACAGCAACTCGACTGAGATTTGTGAAATGAGGCTGTCGTTAATGGTCAATAGCGCTTCGCGTTGTATTGCATCTCCGGCATCGAGAAATACGACAATGTCGTCATGCTCGAGGACTGCAACATCGGTCGTAACTCGCACGCGCCCAAATGACCAGCGACGTCGTAATTTCGCCAAAACATCTGGCGCAACTCCGAATGGGATCCAAGTTATGTTGCGTGATCCGCCAACAACCAGTGACCGGTGTGTTGTTACTAGTTCGTCAAGTGTCGCATTTTGTGTATCGGTGGCAACTATGAACCGACTCATGACGAGAGTCGCTTCAAAAGTTTTCGTATCGGACGCGGCATATTTCTAAACACAAATCGCATCGGTCGTAACCACTTACGGTGAACCCAGTCCGTTACATGGACACGGGAAGTGTTTGGCGGAAACTCGTATTCGCTGACCATTCCGCGACTCGTAATTTGCCTGGCACGTTCTCTATCTTGGGCTATTTCGCCTAACTGGGCATCGCGAACACTTAACAAATCGACTCTTTGTTGTATCACAGCGAGGTCCAAGTTTGGCGACACCATCACTAATTAAGGATACAGAACAAGCGACGGGTGATCGTTAGATCATCATGTTTAATGCGCGAACTATATGCTCGCCGAGTGCCGTGTCACCGGAGACTTTCCAACTTGGGCGAACCTCCTGCGCCATGGCTCGTCCTGTTGCGAGTTGGACAAATGTATTGCTATCAAAAAATATTTCTGTCAGTGGCATGCTCGTCAATATCTCAACAACCTGGGCCCGACCATTGATTACGGTGATCGCGATTTCGCGTGTGACTGGCCCGGTGATATGAATGACGACCGTTCCACCTTCGGGGGTGGCAGCGCGCTTACCAACGACCATTGGCAATGTTCGACACAGGCGTTCGACGCTCAGCGCCGCACTCGGTGAGTCCTGACTACCCGCAAGATTTAGTGCACGACGCATGTCTTGTTCGTGCACCCAACAATCCATCACGCGTATTTTCAAAAATTCGCCCATCGTGCTTTTGCCCACTGGGGTCATCGTCTCCTGAGTAAAAAATTCTTCGCCAGAAGATTCAAAGAACCTACTGCGAGTCTCCGTCACTTGATCAAACTCTTTTAAGACATCTGCGCCGGACAAATTGCGACGTGAGTCAACCTCGTGTTCATTCATTTCACCAAGAGGATTGCGCACAAACTCAAGTCTGGTCGCACGGTGAGTTGTGTCACCAAGACCGCCTAGGGCGCGCTCAGTTCCGACTATGTGCGAAAGATTATCTTGCACCGACCAACCAGGGCATTGAGTCGGTGTCTTCCATTGAGACTCGTTTAATGATTTGCCAAGGTTGTGTAATGACGCCCATGTTTCGTAGAGGCTCGCCAAAGTTGCTTTGTATTCAGCGACGCTCATGGTGCTGGAGCTTATACGGTGCACCGATATTCATCCCCACGCGTGTGCCCACAAATACGAAGTGACGGCTAGATTTGGGCTATGCAAAGACCGTCACGATTTGCCCACATTCAGTTTCTTGGCGACAAGCGAACACAATTCGTCTATGACCTCGACACATGGACAAATACGGAGATCATCGACGAGATCGTCAACAACGAAGTTGGCATATGTTTTGCGCCCGACACGCTTCCCGAAGCCCGCAATCGTGGCTACACGCTGGCTACGGTCGGTGACTCTCGCCGACATCGCCAGCCACACGCGTAACGCACCGAGAAGAGGTCGGCATAGTGAACGGTTCGTTTCGCTCAGGTGATTTTTCGATTTCTCGCTATCTCGCACAACCCGCTGGTAAGAAAGGAGCATTGCCGGGGATGTTATTGTGTCACGGATTTCCTGTCGCGCTTAACGATGCGCGACATTCTGCGAGCACATTTCCAGAACTTATTGATCGTGTAGCCAACGAACTCGGTTGGGCAGCGATGACGTTTACATTTCGTGGATGTGGTGAAAGTGAGGGAGACTTTTCGATGCAGGGATGGATCGACGACCTACGCGCGGCGATTGATCATCTTGTTGCCGAAAGTTCGCCAAGTGGTATTTGGCTTGTCGGTACGAACACCGGTGCTTCACTTGCGTTATGCGCTGGGGCTGATGATCCGCGAGTAAATGGTTGTGCATTGCTCGGCCCACGCGCAGACTTTGACGATTGGGCAGCACAGCCGCGACGGTTTTTGGAACATGTTCGCGAAGTGGGCGCAATTCATAAACCAAAGTTTCCAGATTCGTTTGATGAATGGTCTCGCGAGTTACGTCGCTTCAGACCAACTGACGCCGCGCGAAGATTTGCGCCGCGACCGTTATTGCTATTGCATGGCGACGATGACGAAAGTGTGCCGCCAGCAGACTCGCGTGTGCTCGCCGAAGCACATGGTTCGGCAGATTTGCAGATTATTGCTGGGGCTGGTCATCGCTTACGACACGATCCGCGGGCAATAGCAGTATTGCTTGGTTGGCTCGACCGACAACGCTCAAATATGCCTGACTGATATTAGCGGTACCCATTTGGGTGAGTTCGATGCCAGTTCCAAGCACTTTCGACGATGCTGCGTAAGTCATGCGTCGCTTTCCAATCCAGCACACTGCGTACAAGAGTCGGGTCGGCATAAACACTTACCGGATCGCCGTCGCGTCGTGCACCGATCGTGTGCGGAACAGAACACTGCGCAACTTGTGTCGCGATATCGAGCATTTGAAACACCGAAGTTCCGAGTCCAGTGCCAACATTGCAGACAAAAGTCTCCCCACCGCGTTCTAGATATTCAAGAGCCTTGACATGGGCGAGCGCCAGATCTTCAACATGGATGTAGTCGCGAATGCAACTGCCATCTGGGGTCGGGTAATCATTGCCGAATACTTCGAGTTGAAATGATTTATCAAGTAGTGCACGCATAACACGGGGCACCAAATTTTCCGAAGTCAGCCAGTCTTCTCCAATTCTGTTGTCGCTACTGGCGCCAGCGGCATTGAAATATCGCAGACTCACGGATCGCATTCCATTTGTAGAGAGCGACGCCAAAATTTTTTCGACAGCAAGTTTTGTTTCGGCATAGACGCTTTCCGGTGCCAACGGCTCACTCTCCGTAACCGGGGAAGTTTTTGGTGTGCCATAAACGGCGGCCGATGATGAAAACACAAACCTCAGCACGCCTTGCCCAATTAGTGTGTTTAACAGCGAAATCGTTCCCGCGACATTATTACGCCAATACATCATCGGATGAGTCATTGATTCACCGACTGCTTTGTAGGCCGCAAAGTGGACTACTTCAGTAATTTCGTACTTGTTGCAAATCTTTGTAACCAGCCGTTCGTCGACAATATCGCCAACAATCAGTTTTGCGTCAACGACGGATTCTTCGTTTCCACGTTCGAGAGTGTCAAGCACAACTACTTCTCGTCCGCGAGCACGTAATTCGCGCACAGTATGTGCGCCAATATAGCCAGCGCCACCGGTGACAAGCGTCGTCACTTTAACGGTCGATCTTGTTTGTCGCGACTGCGAGCGCGTTGCATCTGCTTCCAGCCACGAACTTTTAACAATGTTGCAGATGAATAAATATCGGCCACCGACCGCGGTGATTTATCCGAAAAAACTCCCGCAGTTTTTTGCCAACCTCGTGGCTCGACATCAAATCGTTTTGCAAGTAACGCGATGAAGATTTGCGCTTTCTCTTCACCGAATCCAGGTAGGGCGCGCAACCGTTGCATCAGTTCGCTGGCGTCAGTGACGTCTTTCCAAACATTGGCGCCTTTTCCTTGGTGATCTCGGGTAAGAGCGTGACAAAGTTGATGCACTCTGGTGCCCATTGATTTGGGGAAGCGGTGGATTGCTGGCTTCTGCGAACAAATGGCAAGGAATTCGTCAAGATCCATCGCTGCGATGCGCTTCGCATTCAAATGTCCAAGCCGTTTTCGCAACGTATATGGCCCCGTGAATGCCCATTGCATAGGCACTTGTTGGTCGAGCAACATCCCAATTAGTAGCGCCGTGCCATCTCTATTAAGTAATGCATCTGCACTCTTGATGCCGGTGATGAACAGCGTTCCAGACATTTTAGTTATTTCGACTTGTCATTGATGAAGTGGGAAAGCCATCTCGGGGTCAAGTCCGTGACGCTTAATTGCATCTGCCACGACATCTGTGTTTATTGATCCCGCTTTCGCCAAGTTATGCAATACGGCTACAACTATATGTGGGGCGTCAACTTCAAAGTGTCGCCGCAATGCCGCACGTGTATCACTTCTACCCATACCATCAGTTCCCAGTGGGGTGAACGAACGACTTGGCACAAAACGCGCAACTTGTTCTGGCACCATGCGCATGAAGTCGCTGACAGCAACAATTGGACCATTGCCACCATCTAATAATTGAGTTACTAAAGGTTGGCGTGGTAATTGAGTCGGATGCAATCTGTTCCAACGTTCGACTTCGAGCGCTTCCTCGCGCAATGTTTTGTACGAAGTCGCTGACCATAATTCGCAACCTACTTCGTACCGCTCGAGTAGTTCGGCTGCTGCTGTTCTCGCGGCCGTGTGCGCAGAACCAGAGAATAATATCGTGGCGTGGTATTTGGCACTCGGGGCTGGCTCAAACTGGTACAGACCACGAAGAATATCGTTAGCGATCGTTGCAGTATTTGGAATTGCTGGCATCAGATAGTTCTCGTTGTAAAGCGTTAAATAGAAGAACACGTCACTTTGTTTGGGTCCATACATTTCCTTAATTCCTTCGCGAACGATAGTTGCTACTTCGTAGGCGAACGCCGGGTCATAGGCACGACACGCAGGCACGGTGCTCGCCAACAACAGTGAATGCCCGTCGCAATGCTGCAAACCCTCGCCGTGCAATGTTGTGCGTCCTGCGGTTGCGCCAAGCAAGAATCCGCGTGTGCGTGCGTCGGCTGCTTGCCAGATTAAATCGCCGACTCGTTGGAAGCCAAACATCGAATAGAAGGTATAAAACGGAACCATCGGCACACCACGTGTGGCGTAACTCGTTCCAGCGGCGATAAAACTTGCAAGACTGCCTGCTTCGGTGATTCCTTCTTCAAGTATTTGTCCATCTATCGACTCGGCATAATTTAGGAGCATGTCGTGATCAACAGGTTCGTATTTTTGTCCTTGTGAGGCGTAGATCTTGAATTCGCCAAACAGCGAGTCCATGCCGAACGTGCGGGCCTCGTCCGGGATGATCGGCACAACGCGTTCGCCGAAGTCTTTATCTCGCGCAAGATTACGCAACAACCGTGTGAACCCCATCGTCGTGCTTACTGCTTGCTTGCCACTGCCAGAGTCGAACTCCTTAAACACGTCATCACTTGGTAAATTCAAAACTTTTCGGACCTGCGTTGATCGCCGCGGCATCACTCCACCAAGTGCGCGACGTCGCTCCATCATGTATTGATATTCCACGCTGTCCTCAGGTGGACGGTAATATGGTGGTTCGTCGCCAGCAAGTGCCGCGTCGGAGATTACATCGTTCAAGTGCAGACGATCGCGCAATTCGGACAGCTGTGTATCGGTCATTTTCTTGATCTGATGCGTTGCGTTACGACCTTCAATTTCGTCGCCGAGTGCCCAGCCTTTTACGGTCTTGCACAAAATTGCCGTCGGGCGTCCCGAGCCGGAGTTTTCGGTCGCAGCGCGATACGCGGCATAAAGTTTGCGATAGTCATGACCGCCGCGTGGCAACGTCTCCAATTCCTCGTCGCTTAAATGGCTAACAATTTCGCGCAGTCGCGGATCTGGTCCGAAGAAGTGTTCACGAATGTAGTTGCCGTCTTCGATCGTGTATCGCTGAAACTCGCCGTCAACCGTGGTGTTCATCTTGTTTAACAATGCTCCAGATGTATCGCGAGCTATTAGTTCATCCCACTTTGATCCCCAAACCACTTTGATTACGTTCCACCCCGCACCGCGGAACGTTGCTTCAAGTTCTTGAATTATCTTTCCGTTGCCGCGCACAGGGCCGTCGAGGCGTTGTAAGTTGCAGTTGACAACAAACACGAGATTGTCGAGTTGCTCGCGTGCGGCAAGAGAGATTGAGCCGAGAGTTTCTGGTTCGTCGCATTCTCCATCACCCAAAAATGCCCAAACACGACTTGCCGATGTGTCATCAATCTTGCGATTCAAAAGATAACGGTTGAATCTGGCTTGATAAAGCGCCGTGAGTGGCCCGAGCCCCATCGACACTGTTGGAAACTCCCAGAATTCGGGCATCAGACGTGGGTGTGGGTAACTGGATAATCCGCGACCGTTGCGACCAATTTCTCGCCGAAACGAATCGAGATCGTCTTCGTTCAGTCGGCGCTCAAGAAATGCTCGCGCGTATACGCCGGGAGCGGCGTGACCTTGAAAGTAAACATGGTCGCCAGGTGAACCGTTATCTTTGCCGCGAAAGAAATGGTTAAAACCAATTTCGTAGAGACTTGCCGACGAAGCAAAAGTCGAAAGATGACCGCCGATTCCTTCGGCGTTTGTGTTGGCTCGAACCACCATCACCGCAGCGTTCCAGCGAATGTATGCACGAATTCGACGCTCTAAATGTTCATCGCCAGGAAACCATGATTCTCTTTCCGACGGGATGCTATTGACATACGGTGTGGAAACCGTGGCTGGAAAACTGACTTGACTTGCGTGCGCGCGTTCTAGAAGCCGCGACAACAAATATCGGGCGCGAGTTTTTCCCTGAACTTCGACTACAGCGTCAAGCGAATCCAACCATTCTTCGGTTTCGCCGGGATCAGTATCTGGGAGTTGATGCATGGACCCATCGAATAGCATGTGTCCATTCTCGCAGAATTATTTGCCAGTGCACACATAGATGACGTTATTCACCGTGCGTTTGCGTAAGTATTAAAGGATGCCGATTGTTATTTATACAGACGGGGCTTGTTCTGGTAACCCAGGCCCAGGCGGCTGGGCCTGGGCGGTTGCTCCGAACGGCGAACCGTTTGGGGTTGGCAGCGAATCAACCTCGACGAATCAACGAATGGAACTTGCCGCAGTCTTAAATGCATTGCGATCTCATGCCGACACATCAGGGCCGATTCTGATTCGTTCTGACAGTACTTATGTAGTTTACTGCTTTCGTGATAGTTGGTGGAAGGGTTGGCTGCAACGCGGTTGGCGAAATTCGCAACGACAACCAGTTGCCAATCGCGATCTTTGGGAGCCGTTGATTGAGATTGTAAATCAGCGTGGCGATGTGAGTTTTGAGTGGGTCAAAGCCCACAACGGTGAACCGATGAACGAACGCGTGGACCAACTCGCCGTGGCAGCGTCGCTTGGGGTTGCCTAAATAGCCCCAAATTGCGTAGTGTGCGTAACCATGGATATTAACGGCGTTAGCGCAGTAGTAACTGGCGGAGCATCAGGAATCGGAGCGGCGGTATCGCGAATGCTTGCGGCACGAGGCGCAAAAGTTATCGTTGCGGATCTGCAAGAAGAAAAAGGTAATGCGCTGGCAAAAGAAATTGGTGGAGCATTTTGTAAGGTCGATGTGACGAACACGCAAGACATCATCAATGCCACTGAAATGGCCAAATCGATGGGACCAGTTCGAGTGCTTGTAAATTCTGCGGGTATTGGTTGGGCGCAACGCACAGTCGGTAAAGGTGGTTCATACGAATCGGCTGCAGACTTGGACGCGTTCAAGCGAGTGATCGCAATCAACTTGGTCGGATCTTTCGATTGCATACGAATTGTTGGCACTGCCATGAGCATGACTGAACCTCTGGCCAATGGCGAGCGCGGTGCGATTGTGAACATTGCGTCGGTTGCCGCATTCGACGGACAAATTGGTCAGGCTTCGTACTCTGCTTCAAAGGGCGGAGTAGTAGGAATGACTTTGCCGATCGCACGCGATCTTTCTGCAATTGGTGTGCGTGTCAATACGGTTGCTCCAGGACTCATCGATACACCTATATATGGTCAGGGCGAAGCAAGCCAAAACTTTAAAGCGAATCTCGAAAAGGGTGTGTTGTTTCCACATCGGCTTGGCGCGCCAGAAGAACTTGCTTCGATGGTTCTTGAATGCATCACAAATAGTTATATGAATGCCGAGTCGATCAGGGTTGACGGCGGTATTCGCATGCAACCAAAGTGATGCTCGCATAACGGTCGTGGAAAGCATCCACGTCCAACATCGCGATCCATTCACTCCATACGACGAAACACCATCTTTCGACTATTCATCGTTTGAGGCTCTGCCGCCTAGTGATGAAATATTGCCGCAGGTTGTCGGTGAAGAGTTTCGTCATCGTCTCGGCACACGACCGTTAGATCTTACAAACTGGTTACCGACTGATAGAGAGACGGCGCCAACAATCGCGATGAAGCGGAAACTTCTTGCCGAGCGTCGCGATGAAGTTGTCAGTTTGTTTCCTGGTGGCGACGATGTGGCGCAAGAAGCGGGCGAACTAGTTAGCCAGTGGGCAGGTTGTGTGTCGACGCGCAACGGAATCGATGCGTTGATTGACTCAGCGTTGCTAGTAGCCGATGATTTGCTAGTGCTTAAACCTAGTCGCACGAATGACCGTCATGCAGATAATAGTCAGGAATTGTTGTTTGTTGCTGGGGTCGTATGCGCACCAAGTCGTTGGCGGCTTTCCGCCAAAATGGGCCTAGACATGCTCAAAGTGCATCGGCCTGTTCCTAAATACTCCGATCACATTGGGTCAGGAGTAAATACAACAATGCAACGACTCGCGGTTGAACGACCACTTTGGCGTTCCAATTGGACACTTATGGATCACCCAGCGTTGTTTCAGCCGACGTCGCCGCCAAAGCCACTTGTTATGCATCCGGATGAATTATGGATTCGCATCGAACGCGAAACTTTTCGCCGACTCTCGCAGACTGGTGGTTTGTTGTTTACAATTCGTGAATTTCAACAGCCGCTAGTTGATTATGTGCGTCGCGGACGTGATGTTGCACAAACTTTACGAACACTCTTGCAACGACTTCCCGACGACGTCGCACGTTACAAAACAATTCTCCCATACCGCGCCAGCACCATCGAATGGCTGGAGCGATTCTGCTGATCTTTAGGTTGTGTAGTCGGCGTTGATTCGGATGTAGTCACTGGTTAGGTCGCAACCCCAAACCGTGCAAGAGGTTTTGCCAGTGTTGAGTGTTACATGAATCCGCACAGTGTCACCGTGCATGTATTTGCTTAACGCGTCCAACCCAGAAGTATCGACAAATGTGGGATAGACCACTTGTGGACCAAACCTAATCACAACTCGTTGTTGGTCAATGTCTGTTTCTTCACTACATTTACCAATCGCCATTGCCACTCGACCCCAGTTTGGGTCAGCGCCATGTACGGCTGTCTTGACAAGTGGCGAATTAACTATCGACTTGGCAACAATTTTCGCTTGACGCGCATCGCGGGCACCATCTACGCAGACTTCAATTAGTTTTTCGGCGCCTTCTCCGTCACGCGCAACCTGTATGGTAAGCGCCAATGCGACTTCGTAAAGTGCTTGTTCGAACTTTGCGAGATCGACTTTCCCAGCCGCGCGACTCGCGAGAATAATCGCCGTATCGCTAGTCGACGTATCCGTGTCAACCGACACACAATTAAACGTCTTGTCGATTACTCGTCGAAAAATTTTGTCTAATTCGGCTCTTTCGATCAGCGCATCGGTAAACATCAGCGTGATCAGCGTTGCCATGTTTGGCTCGATCATTCCAACACCCTTGGCCACACCAACTATTCGAGCGTTGGAGCCTTCGATAGTTGCTTCGGCGACTTTTTGAACCGTATCCGTAGTCATTATCGCCCGAGCCACGGCATCAACGTCGCGCGATGAGGGCGCTACAGGCACCTGTCGCATCCCGGCACGCACATTGTCCATTGGATACATCCGACCGATTACTCCAGTAGAGGCAATCAACACTTGGCTCGGGTCACACCCAAGACGGTTAGCAACTCCAACGACTATTTCTCGTGCGTCGGTAAGTCCACGCTCGCCGGTAGCGACATTTGCATTTTTTGAGATCACGACAACTGCTCGTGCGCTTTGGCTAGCAATATTTTCACGAGAGACTCGCACACTCGGTCCAGAGAAACGACTTTGCGTAAACACTCCTGCTGCCGGGCACACGGATTCGGCAGCAACTACAACAAAATCAGTCGTCGTGTCTTTGATTCCGATGTTTGCGACGTATGCGCCGAAACCCTTTGGCAGTTCCATTTTCGACTGCTTAGTTCTTGGCACCAAAATATGCTGCGAGATTTGCCAGCGTTTTATGAATTGATCTTTCATTCCTCGAAACATATCCAAAAAGTTTCATCCCCAATGGGTGCCGACTTGTGGCGTAAGAAAATTGTTCTGTAACGGTTGTGCCGCTCTCGGTTGGTTCCAAGATGTAACGCCATATGTGTCCACCAAAATGTTGCCACGCAATCTGCTTTGACTCAACGAATTCGACAACCGTATTTGTAATTCGATATGGCGCAACAATTTTCATACTCATGCCGAATGTCGCGCCGAGTGCCAAGCGCTGTGGGGCACTTTCCAAAGCAGATTTGACACTGCCCGAGCCATCAATCACGGCGTGCTTTTTAGGGTCGGCAAGCAGATCAAAAATTTCGTTAGCCGGGGCTGGAACAAACCTGCTTACCGAAACTATTTTCATGTTCGGGTCGTGTGCGTTGGATTGAGTCATGATGCTAAGTGGGCGAGAAATTTACTCATTTATTTAGGAGCACTCGCAATGCAATATCGATCGAGTTATGTCGAAATACAAAATTTGATTTTTGCAATGCATCAGGCACGACTCGCTGGCCAGTAAATAGCAAGGCGTCCGCAAGTTCACTTCCGAGCAATGCCTTTGGGAAAATTGTTGGTACCGGCAATTTCGCAAAACGCTTTAACACTCGACCCAACGTGCTTGCGAACTCAGCATTTGTTATTGGGTTTGGTGCGGTCAGATTTACTGGTCCGGAAACATTGGCCGTTAGCAAATGTTCAATCGCCGCAATTTCGTCATCTAATGAGATCCAACTTTGCCACTGCTTACCATTTCCGAATTTACCGCCGAGCCCCAATTTAAACAACGGAAGCTGTTTTCTTAGTGCGCCTCCAGCAGGAGTAAGCACAATGCCTGTCCGCAGTAAAACAGTTCGCACGCCAGCAGCTGATGTGGGTTTCGTGGCAGCTTCCCACTGTGCGCAAACATCAGCCAGAAAACTCGTGCCGAGGTTAGATGATTCGGTCAACACTTCATCTCCGCATGGACCGTAGATTCCGATTGCCGAGCCCGATAAAAATACCGCAGGCTTGCTTGCGACTGAAGCGATCGTGTTTGCTAACAGCGAGGTGCTCATAATACGACTCTCAAGAATTTCTCGTTTGTAACTGCTTGTCCATCGGCGATCGCCGATACCGGCGCCAGAAAGATTGATTACCACATCGGCACTGTTGATTATGCACTCGTCAATTTTTCCCGCCGCCGGATCCCATTGAGATTCGTGCGTATTCGGCGAACGGCGCACGAGATTCGTCACCTGATGTCCGTGTTTCCGGAGATTGGCAACCAGTGGTTTGCCAATTAGTCCGCTGGCTCCTGAGATGACAATTTTAAGTTGGCTAGTCATGTGTGTTTTGGAATCACAATTGGAACCGAAGTCACGACCGTATTTGGCCGATTTAGCAATTTGGCCTTAATCAGTAATGCTGATTGATTATGCAACCATTTCGACCTGAATGAGGTGACGAATTCTGGGATGACCACCGTGATCACATCATCACTGGTTTCGTCGTCAAGTTCGTTGATCCGTCGGAGCACTGAATCAGTTATGTCGCGGTATTCGTCCGTGATCATATCTAGTTCTATGGTCAGGTTATGTTTCGCCCAGTCGGTCTCAAGTTTTGCTCTCTCGTCAGGTGAGCCGACAACCGAAAGCGCGAGCAGTTTGTCCGGTCGCAGACTTTCGGCGTACTTGACGGCCTGCAGTACGCCCTTATTTACCGATCCAACGAGCACGATAACGAGGTGAGTATGTCGTGGCGCAACGTATCCCTCTTCGATCTTCAAAAACGACCGGACATAGTTGTAGTGGCGATTTATTGAGACGAAAATAAACATCATTGACGGAATAACTATTGCTGGAATCCATGCCCCGTCCGTAAACTTGACCACGACAACGATGGAGGCCACAAAAAATGTTGTCAATGATCCGACTCCTGAGAAGAATGCACGGACCTGCCATCCCTGTTCTTTGAGTTTGCGATGGCGCACGAGCATGCCAAATTGGCTGAGTGTAAAACCAGTGAATACACCAACTGCATATAGTGGTATCAACGCATTTACTATCCCTCCGAAAGCGATCACGAGGCCCGAAGCGGCCGTACCAAGAAACAGAATTCCGTTCGAGAACACAAGCCGATCGCCTCGGTTGGCTAACTGTCGCGGCAAAAATTTATCTCGGGCGATAATTGAAGAAAGTCTTGGGAAGTCGGCATAGGCCGTGTTCGCAGCGAGAATTAAAATTCCGAAAGTCGCAAACTGCGTAACAAAAAAGAAGATATTGCGCCCACCATAAACTTGTTCGGCCATTTGTGCCATCACTGTCACTTTAATATTTCCTTCGTGATCTTTGAGTGGCTGAAGTTTTTGTGCCAACAGGCTCAATCCGAAGAACGATGTTCCAAGAATGACAGCCATCCACATCAATGTCTTGGCGGCATTTTTTGGTTCTGGCTTTTCAAATGCTGGCACGCCGTCAGCAACCGCTTCGATACCAGTTAGTGCCACGGCGCCAGATGAGAATGCTTTCAAAAAGAAGAATATCGTCAACGATTTTTGTCCCTCAAGAAGTTCGATAGCGACAACACTCGAGTGATCAATCGGTCCAAGATCCTGAAAGTAGACACGGTAAAGACCAACAAGAATTAGTGACGCCAGACTCAAGATGTATAAATATGTCGGTGGTGCAAATAATGCGCCGGACTCTTTGATACCTCGTAAATTAGCCAACGTGACAAGAATGATGAATCCCACGCAGAGTTCCACGCGGTATGGTGCAAGTCCGCTGAACGCCGAAACGATCGCTGCGACTCCAGCCGCGACAGATACGGCAACAGTCAGGATGTAATCCACAAGCATCGAAGCACCAGCCACGAGAGATGGATGTTTGCCAAGATTTTCACGGGCAACGATATAACTACCGCCACCTTTGGGGTATGCATAAATTGTTTGTCGGTAACTGCTGACAACAATGATCAACAGCAAAATGACAAGTATTGAGATCGGAACGAGATTTTTAAACGCAGCGATACCAACTCCAGCAAGCGATAAAAATACGATGAGGATTTCTTCAGTCGCATAGGCGGTACTTGAGATTGCATCGCTGGCAAACACTGGTAGCGCAATTTTTTTAGGGAGCCGATGATGTTGATCCTCGGAACTGGCAATTGGCTCGCCGATTAAGAAGCGTTTTAGCGCAGAAGGTAAAAGAGCCATTTCGGTCTTCTAGCCTCGCACAACGATTACCCTTTGCCACACTTCTCGGTCTAGGCTAACTAAACCAAGAGAAAAGCCAAATAGTAACGGAGTCACAAGTGCATGTAGTTATAGTCGGGTGCGGTCGAGTGGGTTCGACCCTCGCGGTTGGACTCGTCGGCGCAGGTCACACTGTTGCCGTTATTGACCGTAAGCCCGAATCGTTTACGCGTCTTGGCGAAAACTTCGGCGGCACGACTATTGCGGGTATTGGTTTTGATCGCGACATATTGCTAGAAGCAGGAATCGAAAAGGCACAAGCAGTAGCCGCTGTTACTAACGGCGATAATTCAAACATTCTTATTGCGCGCGTGGCGCGTGAGAAATTTGGTATCGAAAAAGTAGTTGCGCGTATTTACGATCCAAAGCGTGCCGAGATCTACGAGCGACTCGGAATATCCACGGTGGCGACAGTCAAATGGACGTCTGAGCGAATTCTGCGGCGGATTCTTCCCGATCTTCCTGCTGTTGAGTGGACAGATCCAAGTTCGAATGTTGTACTTGTCGAGCGTGAGTTTCCAAACAGTCTCGTCGGCAAAGGTGCAATTGATCTCGACCTGCCTGGCGTGCGTCTCTCTGTGATACGCCGACTTGGTGTTGCGCTTATTCCAGATTCGCAAACACTCGTACAGCAAAGTGATGTTGGATATTTCGCTGTCGAGACAGATGCGCTTGAAAATCTTGATAAACATTTGGCAAGAGGCTCGTCATGAAAGTAGTCGTTGCAGGTGGGGGAAGTGTCGGCCGGTTCACGGCAGAACAATTAGTTGCGGCTGGACATGATGTGATTCTCATCGAAAATGATCGCGCGGTAGTTCGCGACTACGGGAAACAAGAAGAAGCCAAAGGTGTTCATTGGTTTCTCGGCGATGCTTGCGATGTTGAAGTGTTGCGTGCTGCTGGAGTGCCAGACGCCGATGTCGTTGCTGCGGTTACTGGTGACGACGAAGACAATCTCGTTGTTTCACTATTAGCAAAGCAGGAGTTTGGTGCACCGCGCGTAATTGCTCGTGTGAATAATCCGAAGAATTACTGGATGTTTAACGAAATGTGGGGAGTTGATGTTTCGGTATCAACGCCACACTTAATTACGAGCCTTGTTCAAGAAGCCGTGTCCGTCGGTAACTTTGTCAAACTAATGGACTTCAAAGGTGGCAAAGCAGAATTGGCCGAAGTAACTCTTGCGGAGGGTTCGCCGGCCTGCGACAAGACTCTCAACGATCTGAAGTTTCCGCGCAGTGCGACGGTTGTTGCCGTCGTGCGCGATGAAACGGTTTTAGTCCCGTCGAGCGACACAATTTTGCGGGCTGGCGACGAAGTAATGGTGCTGATTACCGAAGATGCCGAACAGGCCGTGCAAAAAATTCTGGTTGGTTAGTTGGCTAGTTAGTTAACTAGCTAGCCAAGAAGTGTGTATGCAGGGTTGAGCATCACGATTCGATCACGGTCTCGGTGCGGAACACCATCAATCATGAGGCAACGGCCGTGGTCGATACCTGGAATATTGCGTCGGCCGCTAAAAACTACGGTTGCTTCGCCGGTGCCATCGTTAATCACGATCTCCACTGATGGAATTCCACTTCGTGGTTTTATCCGTATGCGTTTAATTTCGCCGGCAACTTTGGTGCGAGTGCGACATTGCAACTCACCAAGGCGTGTGAAGTCAAATTTGTCGAAGCGTTTGCAGAGTCGTTCTGTGTCAATTTCTTTTTTGTCGGTCGAAAGACGCTTACCGAAACCACGAAGTCCCATTAACTTGTTGCCAATCTGTTGAATTCCTTGGTCAGTTCTTCTTCTGAGAGTACGCCGATTCTTACAGTGGTTGTTCCATCGCGCGCGACGAATGCCCATGCTGGTTGATATGGCACTCCGAATCTCTCAAAAATTACGCCGCCACCGTCACTGATGTTGTCAAATGTAATTCCAGTGTCACTAATAAAACCTTGCATCGCCGTCTCGGTTCCGTTCCAAGCCACGCCAGTGACGCGAACGTTTCCCTGCCACTTATTCCATGCAGCCTCGACCGAGGGTGCTTCATTTCGACAAGTAGTTCAACCAGGTGCCCAAAACCATAAGACGAGCGGTTGTGTCGCAAGTATTTGAGCGCTGTCGAAAGTCCTTCCACCAACTAATTGGGCGGTGAAGATTCCTGTTGCATTCGCGTTGTCAGCAGTAGAGGTTGCTGTGGTTTCTGGTGAAGCGGTCGCTTGTGATTCTGGTGCTTGGGTGACGGTGGTCGTCGAACTAGCAGAACAGCTGGCAATCACCAGCGTCGCACCCATTAATACGGATCGCACAAACAATCGACTCACGTTTCGCATTCATATTGAGACTAACTGATCACTAGGTGGATACGCGTAGCCTTAATCACTATGAGCACACGCAAATTGATCCTCGTTGCGTTGCTGTGTGGGGTCGTCATTTTATTGGCAGGATCATTTCAACTGTTTCTAATGTCACGATGATTTGTCTATCGTCAACAGGCATTAAACCGCTACCATTATTGGGGTAGAAAGAGACCCCATGCCAGACAAATTTGATCTCGTCGTTATTGGTGGAGGTCCCGGGGGCTATGCATCAGCTTTTTATGCTGCATCTGCAGGAATGAATGTTGCTCTCATCGAACGCGACACGATTGGTGGAACTTGCCTAAATCGTGGTTGCATTCCGGCAAAAGCGTTTCTCGAAACCGCTGCCGTACAGCGACATGTCGCGCACGCCAAAGAGTTTGGCATTGAAGCGATATCGACCGGAATTGATTTCGATGTAAGCCAGGCACGTAAAGCGCGCATCGTCGATGGTCTAGTCAAAGGCTTGACTGGTCTAACCAAATCAAAAAAAGTTAGCTATCTGGTTGGCACTGGATCGCTTGAGGCAGATCGCACAGTAAATATAAAACTCGCTGACGGAACTTCAACAAAAATTCAAGGGACAAATGTAATTCTGGCAAGTGGATCTGTGCCGCGTACGATCATGGGTTTCCCGATCGGTGGATCGATCATGACTTCTGACGAAGTTCTGATGATCAGCAGTATCCCGTCAAGGATTGCAGTAATCGGTGGCGGAGCAATCGGATGTGAGTTTGCATCAACCTTTGCGGATCTTGGTGCGAGCGTCACGATTCTTGAAGGCTTACCAAAAATTTTGCCAGGGCTCGACCCAGATGTCGCCAATGTCGTAGTCAAGAGTTTTAAGAAAAAAAACATTGACATTCGCACCGGAGTTGTGATTACCGGTCAGAGTCATCAAGTTGATGGTTCGACACGGGTCACATTCGGAAACGATGATCATCTCGATGTCGACATTGTAATTATGTCGATTGGTCGGCGACCATTTTCGGACCTTCTAGGTCTCAGAGGCACCGCGGTAAAAATCGACGATCGTGGATTCGTTGTGGTCGACGAATATTGTGCGACCAATGAACCTGGCGTATATGCAATTGGCGACTTAATTAACACCCCGCAACTGGCGCATGTGGCTTACGCCGAAGCAATTTTGGTGGTCAAACACATGCGTAACGAAAATGCCAACCCGGTGATGTACGACCGAGTTCCATGGGCGATTTACTGTCATCCAGAAGTCGCTTGGGCTGGTCCGTCGGAAGACGAAGCGCGCGCAAGCGGTCATGATGTTGTTGTCGCTAAGCATCAGTTTCGTGCCAACTCTAGGGCGATGATCCTTGGCGAGATTGATGGTCTTGTCAAGGTGATTGCAAAAAAGAATCCCGACGGAACTGCCGGTCAAGTGCTCGGTGTGCATATGGTTGGGCCATGGGTAACAGAGCAATTGTCGGCTGGGTATTTGGCAGTCAATTGGGAGGCCACAGTCGATGAAATAGCCGAATTTTTCCAGCCCCATCCAAGCCTGAGCGAGCTATTCGGCGAGACAGTTCTTTCGTTAACTGGTCGGAGTATCAACTCATGACAAACTTATTGACAAGCGGGATCTAACAAGATTTAGCGAGATAGAGAGAAATTAAAAATGGCCGATATTACGCTTCCACAACTTGGCGAAACCGTCACCGAGGGAACAATCACGCGTTGGTTTAAAAAAATCGGCGACACAGTTGCCGAAGATGAACCATTGTTTGAAGTTTCGACGGACAAAGTTGACACCGAATTTCCTTCGCCCGTTGCCGGCACGCTGACCGAAATTCGCGTCAAAGAAGGCGACACAGTTTCAGTAGGCACTGTGATCGCAGTTGTTAGTTCTGTCGGTGTGAGTCCTGCGCCTGCGACTGCGCCTTCACCCGCGCCTGCGACTGCGCCTTCACCCGCGCCTGCGCCTGCGACTTCACCCGCACCTGCGACTTCACCCGCACCAGTCGCAGTGGTTGTAAATCCTGCGCCATCGCCTGAGCCTGTTCCAGTTCTTAGCGTCGACACCTCACCACACCCAACTATTTCTCCGAGTGACTCGAACAAACTGCTTTCGCCAGTAGTACGACGACTTGTTGCCGATCATGGCATTGATGTCAACGCATTAATTGGCACTGGGCCTGGTAGCCGCATCACGCGCGAGGATATTTTGGATTACATCGACAAAAATGGTTCGGCACCAAAAACTCCTGCACCAGTTCCAGCCGAAGCACCTGTTCCAGTCGAAATACCTGCACCAATTGTCGCGGCGCCCGCGCCAAAATTTGTTCAAAGCACCGAACGCGAAACAGTTATTTCATTGTCCAAGATTCGTAAGCTCACTGGTGCGCACATGATTATGTCGCAGGCGGTAAGTCCACATGCATTCAGCGTCGTCGAAGTTGACTACGCAAACGTTGACGGGACTCGCAACGTAGTAAAAGATCAGTGGAAGCAATCAGAGGGTTTTACTCTGACGTATTTGCCGTTCATTGCTCGTGCCATCGTTGATGCATTTGCCGAGTATCCAAATCTCAATGCAAGTATTGAAGGCGACAATCTTGTTGTCCATAATTATGTTGATCTAGGTATTGCTGTAGATCTTCAGTTTCAAGGTCTACTGGTTCCAGTTGTGCGCAGTGCCGACTCGAAGCGTCTTCGTGCAATTGCTCGAGAAATTTACGATCTCGCTGCACGAGCGCGCAGTCGCAAACTGTCACCCGATGAGATTCAGGGTGGAACATTCACAATTTCTAATAACGGCTCGGCTGGTTCGGTGCTGACGATGCCAATAATCAACCAGCCGCAGGTGGCAATTTTGTCGACTGATGCAATTGTTCGTAAACCAGTGGTTGCGCGCCTGAGCGATGGTTCAGAGAGTATTGCGATTCACCCTGTTGGAAATCTTTCAATGAGTTGGGATCACCGTGCGTTCGACGGTGCTTATGCGGCAGGGTTCCTCGCTAAAATTAAGCGGGTTCTCGAAACACAGGATTGGTCAGCGGAGATCTAAATCGTGGCGCGAGAAAGTTCTCACAGCGCAACATCGTTAAATGTTCGCTGGCTTGGCAAGGTTCCATATCGTGAGGCACTCGCCGTGCAAACGGCGATGTTTTCCAATTCGAACATGCAACATTTATTATTACTCGAGCATCCACATGTCTTTACTTACGGGCCGAGTTCAGATCTAGAACACAATCTCAAATGCGATCCAACGCAAGTTGGCGCGGAACTTATAAAAGTGAATCGCGGCGGTGACATTACTTATCACGGCCCAGGTCAACTCGTTGTGTATCCGATTCTTTCGCTGACCGCCAAACACGGGGTTGGCGGGCCGGCTGATATGAAGGCTTATGTCTGCGCTGTTGAGCAACTAGTGATTGACACTTTAGCCGAGTTAGGTGTGACCAATGCTGGACGTTTCGATGGCTATCCAGGTGTGTGGATCAATCCAAAGTCGGTCACGCCACAAAAGATTTGTGCAATCGGTGTGCGAGTTTCGCGTGGTCGCACAATGCATGGCTTTGCTTTGAATGTTTCGACTGATCTCAGGTATATGCGCGAGCACATCGTGCCATGCGGTATCGCCGAGTATCCAGTTACATCACTTGCAGAACTTGGCATTGATGTTTCGATTAAACAAGTTGTCGATATTGTTGCGATGTTGGCTGCCAAGCGCTGGACGAATGGTGAAGTTGATCGACATGATGTCGCTTGGTCGGCGCATAGCGAAGAGTCTGACACCTCATCGAATGTAGAAATCTCGGCGCGCAAACCAGTTTGGTTACGCCCTCATGTAAGTCATGGCCCAGAGGTGCTTGCTACGAAAAAAACTCTGCGTGATCTAAATCTTGTTACGGTGTGTGAAGAAGCCGGTTGTCCGAACTTGTCTGAATGTTGGGCCGATGGCACCGCAACGATGATGGTACTCGGCGAGCGTTGCACACGCGCTTGCGGGTTTTGTCTAATTGATACACGCAAACCACTTGCACCAGATTTTGATGAACCAGGTCGTGTCGCCCAAGCGGTCGTGAAGATGAAACTTGAGCACGCGGTGCTGACCATGGTCGCTCGCGATGATCTTGCCGACGGAGGAATGGCTCATGTCGCTGCTTGTGTTCGCGAAATTCGGAATTTGTCTCCACAAACGCGAGTTGAAACCTTAATTTCTGATGCCAAGGGCACAGATGCCCTAGATATTTTATTTCTGGAGCGACCAGATGTATTGAACCACAACATCGAAACTGTTGCTCGCTTGCAACGCCAAGTTCGCCCGTCGGCGGGTTATGCGCGCAGCCTTTCGGTTTTGGCCCGTGCACGCAGGGCTGGTCTAACAACAAAGTCTGGTTTCATGCTTGGGTTGGGTGAACGCCAAGATGAAGTCGAAGCAACGTTGATTGATCTCGCAAGTGTCGGCGTGCAACTCGTGACGATTGGTCAATATTTGCGACCATCTGCAGATCATCTTCCAGTCGTTCGTTGGGCGGATCCATCCGAGTTTACGTACTACGCCGAATTTGGTAAACAACTTGGTATCAACCATGTTCAAGCGAGTCCACTTACACGTTCGAGTTATCATGCCAAACGTGCGGCCGAGCAGGCAAACGAGCAAGTTTCAGTTCATCTAGTTAGCATTCGATGATGATCAACACCCTGCGTCCAATAAATCGAATTATTGCATCGCAGCGTACGACCGAGGGTGGTGGTTTCACTGTTCGTCGCCCATTTCCGACAAACGAAACAGACCACCTCGATCCATTCTTGTTGCTCGATGAAATGGGTCCAGTAGATTACGCACCACAAAAAGCAATTGGCGCACCGTCTCATCCGCATCGCGGTTTTGAAACAGTGACATATCTGATGTCGGGGGCAATGGTGCATGAAGACTCCATTGGTACACGCGCTGTAATTCGCCCAGGAGGCGTGCAGTGGATGACGGCTGGTTCGGGTGTTGTGCACAGCGAGTTACCAACTGATGACATGCTCGCACTTGGTGGACGAATGCACGGCTTTCAACTTTGGGTAAATCTTTCTGCTGATCGCAAGATGATCGCACCGCGGTATCAGGGCTACGACGCCGATGAACTCGCACAGGTCAAACTCGCCAACGGCGGATTGATAAAAATTGTTGCAGGTACAGTGCACGGTGCTCGTGGTCCGGTCGAAACAACGAGCCCGATGACTTACGCCCATGCAACATTGCGGTTCAATGATTCAATCGAATGGATTCCTGAAGCGCTTCATACGGCGCTCGTGCATGTTTTCGATGGATCGGTGCAGGTGAACGGTCGCGCCGTTGATTCAGGTCAGATGGTTGTCTTCGAACGAAGTGCTGGCGCAATCAAGATTGAAGCGAATGTCGCCGAGAGCGATGGTGCGCAATTACTGCTAATTGGTGGAGCGCCACTAAATGAACCAGTCGTGCGCTACGGTCCTTTCGTTATGAACACGCGCGAACAAATCGTTGAAGCCGTCAATGACTATCAGGCGGGCCGATTAGTTAAATGACTGCTGTTAATTCAAGTGCGCTCTACGCATCGCGTCTTGCCCGTGTGCGCGAAGAGATGAAGCGACAATCAATCGATGTTGCGTTGCTTAGTGTCGGTCACGACTTGCCATACCTCACTGGTTATTACGCGATGCCGCTTGAGCGTTTGACAATGCTTGTAGTCACCCACGATTCTCCTGCCTCATTGATCGTTCCGCAACTTGAAGCACCGCGCGTTACGCCATACGACGATATTTTTCGAATTGTGCCTTGGGGCGAAACCGAAAATCCTGTTGCGCTGGTTGCCAAACTTGTTGACAATCCTGGTGATAATCATGGTGATAATCATGGTGACATGTCCAAAACTATCGCTATTGGCGATCAAATGTGGG
>JABMNW010000119.1 GCA_013204455.1 Acidimicrobiaceae bacterium
GGTCTACGGCGTGGACGGAAACATTGGTAACGCACTTGGCGAAAACTTCGCCGCCGGTAAGTAATCAATAATTCCTAAATAAATTGTTTAGTCCCCGGGCGAAAGACAGGGGCCTTTTCATTTGGCCCTTAATTCAGCCGCCAGATGCTTTTGCGAGTGTGCCAAGATACAGCTTGATCACGTTTGGATCCTTAAGCAGATCTTTACCCGTCCCTGTATAGGCGTTATGACCTTGGTCTAAAACATATGCGCGATGCGATACCTGCAGACAACGACGCGCGTTTTGCTCGACCATCAAGATGGCGATACCTTCGGCGTTAATCTTACGACATTGAATAAAGACTTCGTCCTGCAGTATTGGCGATAGACCCGCAGATGGCTCATCCAGCAGTAACAATTTCGGCTCCATCATTAGCGCACGTCCCATCGCCACCATCTGTCGCTCACCACCTGATAGAGATCCTGCTCGAATTGATGCGCGTTCACGTAGTCGCGGAAATAATGCTGTTACATATTCAAAACGATCATTAAAGACTGAAGGCTTGAGATAGCAACCCATCTCTAGGTTTTCGGTCACCGTAAGACTTGGAAAAACATTGCGATTTTGCGGCACATAGCCAACACCACGTTCGACGAGTTCATGTGATCGATGTCCTGTTATGTTTTGGTCTCCAAGCATCACGGTTCCACTGCGAACAGCACACTCTCCCAAAATCGCCTTCAACACAGTGGACTTCCCGGCACCATTTGGCCCGATGATCCCGACAAACTCACCCTCTTCAACTGTGATGTTGCAGCCGTTAAGGATATTGACTTCGGGAATATATCCCGCGACCAGTTCGCTGACATTCAGCACCGACGTCGCGGAACTCATTCGAACGTCTCACTAATTAGCGATGTCCCTTGGTGCATGCCTAGATAGGCCTCAATCACACTGGGGTTTGATGCGATTTGCTCTGGGGTTCCCTCGGCAATAATCGAACCTTCTGCCATCACAATTACCCAATCGGCCACGTCGTTGACCATGTCCATATCGTGTTCGACAAATAGCACGGTCATCCCATCATCGCGTAAACCGCGAATATGATCATTGAGGCTTTGCTTAAGAACAGGGTTCACTCCAGACATCGGCTCGTCAAGCATTACTAAGCGCGGTTGTGTCATCAACGCTCTAGCCATCTCGAGAAGTTTTCGCTGTCCACCAGAGAGGGTCCCCGCGTATTCCTTACGCATGTGATCCATTTTGAACCGTGTCAACAGAGCATCAGCACGTTCCTCAATTTCGCGGTCCTGAGACTTCCAAGTAAACGGCAAAAGTCCGTTCCACCAATGCTCACCCACCTGGTGCATTGCACCGAGTTTCATATTCTCTATCACAGACATCTTTGTCAAACTTTTGGTGAGTTGGAATGTTCGGACCATTCCCATGCTTGCCGTTTTATGCGCGGCAATTCGCGACATATTATGCCCATCAAAGCGCCATTCACCGACATCGGGATTATCGAAACCAGTAAGCAAATTAAATAAGGTGGTTTTACCGGCGCCATTCGGACCGATCAAGGCTGTAATCGAACCGCGCTGGATTTCAATGTGTTTGACGTCGACTGCCACAACGCCACCGTAATTTCGGCGAATCCCATCGGCCGTAAGTATCGGATCGGGCTTTGCAACACCTGGGCTTGACTCGACGGTACTTAGTGCCGTGCGTGCTTTTTGGGCAATCACGCTATAAGTTCGTTCAGCGTCCATCCAGAGCCATCTCTTGTCGATTACCAAAAATTCCTTGCGGTCGGAATGTCATCAGCAGAATCAGGCCAAGACCAACGATCATATAATTGACCGGACCGACCTGCATACTTTGGATAATTGTTACGCCGCCAATTCGCAGTGGCCCATCACGAGTTAACTCACGCAAGAAATTATCCGACAGAACAAAAATAAACCAGAACAACATTGAGCCAACGACTGATCCAGAGACCTTGGCAACTCCTCCTAAGACGAGTGCGGTGAGGATGTAAAACGTGACATCTCGGCTGTAGTTGTCTGGCTGTACCGAACCACGGTCCAAAGCGAAGACCATTCCCGAGAACATTCCGATGAATCCTCCAATAACCAAAGACTGCATCTTGTAGGCGTAAACATTTTTGCCTAGACTACGCACCGCATCTTCATCTTCGCGGATTCCTTTAACCACCCGACCCCATGGACTTCGCATTAGTTGCCACACCAAAAGCGAAAATAGCGCGACAAGCACCCACCCAACAATCAGTGTGTAAAGCGAATAGCCACTAAACAAGAACGGCCTAATCCCGTAAATTGTGCCACTCTTAAAGGGATTGAGGTCGCGGTATTCGCGACTGAAGTTATTGATCCCGTCTGATCCACCAAAATATTTTTTGAATTTCACCGATCGTAGGAAGAGTCGAACAATCTCTGCTGTAGCGATTGTGACGATTGCTAAATAGTCGGCGCGTAGTCGCAATGTTGGAATACCGACCAGTAGTGCAAGTAGCACTACGAAAAATAATCCAAGCGGGATCCCCCACCAGAAGCCAACACCGAAATACTGTGCTGTCATCCCCAGACCGTATGATCCACAGGCCATAAACGCTGCCTGACCAAAGTTGAGAAGTCCGGTGTAACCAAATTGCACATTTAGCCCGATCGCCGCCAAGGCGAAATACGCAGCGTCAATACCGACAGCGGCGCGTAATGTGTTCTCGAATATCCTGATCCAGTCCATCTCAGCCCACCCGTTGACCCTTGCCGAGAATTCCCTGCGGCCGTACGATTAACACGATTATCAAAACAAATAGCGCCGGCGCTGCCTTTAATTCCGTTGGGAAGAATAGTGACGACATCTCCACAAAAATCCCGACCAAGAAACCGCCGATTAAAGCACCAAATGCTGATCCAAGCCCGCCGAGTGTGATCGCCGCGAACATCAAGAACAGCAGATCGGAGCCCATTTGAAAGCCCACTTGCTCATCGAGTCCGCGAAAGATTCCACCTATGGCCGCTAGCGCTCCAGCGGCAAACCAAATGACACGAATCACTTTTCGCGTATCAATGCCTGTAGCCGAGGCAAGTTGGACGTTGTCGCTTACGGCGCGAATTGCTTTACCAAGTCTTGATTTCTGTAAAAACAATGCGACGCTGATGAGAATACATACTCCAAGAATTGCAGTGGTTAAATCTCGCGGAGTGATTCCAATCGGTCCAATACTTATGTTTGTTTGTTTGGCGTAACTGGTTAGTTGTTTGGTTCGACCCCCGAACTGGAATAGAAAAATATTTCGTAACATGATCGACAGACCGACTGTGACCACTAGTTGAGAGATCAGACCGATGCCTCGTTTTGTAAGTCTGGCAAAAATCCCCCAATTAAATAACAGACCGAAACACCCCCCCATCAAAATCACCACAGGGCCAGAAATAAGAATCGGAATATCAAGTGTGACGTTGAAGTAGAAGGCAATTAACCCGCCAAAAGTGACCATTTCTCCATGCGCAAAATTGGTTAGCCCAGTCGTACCAAACACGAGAGATAGCCCAACCGAACACATCGCGATGATGATCCCAAGTCGAACACCGTCCGAAAATCTTTGTGCAACCTTTTCAAATGTCGTTGCACCAGCCAAAGTCGCTTTTCCAGTGAAAAAACTCACACGCTTTGTTGATGTCGTGAATAACAAACCATCGATCTTTACCTGCGACTTGGTCGTATCGATCAGCACCAAACCATCGGGTAGCGACGCAACGTCCAGCAAAATTATGTAGTCGGCTCGCGCTGGCACACCGATTTTTGCCAATCCGTCCGGTCCAGTAATAGCCTCACCGATAAGTTTCCCAGCGGGGTCAGTAACGCTTATCCCGACACCAGTTACGGGTGTGCGCACGGGCGCTGCATTAACTATTTCTTGGTCCTGGACATTGGCGATAATGAAAAACTCATCACTTTCGGCCGCTGCCGATCCAGTAATAAAACCGATTCCACCAACACCCATACACACACTCGCCAGAAATATTTTGAGCCAAAAATGATTGTGGCTAGTCGTTTGATGCCCCCGCATGTTGTTCACAAGTCAAGCACAATAGGTGCAGGCTCAGGAAGTTTCGTTTTCCACGCGAGGCTAAGTGCACTCAGCCATACTGCTACCGAGAGCGCAACATGGACGGCTACGAGCAGAACCGGAATTCTCGAGAAGTACTGCACATAACCAATCAAACCTTGGACCAGAGCCACCGCCAAAAAGCGCTCTAAATCGGAGGCAAGAATCCTCCAGATTTGCTCTCGTTTGCTTGCATAAAAAAATAGAATTATTGTCAAACCCAAGAGTATTATCACCGCACTGCTATGGATTCTTACAACTGTGTTTATCGCCAACCCAATTCGTACGGCATTTTCGTCTCCAGCATGCGGACCAGACCCTGTGACGACGGTGCCCGTGATAATTGCTAATCCTGTCAGCACAACAATTGCCCGCACCAGAATTATCGTCAACTGACTAGTTAGTGCAGGTGTTCGGCGACGTGCAGGCATGCCTTGTATAGGTATTTCTTGTGCCGACGTCTCTATTACTTTTGCATGTTGCCACAAAATATAAACGTTCGTCATTAATACAATGCTGACTAAGAAGTGCGCGATATTCGAGAATGGATTCAGGCCTGTCAGCACGACAACTCCACCTAAAATAACTTGGATCAAAACACCAACCACGAGTCCAAAAGAGATAACTACAAGATCGCGACGTTTTGGACGAATCGCCAACGAAAGCAAAGTGGCAACCACAACGCTGAACGCCACCACTCCAGTAAATAGTCTGTTGACTTGCTCGATCGCCGCGTGTGTGCTTGAGACATCAATGAATTTGCTCTCACTGCACCGTGGCCAATCAGCGCAACCCAATCCCGAGCCAGTTAAGCGAACCAACGACCCTGTGATGATGATTAGGTAGAGCGAAGCAAAAGCAATTTTGACCACCCTCAGGTAAAGCCGTGGCGAGACCGTCACCGCGCGCTCCAGACCAAATTATTAGAAGGAAGTGCCGTCAATGCGTCATGTGTACCCCGCACTGAGTATCGTGCGCAAGTAGTGAAAAAAGAATCCGTAGAGCATCGCCGCATTGAGATTCTTGAGGCTACCTGTGATGTGGTCATTGAGCGAGGTTTTGCTGGCACGCGAGTGGCAGACGTCGCCAAACTTCTCGGCGTTTCTAACAGTTTGATTCACTATCACTTCGCCTCAAAAGAAGAACTTCTAGCCGCGGCCTTCGAGCATTACGCACGAAAGGATCTTGCCGACATGCAACGCGATAGCGAATCGGCGCCAACGGCCGTGGCTCGCTTGTGGCGGCTTATCGAAAGCTATGTTCCTGAAGGGAGTGACGACGTCGAATGGATGCTGTGGATCGATGCATGGGGGGAAGCATTACGGAATCCAAAAATGAAACCAATCAGCCAGCAACTTGACGAGCAGTCAATTGCCGTATTCGAAAAGGTACTCCGCTCCGGAAACGAATCCGGCGAGTTTCATTGCGTCCACCCACGCGAGTCCGCAACGCGGATCTCTGGTCTAATTGACGGTCTGGCAGTGCAATACGCTGCACACGAAGGAGTACTCAAACGTAAAGAGTTGATCCGTTTGATGCGACAGTTGGCTGCATCCGAGACAGGCCTGTCTCCAGATGATATTCGCGACACACGCCGTACCAGTAAAACTATAAGTGATTCGTCTCGTCGCACAGCCGAAGATGGTCCCCGCCCAGCATCGCTCGCTACAGATTTTGATTTGCGACAATTATTTACAATGTATGCCGACGCGTTGAGTCGAGGTGATCTAGACGCAATAATGCTGTACTTCGCTGACGACGCAACGATAAGTGTCCTAGATGCGGTGGTTGCGTCCAACCGAGAGCAAATCCGGGAACTTTTTTCCAATCTATTATCAGCAAATCAACTGGTGATAGAAAGTCCATTAGTCACCGCCTTCTATGCCGATGAAGGCAATGGCACAGCGCATGGGAATTTGATCATTGAATCTAGGGTCACTAAACCAGGCGGCAAGGCTGTGCTGACTTTGCTCCGCTGCGTGGAAACTTACCGTCGCACCTCAACTGGCTGGAACTGTATTCAACGTCAGCGCACGTTGATATAGGCAAACCGGGATTTAGACAAACCGTAATTTAAACAAACCGCAAAAATCTTGTAAACACCCACCAACAGGAGTTTTGGGCCATTTGTAACCACCTTGAGTGGTCAGTTAACAATTTTAAGTGATATTTCCCTCAAGTTCTACTCCCAAGCGCCGATCCCTTATCTGGATCTCACAAGGGAGAAAATATGTCAAGTTCAATTTCAATACGCGCGAAAAAAATCAGTTCAATAGCTATCCGGTCAATTGTTGTCGGGTCAATACTTAGCCTCGTCACGTTTGTGCCTTCAATAAACGCGGCAACAAGTGGATTGCCGGTTTTCGGCGAATCTGGTCCAACCGTCTTACGACTGCAAGAAGCGTTAATCTCTCGCGGTTTCAGTCTCAAGGGTGGCCCAAATGGAGTGTTCTCTAGTACGACCCGATCGACATTGAAGACCTTTCAAAAAGTCGTGGGCTTCAAGGCAACCGGTGCATTGGACGAGCCCACAGCAAAATTTCTTGGACTTGTCGCACCAGCACAGATCGATCCGAAGACACTGCCCGCAATTGGCTCTACCGGTGATGCGGTTTGGTCGCTACAGCAAGCACTGATCAACAATAATATTCTCCTCAAAGGTGGCGCTGACGGCATTTACGGAATTGCAACAACAATCGCCGTTACCAAATTTCAATCCGCAAGGTCTCTGCCAATTACAAAAGTTTTAGACAATGCCACTGCATTGGCTCTTGGTTTAACACCAGGACCCACATCAGTTGTTAAACCAGTAGCAATTAAACCAGTAGCAAAACCATCGGCAGTAATAGCGCCAGCGGCAGCAATAGCGCCAGCGGCAATAATCGCGCCAGTAGTTACTTCTGCGCTCGTGATGCTGACGATAGACACACTTCCAACTCGCGGACAACGCAGTGATGCAGTTCGTTTAGTCCAAGAAAAACTTCTTCTAAATGGCATCGAAGTCAAGGGTGGTGCTGATGGAATATTTGGCGTCGCGACTTCAATTTCACTTGCAGCATTCCAAACATCACGAGGCCTGAATGTAACTTCTGCCGCAGATATGCCAACAGCAATTGCGCTCGGAGTTCTCCCCGACCTAGCCACACTTGGCATCCCAAAGATCAGCGTTTTTCCTACACAGGGGCGATGCAGTTTTATCGACTCATGGGGTTGGCCACGTTCGGGAGGGCGCTTGCACGAAGGTGTTGACATAATGGGTGCCAAAGGTCTTGCAATTTACGCTGTCTTGGATGGCACAATCACCAAGATGTACGGAGCGGATTCATCGCTAAGCGGTAATGCAATTCGCTTAACTACTGCTGACAACACTTACTTCTTTTACGCTCACATGGATTCGATTGCTCCTGGTATCTCAGTTGGTACTGCAGTTAGGGCTGGTCAAATAATCGGATATATGGGTTCAACAGGCAACGTAGGATCATCACACTTGCACTTTGAGGTTCACCCAGGTGGTGGTGCAGCAGTGAGTCCATATCCAGTTGTCAAAGCTGTCGATGCATGCAATGTTACGGATGTGCTCCCACAACCGTAACTAAGTGCTCGATTAATGGGCGGCGAAGAGGTGAGATCCTTCGCCGCCCTAATTTTAAATTAACCTAATTCTAAATTAGAACGTACGATCCTCTGGCGGTAAGTGCTCAAGATCAGACAACGGCCACAAACTGAATGTATAACCATCGCCAATTTTTAATGCTTCAAGTTTTGTGATCGACGCGTGACCGAGCACAAAACGCTCCCATTCCCATGGCGTCGGAGTCAGACCTAATAAATGACAAACTACGGTGCTGTTGGTGCCGGCATGAGCGACGCAAGCGATCCGTTCGCCCGGGTTCTCTATATGCCAGATTGGCAATTCGTGTTCGATGCGATGAATTCCATGTTCAGCCAAAAACGTTTCGGCACCCGCGTGAATTCGCGCAATGAAATCTTTAACCGGTTCCCCACCGTCAAGCCCGTGCCAGCGCTGGCGCGCCGGGCGATCGCGTTCATCTTGGTAGGCCGCAGAGGCTCTTTCGCCTGGTGATCCATGCCAAATTGGGCTGCGAATTTCTTCCAACCATGGCTCAATTGCTTCTTCGCGTTTGAGTTCGGTCAGAATTGGTTCGGCGGTTTGTCTGGCTCGCAACAACGGGGAAACATAAATATGATCAAATCGCTCGCGTGCGAGACGTTTGCCGAGAAGTTTTGCCTGACGCCGACCGAGTTCAGTCAATGGAGGATTATCGATACAAAGACCATTGTCAATCCAGAGCGGTTGTGCATGACGAAATAAGAAGAGTTCCATTTGCCGTTACTCTAGCAATCGTCAACCGCCGTTGATCTCGCTAGTAATCTCTATAGTTACTTCTCGAGAGATGCCGCCACGTCAATCTTCACTAGACATTGATCAAAGGTTTTTTGCAGGATTTCCCAGTATGTCGCATCCACCTGGTCATTGCCACTTGTGGCTGTATCGACTAACAGTTTTCCGACACAAACTGCCTGCTGGTCCGTAATTGCCACGCCAAATCTTTCGGCCACGATAAATCCGAATGCCCGCAACACACTCTCATCATTGTCAAACCCCGAATTGGGTAGTTCATTCGTCTCATCTTGGATAATCGGATCAGGCAAAGTTGTCCCAACATTGGGTAGACGATTGATAACATTATTTATTAGCAGATTGCACTCGGTTGAGATGTAGTCGCCGAGATTCGTTTGCGCTGATTCGATCTCGCTACTTGCAAGCCTTTCCGCGGCACTTGTTGCTAGCGCATCCTTCTCAAGAAGCCCACCTTGCCAATCGAGATCGCGCAACGCAGAAGCCAACGAATCGTAAGTCTCTAGTAATTTTTCGATTGAAGGCTTGATCGTGGTTGGGGCGACATCGTTCAATGTCGTCAGTGTGGCGACGACTTCGGTAAATACGTCCTGTAGACGTCCGGGACTCGTGATCTGAATACTTGAGATAATCTCTGCCACCGCTGTGCTGGCTGAATTCCACCTGGCCGCACGCAAACAAACGGCATCACGTTCGACATATCTTGCACAAGAGGCAAGCAAAAGCAAGCAACAAATAGTCAATATTCCTCCGACAAACGGCTTGTTTACACTTCTTCGGCCGACGCTGATCATTAGATATCGCGTGCAGTTGCTGTCAACCATTGTGCATAAAGGCTGGCGTAATGGCCGTTGTTGCTTATCAACACATCGTGTGATCCATCTTCAATCACCGTCCCGTGCTCAAGCACAATTACTCGGTCGGCACGTGCCGCCGTCGAGAGGCGATGTGCAATCGATACGGTTGTTCGACCCTCGGAGACTGCTCGTAATGCGCTCGAGAGTCGCACTTCAGTTAATGCATCGACTGCCGAGGTTGCCTCATCAAGAACAAGTACATCCGGGTTGGCTAATGAGGCTCGAGCCAGTGCAACAAGTTGGCGCTCGCCGGCCGACAGTGCGGCGCCACGCTGGCCGACTTTGGTTTCGAAACCTTCAGGAAGCGACTCAAGCCAATCAGTTAATTCAAGTCGGTTGATCACATCATGTAATTCGTCCAGAGTTGCGTCTGGTCGAGCAAATAATAGATTATACGCAATTGTCTCTGCGAATAAAAAGGGTTCTTGCGGAACGACAACTAGTCGCGCACGCAATACGTCATTGTCGATCCGCATCAGATTCACACCCGACAACAAGACACTGCCGATAGTTGGATCGGCAAGACGAGCAATCAGTCGAGCGAGCGTAGTCTTGCCAGAGCCAGATGAGCCAACGAGTGCGACATGCTGACGCGCAGGAATTAGCAGAGAAATATCCCGCAGTACTGGCAGATCGTCATCTTGAGTATCAAGTCGTGAGCCATATGAAAAACTCATTTCTCGAAACTCAATACTTATCGGTCCGTCAGGTAAAACGACTGGATTTTGTGGAGGGGGCGGACCAATTGGGGTATCTAAAACTCCGAGTACACGACGCAAACCCGCCACTGCCGTCTGTGTTTGGTCTACTACCTCAGTGAATTCGGCGATCGGCTCCAAAAATCGATAGGTCAAAAACAAAAATCCGATCATTGTGCCAGCGGTCAATCCCCCACCTACGCCACGTAGAACACCAACTGTCACAATCCCCACAATTGTAAACACCGCGAAAACTTCGCCCGACGGAAACAAGAATGCGCCGATAATTCCCGCACGAACCTGTTTTTCTGCGCGATCTTTGACAGCGCGCTTGGTTCGCATCACCATCGGTGCATGTGCCTGATAGGCGCGAAGAGTTTCGGTTCCCGAAACAAGTTCCGCTACTGTGCCGAGCAACTCGGCATTACTCTCGCGCGCGAGATCATAGGCCAAAACGAGACGCTTTTGTAATGAGCGTAGGACTACAAACAGCGGAGCCGATATCAAAAATGCGACTATCGCAAGAATCCAGTCGTATGAAAGCATCACGCAAGCAACAACAAACATCAAAGAGCCGTCTAATAACCAAATCAAAGCTCCCCATCCAAAAAACATTGTCAGTGTCTCGATATCACTTGTCACGCGAGAGACCAGGGCTCCGCGTCGTTCTTCGTTGTGATCAGCCAGACTCAACCGATGAATGTGGTCATAAAGTTTTACTCGAATTGTATAAAGGCCTTCTTCGGCGCTGATACCCAAGCGCAATACTGCAGTACGTAACGACCACGCCGCAAACACAACTGCGATTGCTGCCACGCCGCCGATCGTGGCGATAAATCCAACTCGGACGTTGCCAGGTTCGAGACCGTTATCAATAGTTTGTTGAATCAGAACCGGAATAGCAACCCTGGCTAGGGAACCAAATAAAGCAAGCAAGAATGTAGTGAATAAACCCTTGCCGAGTGCAGGTGCAATATTTACACCTCGGCTAATCGTTTTAGCGGTCACGAATCGCCTTGTTGGTTCGTTCATGAAATTTCTATATCCCGATTTTTGTGCCGATCGTGTTCGAAGGCACTAATTAATTCGCGGTACTCGGCATTCCGAGAAATCAAAACGTCATGAGGTGCGTGATCAACAATTACGCCATCACGGAGATAAAACACTTCGTCGGCAAGTGCAATCGTGGACGGTCTTGAGGCAACAATTACAACAGTTAAATTCGATGAGTCGTTTATCGATAACTCGCGAAGATTTCTCACTATTTTCCCTTCAGTAGCGGGATCTAAGGCCGAAGTCGTATCGTCCAGCAAAAGTATCGATCGACCCTGGGCAATTGCTCGTGCTAGGGCAATGCGCTGTCGTTGTCCGCCACTGAGAGTAAGCCCGCGTTCGCCCATATTCATATCTAAACCAGCGCCAATCTCATCGACGAACTCGCTGCTTTCAGAAATTTGAAGAGCCCGAGTCACTTGCTCATTCGATATCGACGCATCAAGCGTGATATTGAAACGCAACGTTTCGGCAAATATAAACGCCTCTTGAAAAACTAAACCAACACCACCCGGTTGCAATGCGATAGTCCCTGAATTAGTCGGGATCAGTCCGGCAATCAAATGCAATAGAGTCGTCTTACCCGATCCCGTGGCTCCAACGATCGCAACTGTACGACCCGTATCTATCGAAAGCGAAAGATTCTGCAACACATTGCTCTCTGAATTGTGAGCGAAAGTAACGCCGTCCAGAAATATTGCAATTGGCTTTGGTGCGACTCGAATATCGCTGAGTGGGTCCTGTAACAGTGGTTCGTCTAAAACCTCGCGTACTCGTTTCCAACCAGCAACAGAGTGTGGAATCTCGGAAAATAGATAACCGATTATGCGGAGAGGAAATACCAATAAAGTGAATAAATAAATAAAACTTGTTAGATCTCCGACGCTCATCGCCCCAGTTCGAACTCGCATGGAGCCAAGAACTATCAACGCAATATTAATCAATGACGGAATTGCATCCATTACTGCCTCAAAAACGGAACGAATGGCCACCGCCTTAATTCGAGCGTCGCGTAATCTAGAAGTGATCACAGCCAAACGTTGCGTCTCACGCTGCTCAGCGCCGAACGACTTGACAACCAATACACCATCAAAACTCTCGTGTACCGCCTCTGACAAAGTGCCCAGTTCCCCTTGTGCAAGGTTGTAATAACGATCGATGCGACGTTGATAGGCAATATTCAGGGATAACAAAATTGGAAACACGCCAACGGCAATTAGTCCGAGCGGAAGATCTACATAAAGCATCCATGACGCCGAAACAATCATCATTACCAATACCGAAGATGAAAATGGAAGAGGCGCAAGAATCGCAACACTTGCATCAGCGTCCACACCGCAACGCGCGACTATGTCGCCGGTCATTCGATTCCGATGCCACTCAACAGGTTGAGCAACAACGTGATCAATCACATCGTCAGTGATTGATTGTGCGGTATACCATTCGGTCTTGCCCGCGAAACTACGCCGAACCACAACTCCAATAGCACGTAATAGGCCGATGCCGACAATCAAAACTGAGCCCACAACGAGAGCAGAAATATCAATTCGACCCTCTTTAAAACGCACGAGAATCACTCTGTCAACCATCCACCGAACTCCGATCGATGAAGCAACGGTGCAGACCGCAAATACGGCAGCGCCGGCAACGGCTGTAAAGAAATACCGAGGGTGATAGCGGACGATTGCCCGTACCAGACGACCCGCCTCGTTCAAACGACCACGCGCATCCGTTTTGGCTGAGTCAGCCGTCACGTCTGAAATTGCGGTTTTATTCACGAATTAGTTATACCAGTATCCAGTTATGACGTAGCGTTTCATTCAATGTCTGGTTCACATTTTGATCTTGCTCTATTTGTTCTTCGTGTCGCGTTTGGTGCATCAATCGCATATCACGGTTACAACAAGGTTTCTCGCGGACTCAAAGGAACCGCTTCGTGGTTTGCAAATATTGGGATGCGCCAACCAAAATTACAAGCACGTTTCGCTGCATCAACCGAAATGATCGTCGGAGTATTACTGTGTCTGGGGCTCTTCACCGAACTTGCCAGCGCAGGACTAATAGCGTTGATGATTGTGGCGATAACGGTGGCCCACCGCAAGAATGGCTACTTTATATTCAAACCAGGTCAGGGCTGGGAGTATTGCGCCGCGATTGCCGTAGTTGGATTCGTGCTTGGACTCACAGGACCAGGTAATTGGTCGCTCGACGACACTTTCGGTCGCACCGCTATTGGATCGACTAGTGGATTAACCAACGGATCGACTAGTGGATTAATGACTGGTGCATTCGTGCTCGGTCTTGGATTAATCTCAAGCGCCTTGCAACTTGCAGTATTTTGGCGACCGAATTCGTCGAAAAAAAAATCATCGAAAGCAAGTTCGTGAAATTTTTTACGCGATACCTACTCGGCACCGTAATCATGTTGATAATCGCAATGTGGATATACGGTCTGTTCTTTGCATCCAAGGAATCGATAAACAAGTTCAACGATCGCCAATGGGCGCAAAATGCTCAAGCCAGATGTCTAGTTGCCGCACAACAACGATTGGATCTTGCTGACTATCGCCTCGTAGACGATCTTGGAACAGATGCTCTCACGCAAAGGGCCGTGATTGTCGACAGGGCAACAGACACGATCGCGTCATTTGTTAGCGAGTTTCGGCAGGCCTTACCGACTAGTCCAAAGGGCATCGAACTTGTCGGCCGATGGCTTGATGACTATGAGATATACATTTCTGACCGGAGATCTTTTGCCGACGATCTTCGAAATGGACTCAACCTGCAATTCTCAGAAACCCCACTAAAAGGTTTGCCCTTGAGCGAAAAAATTGCGACATTTGCTGCAGACAATGAAATGTCTTATTGCAAACCACCACGCGACTTATCGATTTAAATTTTCTCTGGGGATTTCTTTGGCGGGGGTCCAGCCCTCATTTTCGTGATATTGCTTGATGACTCTTGCTGGTGATCCAACCGCAACGCAATAATCTGGCAAAACACCGGTTACGACCGAGTTGGCTCCGACTGCGACATGTTTTCCGATCCGTGCACCTGGCAAAACAACCACTCCGTGACCAAGCCAAGATCCAACGCCAATCGAAACGGCACGCTCTGGTTGCGTTTGCCGCGAGATCGGAATTGTGATGTCCTCGTATCCATGGCTTTGGTCTGTGATATAGACATGATGTCCTGTCCAAACATCATCCCCAATGTCAATTGAAAAATGTCCAACGATTCCTGATCCACGGCCAATCAGACATCTATCCCCGATTCGAATTACGGGATTAGTCAAACATTGCTGGCCTGGCATCATTCCTGCAGACAGAGCAACGTGTGGTCCGATCATTGTGTTGCTACCAATATGAACGTATTCTTCGTTGAAGATTGTCGTACTCGGAAACAAAATAATTGAACCGACGCCAAACTTGCCAAATTTCTTGCCCCGGCGACTGGCTGGTCCAATCGCTGCATTGGCGCAAAACCATCGCCAAATATCAGCAAAAACGTCGCCGCGCCAGTCCCCGATCATCAGCCCAGCGTACTTACCGATGATTACGCTGAAGAGGTGGCGACGCCTGCGAGCATGCAAAATATTCGGCCTATCTCGTTCTGGCATGAGTCGATTGCGAGAGAGCTCACCCAGCGGGACTCAATAACTTCAGATATCGAATCTGATATTGCGATTGTTGGGGCCGGTTACAGCGGATTGTGGACGGCTTACTACCTCAAGATAATGGATCCAAATTTACGGATTGTCGTAATTGAAAGCCACAGTATTTGCTTTGGCGCTAGTGGACGAAATGGCGGATGGTGTACTGGTTTTTTGCCCGTCACACTTTCAGAACTTAGTAGTCAACATGGGAGGCAGGCGGCAATCGATATGTATCGCGAAAGTTTCGCCACTGTCGGCGAAATCCAACGTGTTTTGTTACAAGAAAAAATCGATTGCGAATTTCAAAAAGGTGGGACGATTAACGGTGCAACCAATGTTGTCCAACAATCACGGGTTATCGACGAAGTAGCGGAGTTCGAATCGTTCGGGTTTACCGAGAGTGACATGCGAATGCTCTCACTCGAAGAATCTCAACAGCGAATTAATGTCAACGGTCTAATTGCTTCAAGTTTTACACCACACTGCGCGGCGATTCATCCGGCCAAACTTGTGGTTGGCCTCGCAGAAACAGTTGAACGGCTCGGCGTCAAGATCTACGAGAACTCACCAGTACGTGCGATCCACAAAAACGAACTGCTACTCGATCACTACCGTGTTCGGGCTGATGTCGTAGTCCGAGCAACCGAAGGCTTTACATCCCAGTTGGCCAAGCACCGTCGCAACCTCGTGCCGCTCTATTCATATATGGTTGCCACTGAACCTCTTTCGGTTGCACAACGTCAAGAGATTCGTTGGAATAATCGTGAGACATATCACGACGCACGCAACATGATCATCTATGTCCAAATAACGCGCGACGGCCGCGTTGCATTTGGCGGTCGGGGTGCGCCGTATCATTTCGCCTCGCAGGTCAAACCAGAGTACGACCGAAACACACTGATCCATAATCGAATTATTTCTGCGATGCACGAGGTCTTTCCTGTGACTCGAGAAGTTCCAGTCTCCCATCGTTGGGGTGGTCCACTCGGCGTACCTCGTAATTGGCACCCATCTGTTATTTACGATCCAAAAACAAGTATGGCTTCGCTTGGTGGTTATGTCGGAAACGGTGTGGCTTCGACCAACCTTGCAGCGCGCACACTGGCCCATTTAATTGCTGGCGACAATCATCCACTGACGAAGCTCGCCTGGGTTAATCATCCATCGCGACGATGGGAGATTGAACCATTACGGTACATAGGCGTAAACGGACTATTGAGGATCTCCAATCAGATGGATAGACACGAAGAAAGCAAAGGAACGCCAGACAAAATCCGCTCTAAGATTCTTGATATTTTTCTTTAAATTAATTCAACAGACCAAATAGAAAGCCTCGACATAAACCCGACATAGACATAGACACGAACATCGACACAGTTTCGAATCTCGAATTCGCAGGAAAAGTCGCAATCGTCACTGGCTCGTCCTCGGGTATCGGAGAGGCGATTGCCCGTCGATTGAGCGAACTCGGTGCAAGCGTCGTAGTTAATTCATCTTCATCGGTTGACGCTGGGGAGCAGGTTGCAAGATCATTACCGAATAGTTCGCTATATCTACAGGCCGACATCAGTAATCAGCAATCTTGTCAACAACTGATCGA
>JABMNW010000120.1 GCA_013204455.1 Acidimicrobiaceae bacterium
CCGAATTCGCTGGTGCTCGTCGACCCGTTTACATAATTGAAGAAGCAATGGCAGCGGCGATTGGGGCGGGGCTTCCGGTACACGAGCCGAGTGCAAATTTGATTGTTGATATAGGTGGCGGGACTACTGAAGTCGCCGTTATCTCTCTTGGTGGAATCGTTACCGCCAATTCGGTGCGGGTGGGCGGAGACGAATTGTGTGATGCAATCATCGCGATGTTCAAAAAAAAGTTTGGTCTTGAGATTGGCGATAACACAGCAGAAGAAGTGAAGATTCAACTTGGGTCAGCATGGCCACTTGAACAAGAAATTATTGGCGATGTTGGTGGCCGCGATATGACAACTGGTTTGCCACGGACGCAAGCAGTGACGACACAACAAGTTCGTGAAGCGCTTGATGAGTCGGTGGCTAAAATTGTTGACGCGATTAAAAAAACGCTTGAGCGAACACCACCAGAACTTGCCGCTGATGTGATTAGCCATGGTCTCGTATTGGCTGGTGGTGGTGCTCTGCTTGCGGGATTAGCGGAGCGCATAACACACGAAACTGGAATCCAGGCTTATGTGGCGCCCGAGCCATTGCTTGCGGTTGTCCTTGGTGCAGGCATGACTCTTGACAATCTGGAAGCAATTAAAGGACTCACGATCCAGAGTGACATTTAGCCGTAAGGAGCTTTCTTTCTAGTGGCAGCTGCTTCAACAACCAGAAGGCGAGCAATAATTTTACTCGCCTTGACTTCGATCATTCTGATCACTCTCGATCTTCAGAACTCATCGGCAGTATCGGGGCTTCGCTCACTATTTGCGACAGTGTTTCGCCCAATCGAAAGTGTGGCACGCGTAATTACCCGACCACTTGAAAATACTTGGCATGGGATTACCAACTACAACAGTATTCTGGATGAAAATAGTCGCCTTCGCGAACGTGTCGCCCAGCAAAAAGGGGCAACGATTGCAGCGGCGGCATCTGTTCGCTTGTCGCAAGAACTACTCGCACTTAATGGACTGCCGACGCTTGCTGGGATTAATGCAGTCACGGCACAGGTGATCGGTGATTCGCCGTCTAATTTTTCTCAGACGATCGAAATAAACCAGGGGTCTGTTAGCGGCATTCGAGTCGGAATGCCAGTGCTTAATGCGGCAGGTCTTGTTGGCAAGATTACGAAGGTCTACGCCGATCGTTCAGTAGTAATGCTGATAACGGATCCAGATTTTGCTTTGTCTGTAAAAGTTGTTAACCCGCCGCGCAATTCGACCTCAACTACCGTGTCGCTTAGTAACCCCGCAACGGCATCGCCAGTGGTCCCTGTTGATTCTTCTGTCGCACCAAACGCCGCGAGTCCAACGACGACGACATCAACAACGACTACGACGATCGCAGGATTTACACCGTCGGTTACGACTCTTCCGGCAACACCAACCGGCGTTTCGTCGATCAATATTCCTGCCGCAGACCAATTAGCGGTTCGGGAAACCGGTGTCATCGAAGGGCGCGGTCCGTCGCGTCAGCCGACCATCCGGTTTGTCGATAATTCGCTACGTTTTGGGGATATTCAAGTCGGAGTGCCGATCGTTACTGCTGGTGGTTCGCGTAGTCTTGCTCCACCCGACATCTTGATCGGGACTGTTGCTCGCGTGGTCGAACGACTCGGCTCTGCCGGACCGGTGCTTGAAGTCGAACTCGTTGCTGACTTGTCGAACTTGTCATTTTTGCGAGTCTTGTTGTATCGGCCGATCACAGAAAAGACGACTCCATGAATCGCTTGATTTTGGTCATGGCTAGTCGCTGGATGCGCTTGGTGCTTGTTTTGTTTATTGTTCTGTCGTTGCAGACAACAGTTTTTGCACAACTGCGACCATTCGGAGTTGCGGCGCAAGTTGTGTTGTTGTTTGTCGTCTGCGTTGGGGCCAATTACGGAGTAAGTGTGGGTGCACTTGCTGGTCTAATTGCCGGCCTGATGTACGACTTCGTGCTCACGACACCAGTGGGTCTTGGTTCGCTTGTACTCGGACTGGCGGGAGCTACTGCTGGACTACTGTTGTATTTTTTTCACAATCCAACCTGGTGGATGCGCCTTGTTGCGATCACAATTGCGTCGGCCCTGGGCGAAATTTACTTCCCGTTAGCGCAAGCCATGGTCGGATTGGAAGGTTGGTTGCAGCTCCGTCTTATAAAAGTTACTGCAGTGGTTGTAGTGGTCAATTTAGTATTAGCACCTTTGGTTTTAGTTATTACCCGTTGGACTCTGAGTGAACGAAGAAGCACAACTTAATGTCGATGCAATCGACGGGGAGTGCACCTAAACGTCTTATCGCATTAGGCGTTGTAGGGATAGTTCTTATCGGTTCGCTTGGCGCACGAACTTGGTTTTTACAAGCTGTTTCTTCACGTGATGTCGAAGCGGTCATTGGCAAAGTTCGATCAAGAACAATCAAATTGCTACCGGAACGCGGTCGTGTCTTTGACTCTGCTGGAAGAATTATGGCAGACAATAAGCGCACTCTAGTTGTCACGATTGATCGTTTGGTCGTGCGAAAGCCTGCCGAACGACTGATGCTTGCACAACGACTATCTGGTCCGCTCAGTGTGCCTGTTGAATCTCTTTTAACGCGGATGCAAGACGAGCGCTATGGACCATTCGAAGCGATTCCGCTGCGTGAAGGGATCTCCGAAGATACGGCGTTGTTTTTGATGGAACGTGTCGAGGATTATCCAGGAATATTCGTCCGTGAAGAGTGGCGCCGAAATTATCCGTATGGTGCTCTTGCTAGCCATGTCCTTGGCTACATGGGAGCAATTCTCAAGAACAATCTTGAGTATTACAAGTCGATTGGTTATGACCCTAATGAGCGCGTAGGACAATACGGCGTCGAACAAAGTTACGAAACAGTATTGCGCGGCACACCTGGCTATATTCGCTACGAAGTTGATGCAATTGGAAATATTTTAAATGTCGTCGAACGTGTCGAACCAATTGCTGGCAACGATTTGCAATTGTCAATTGATTTGAGCGTTCAGCAATTGGCCGAACAGACACTTGAAACACAGTTGCTAGTGCGCCGACGTGTCGAATCAGGTCAAGTTAAATTGCCAGACGGCACCCTCGACCCACAATATGAAGAGATCAACTATTACAAAGCGCCAGCCGGATCTGTAGTTGTGATGAACCACAACTCTGGTCGGATAATTGCGATGGCTTCATATCCGCGCTTTGATCTTCGATGGTTTGGCGGTGGGTTACCAAACGATAAATTTGCTCAGTTGTTTCCTCAAACGCATGATCCAGACTTATCAATTCTTGTCAATCGGGCAATTTCTGGACGCTATAACGTTGGATCTAGTTTTAAGCCACTGGTTGCATATGCAGCATTAAATACTGGTCAGCTCACAGACGGCGATAAATATGTGTTTGATGATCGCGGTACATACAAACTAGAAAGCATTCCAGATGACAGGTGTCAGCAGGGTGTAAAGTGCGTGTTTCGTAATTCTGTTTGCAGGTCTACGGGTGCGCCGTGTCGTTATGGCCCCGTAAATGTCGAATCGGCACTTGCGGTTTCCAGCGACACATTTTTCTATAAAATCGGTGAGCAGATTTTCACCGAGCGCGGCTATGCGCCAATACTTGAAGAACAGGTTAGATTGTTTGGTCTCGGTTCGCCGACGAATATTGATCTGCCTTACGAATACGCCGGGACAATTCCGAGCAAAGAACTTAAAAAGCGCCTCGCTGACGTCGGCGTAATTTCGCAAGACTCGGGCAGGGCGTACTATGTCGGTGACCAAGTTCTGTTCGCGATAGGTCAAGGATTGCTCTCGGTTACTCCACTGCAAATGACGCAGGCCTATGCGGCAATCGCCAATGCTGGACGAATCTATGAACCTCGAGTTGGCGTTGCATTGCTTTCGCCCGGTACACGTGATTCGCGACCGGGGTTTGCTGATCTTGCCTCGACGCAGATAGTTAAGCGACTTGTATCTGTCAAGCCAACACGACGAATTAATATGACTACTGCAATTCGTGGGCCGATCGTCAAAGGAATGTCGCGCGTAATCACTGGTCCTGGCGTGACATCTGATTACTACCACAAGACGACCGGAGAAGAACTCTTCCGATCGTACGATTACAAAGCATTACCAATCGCTGGTAAAACTGGTACCGCACAGGGATTCAACAACTTGCCGTGGAATGACTCGTCCGCGTTTGGTGCGTTTAGTTTGGACCCAACCAAGCCATACACGGTTTTTGCCTATCTTGAAAAGTCTGGCTATGGTTCGCAAGCCGCGGCGCCAGTGGTTAAGTGCATCTTTACCGCACTAGGCGGTGGCTATCGCTATGACCCGGTGCTTGCGGCTGATCCTCTTGACAAAGCAAGTTTCGTAGTTGCTCCGCCATCTTCACTGCGTAATCCATTGTGCCTAGTCGGCAGTGCGTCGGAGATACGCGAGTAGCGATGCTTAAACTTTTTCCTCAAATAAAGATTCCACGTTGGTTTGGTCAGACATATGACGTTGTATCCGTATGGAAAAACGTTGACGTTACTTTGGTGGTTGCAATTACTCTGCAGAGCATCATCGGCGCTTTAACGGTTTATTCGGCCACACGCCAGCGACTAATCAATCAAGGTTTCGATGAGTTTTTTTATGTTCAGCGACAGGTGTTATTTTTGATTGTCGCCACAGGGGCAATGGTTTTAGTCATGGCAATTGGTCACGACTGGATTCGTGAGCGAGCAGTGTTTTGGTACATCAGTTCAAGTGTGTTGCTGATTCTTGTGCTTGTTGCTGGCGCAGTTCGCCGCGGAGCTCGCTTGTCATTTGACCTTGGTCCTATTTCTGTACAGCCGGCCGAAATTATGAAGGTCGCAGTGCTTATATTGATCGCCGCGTATACGGCTGATGCTGTCAACGATAAAATCGACTACCACCAATTTTCTGTTTCGTTGTTAACCCTCGGCTTTCCAGTCATTTTAATTTTGTTACAGCCCGACCTTGGTTCTGCTTCGGTGATCGTTGCAGGTGTGGTTGGGGTGTTATTTATCGCCGGAGCCAAGCGTCGCTACATCGCAATGATCACGCTTCTGGCGATTGTTTCCGCAGTGGCTATGTCGATTGTTGGCGTGGTTGACCGATATCAATTACGACGCCTCGTTGCATACATTAATCAAGACTCAAATCAAAAAGATCTTCAGCAAATTGTGTTGCAGGTGCGCTTTGCAAAGCGAGCGGTGTCGAGCGGCGGATTTTTTGGTAAAGGGTATTTGCAGGGTCCGCTAACCAACGGTGCTTTCATCCCAGTGCAATTTAGCGACTTCCCATTTTCTGCGATTGGCGAACAATTCGGCATGGTCGGGGGATTCGTCGTGATAGCTCTATTCGGAGTGATTTTGTGGAGACTGTGGACAATTTCCAGAATGTCGCGTACGAGATTTGATCAGTTGCTGGTTGCTGGTATCTTTTCGTTGCTGCTGTTTCAAATTTTTCAAAATATTGGGATGACGATCGGACTAACACCTGTTAGCGGACTGCCTCTGCCATTCATTTCATATGGCGGGTCACACCTCGTTTCTACCGGTTTGTTGATGGGTCTGGCCCAAAGTATCTATATGCGCCGATTGCGCTAAATGCGATGCGCCGATTGCGCTAAATGCGATGCGCCGATTGCGCTAAATGCGATGCGCCGATTGCGCTAAATGCG
>JABMNW010000121.1 GCA_013204455.1 Acidimicrobiaceae bacterium
ATTAAAAGAGATGATTGCGCTGTGGTGGGAACTTGCCGAAAAACAACAGATCCTGCCACTAAATAATCAACCTGGTCGCTTTGGTGACAAGCGCTATCGACAAGATCGCTACGAATATCGACCGGGGATTGGTTCGATCCCACCGTTGATTGCACCGAATCTTCGCAACCGTTCGTTTGACATTTTGGCTGAGGTCACAGTTCCTGAAACTGGGGTAGAGGGCGCGATAATTGCGCAAGGTAGTGGCGCTGGCGGGTATGCCGTGTACATCAAGGACAAACGTTTGCATTACGTACACAACTTTTTAGATCTCTACTATTTTTCGGTCTCGGCTGAAGTTGATGTACCGCCTGGTGTGCACACAATGCGTGTTGAGTTTAAATCCACTGGCAGATTTAAGGGCGAAGTGTCGTTGTATTATGACGACCTGCCAGTTGGGTCGGGAGCAATCCCCGCAACTGTGCCGGTGTTCTTTGGCGTTTACGGGTTGACAGTTGGTTACTTGCGCGGATCATCAGTAATTCGTGGTGTTGAATCTCCGTTTACATTTACACCATCCGCGTTGCAACGGGTGATTGTTCAAGCCGCCGGTCACTCATGGCGCGACCCCGAAGGCGACGAACGCGTGGCGATGGCTACTCAGTAGTTTACTAAAGCGACGAATAGTGATACACAGGAACTCTAAGAGAACTAAGTTGAGTTGATGACCGATCGCGCGAAGTTGCTTTCGAAGTCAAACTTTTTGTTGGGCGGCGACTGCCAGGTCAAGTTGAAATATTTCAAATCTGGGTATCCGTCGGTGGATGAAAGTAATTCGTATCTCGAGTTTTTTGCTGATGGTGGATTTATGGTTGAGGCTCTTGCCCGAGCGCTGTTTCCATCTGGATTATGGATTCAGCCAAATGCGGGGGAGACTCCAGAATCAGCGACTGCGCGAATGCTTGAGAGTCCTGGGGATGGCGTATGGTTTGAGCCGACATTTGTCGTAGATGGTTTACTGATTCGAGCCGATATTTTGCAACGCATTGGTACTACTTGGAGATTGATCGAAGTCAAGGCCGCGAGTTTCAATTCACTCGAAGAACCCAATCCGTTTCGTGGCAAGCGCGGCGGAATTCTCTCGGGGTGGCGTGACTATTTGTTAGATATCGCGTTTCAAACACACGTGCTGGAGATGGCGTATCCAAAGATGAGAGTAGAACCCGAGTTGTGTTTGGTTGATAAATCTAAAACTTGTCTCGAGGAAGCAATTTTTAACAAAGTTGAGTTGCACAGCGATAACGACCCAGGAAGTTCCGGGCCAAGAGCGACATACACGGGCGACCATCAGGCTTTTGCCAAGCAACATTTCTTGGGGTTTCTCAACGTTCGTACCGAAGTCGACGAACTCGCCGCTGAGGTAAGTGCACAAAGCAAAAGATTGCTGGAGATTGTTGCTGACCCGACCATTGCGATTACCCCACCGATTGGAAACCATTGTCGGGATTGTGAGTATCGCAATATCCACCGCCAACCGGATGGCTTTGCGCAGTGTTGGGGCGAACTCGCTACAGGTATGCCACACATCGTGGATTTATTTCGTGCCGATTTACTAGCCGATGAACATGGGATCAAAGGTAACGGCATTGCTTCGCTGATCGGAAGCGGTGTTTCCAAGTTGGTGGATATCCCAACAAAAATGATTGACACGACAAAATCGACGGGGCGGCGACAGATCACGCAACTTGAGTGCACAATCAGTGGCAACGAGTATCTCGACCCGCTACTTCGCGCCGAACTTGAGGCGTGCGAGTATCCACTACATTTTGTTGATTTTGAAACCTCTCGCTTGGCGGTGCCATATCACAAAGGGATGCAACCTTATGAGCAGATCGCGTTTCAATTTAGTTGCCACACGATCGCGCATAAGGGTGCAACGGAATTACAGCATCGTGAATGGATAAATGTTGAGGACGCGTATCCAAGTTTTGATTTCGTACGGGCCTTACGCGACGCAATTGGCGACACCGGCACGATGATTGTGTGGAGTGATTTTGAACAGTCAACTTTAAAAGACATTCGTGTGCAAATGGATCGATACAAACTTGGCGATGCAAAACTTGCCGCATGGATTGATGCTTTAGTTCCGGACCGGAAAAACGCTGGGAGAGTACAAGACCTGCTTGAGTTATGCAGTTTGCACTACTACCACCCCAAGATGGGCAGGAGTGTGAGTATTAAATATGTGCTGCCAGCAATCTGGGGGAGCAACAGTTATTTGTGGTGCGACCCGTGGTTTGCGAAATATTTTCGCGAAAGTTTGGACGGGGCGTTGGACCCTTACGAGGCTTTGAGCGGTGAAAGTTCGGACTCAGAAAAAGAAACGACCGTTGATGCCGTGCGTGATGGCATCGGGGCGATGCGCACATATCAAGAAATGATGTACGGCCTAAGTCGCGGTGATGCCAAACATCGCGCAGTAGTTAAAAAAATGTTGTTGCAATACTGCCAACTGGATACGGCAGCGATGGTGATTATTTGGAAGCACTGGGTAACGATGCTCGGCGCTGGATAGTAATTACAAACGAAACTATTATTTGGCGCGCATTACGCGGAATGGATCGCCGATTTTAAGAAAAGTTTCGTATACGTCGGGAAGTTCCGTGCGCAGGCGCTTGGAGTCGAGTGCTTGCTTGCCAGCGTGCTGCTTCCAGGTGATGACTTGTTCACCGTCGAGTAAACCAACTTCGTTCGCCAACAGTAGCCGTGCCAGTTCGTCTTTGGCGATGGACTCTTGTGCTTCGGCCTGCCGGCGAGATTCGCGAGCCTCGCGCAGATTGGCGATAACCCCGCGTGCAGATTCTGGTAACTCGATGCTGGTTGGTGTTGGTTTGTAAAGCGAGGTGATTTGTTCGGCACTGAACTGGTTGATCTCGGCATCGGCGCGTGCACCCGAATCGACGAGAGCGCCGAATCGTTCTGCTTCTGTCCAGAGTTGATCGATTGCTTCTTGATTGCGTGGCAATTCAACCATCGAAATACGTAGATCTCGGTCGAGGACTATGAAAAATAACGGCACATTGAGCACCGATTGTTGTGCCCATCCTTGCCAACGCCATTCGAATGGCAGATCGTCTGCAGTGTGCACGCTGTAACGGGCACTCGTTTTTGCTTCGACACCAATCGTTGGTCGCTCCTCGTTGTCGACACCATCCTTGGAAATTGTGAAACGACCGGCGCGGTACATCACTGACGGTGTGAAAACCCGAACACCAAGTAAATATGAGGCCTCTTCGAGAAGTGCTGGCTCGAGCACATTGCCTCGCCGAAACACTGGCTTGTCGTCCTCGACAGTTGGGTCGACACTCTTGTCATAGAAAAGATCTGAACGAGTTGAATAAGGCGATGCACCCATCAGCGCTGGTGCATCGGAGGCGCCGAAAGTACAACGACCTAGGCTGTCGCGCCAACGCAGACGCAGCCAATCTTCACTGCCGTGTCGCGGTTTTGGGATTAGCTCGAAAGTCGTAATTTCTTGGCTAGTTTTTCGGCTAGTTTCTTGAATCACTTTCGGCTCTTTTCGCTATTTAGGGAAGAGACATCATCGCATCAGGGTGTAACAGAGTTCCCTTTGGTTGATCAGGGTCTGACAGGATTTGACAGGATTTGGCGTGGAGACACCGTGGTGTAGTACGGTGACAGAGTTCACAGAGGGAGTCGCCTAAGACTCGGATTTGTGAGTCGTCACCGACTCGTGAAATCACCGGAGGAAGAATACGCTCTGAGCCATGGAGAGCGAGGCTAAATTGTCAAAGGAATCTTCTCAGTCGTCGGGGGTTGGTCCGCTCAGCGTTGAGGAACTGCGTGCAAAAGTCGCCTCGGGCGAGATTGACACCGTTGTTGTTGCGTTCCCCGATATGCAGGGACGACTCCAGGGCAAACGTATTCATGGCGCTTTCTTCATGGAAGAAGTGCTAAACCATGGCACCGAGGGTTGCAACTACTTGCTGGCAGTGGATGTTGAGATGAATACGGTCGGTGGTTACGCAATGTCGTCATGGGATACTGGTTATGGCGACTTCGTGATGAAGATTGATACGTCAACGCTGCGGAACATGCCTTGGGCGCCAGGGTCGGCGCTGGTGATCGCTGATCTCTATACGTTACGCGATGAACCGGTTGCTCCGGCACCGCGCAACATTCTCAAACAACAAGTCGCTCGGCTAGCTCAGCGCAACATGGTTGCGCTCGCCGGCACAGAACTTGAGTTCATTGTCTTTAATGACACGTTTGAGGAGGCTTTCGCAAAGTCGTATCGCAATTTGACACCATCGAACCTTTACAACGTTGACTACTCGCTGCTCGGCGGATATCGAGTCGAGCCGTTACTCCGCGAAATTCGACTGGCGATGGCACAGTCGGGGATGCGAGTGGAGTCTGTCAAGGGTGAATGTAACTTCGGCCAACATGAGATTGCGTTCAAATACGACGAGGTGGTTAAGACCTGCGATAACCACTCGATCTATAAGCATGGTTCCAAGGACATCGCGGCAAAGCAGGGGATGTCGCTGACGTTCATGGCAAAGTACAACGAACGCGAGGGCAACTCTTGTCATATTCACCTGTCAGTGCGCGGTACCGACGGCGCACTCGTAATGGTGGATGATACAAAACCTGAAGGTCTCAGTGAACTCGGACGGTCGTTTATTGCCGGACAGATTGCGCACATGAATGAACTCACTTTGCTATTCGCCCCGAATATTAATTCGTACAAACGTTATGTCGAAGGTTCTTTTGCGCCAACTGCGATCACTTGGGGCCGAGATAATCGGACGTGTGCATTTCGGCTCGTCGGACATGGTCAGTCCTTGCGGTCAGAAAATCGGGTGCCGGGTGGCGATGTAAATCCATACCTGGCAATTGCTGGGATGATTGCCGCGGGTCTTGATGGTGTGGACAAAAAAATGATTCTCGAACCACGCTTTGATGGCAATGCCTACATCTCATCGGCGCCACGGGTGACTGACAACTTGACTTCGGCGTTGGAGTTGTGGCGAGGATCGAGTTGGGCACGCGAAGTATTTGGTGCCGAAGTGCATGATCATTATGCGAACATGGCTCTCGTAGAGATCAAGGCTTACAATCGCGCCGTAACCGAGTGGGAACTAATTAGGAACTTCGAACGCTTCTAGTTAGTGAGTTTGTTGCGGTGTTAAACGGCGATCGGGATGTTCGGCGTGCGGTGCGCCCATGGAGCGGCGGCTTCGAGTTGTGAGGCAACACGAATCAGTAAGTCTTCCCGTCCATATGCGGCAACGATTTGGATACCAACTGGGATGCCGTCTTTGGTCCATTGCAGGGGAATATTAATTGCTGGTTGACCGGTGGTATTGAACGGTGGCGTGGACGGAATCCAATCTCCAGCCAGGCGCGATGCCTTCAGCGGGTCTTCTGGGCAATTAGCGATCGTGCCAATTGGGATTGGAAGTTTTGTCACAGTTGATGTGACTAGTAGATCGAAACCATCGGCCCACCATTGAGCAACACTGCGACGAAAATCAACTGATGTTGCCACAGCCATTGCGTAATCTGTTGCCGAACTACTAGCGGCGTACTCGGCCATTGTCCAGTTCATTAGTTCCAAATCGTCTTTGGTCACCTCACGTCCGAGCATTTGGGCGAGGCGCTCACGTGTAACCGACATATTGGTTGACCACATTGCATTAAATTTTCCCAAGAAATCTTTTTGACCAAGTGCTTGTGGCCATGAGTTTTCTATATGGTGCCCAAGATGCTCAAGTAGTTTGCATGTGTCTTGTACGGCTTGGCGACACTCGTCATCCATTTGCCCACCCATTTGATGATGATCGATAAATCCAATTCGAAGTTTGCCCGGGTCGGCACCAACCTCAAGTGCATATGGTCTAGCCGGTGGGGGAGCAATGACTCTGTCGCCAACTCCTGGACCATGAACGGCGTCAAGTAGTGCGGCCGTGTCGCGAACTGTGCGCGTGACTGCAAATTGCACGCCGAAATTTGCTTCGTCGCCAAATGGGGCGAGCGAGATGCGACCCTGCGACGGCTTTAAGCCGACAAGCCCGCAACACGATGCAGGAATGCGAATACTTCCTCCGCCATCGCTGGCATGAGCAACTGGAACGATGCCGGCGGCGACCGCAGCAGCGCTACCACCACTTGATCCACCAGATGTACGCGACAAATCCCAAGGTGTGCGCGTTGGTCCCCATGCGAGTGGTTCGGTGACCGGCATACTGCCGAATTCTGGACTGTTGCTTCGACCAAAAGTTATTAGTCCAGTGTCGATAAATTTTTGTGCCAGCAAAGAACTTTTTGGCGCAATATATTTTGCGTTCTTCAGCGCAATATTTCCGTTTGACATATGTTGACCCGCGTATGGAATTCCGAGATCTTTCAAAATAAATGGCACGCCACCAAACGCATGGTTAGCACTTGGTTTGTAATTCTTTGCAAGTTCGTAGGCGTGTTCCAACCAGGTGATATTAATTGCATTTATCGCCGGGTTGTAGGCGGCCATGCGCTGAATCGCGGCATCTAAAAGTTCGCGCGCGGATACTGCACCTAGGCGAACAAGTTCGGCTTGGCCGAGGCCATCAACCCAGCGTGTGTCTTGGGCGAGTGGTGAGAGAGACATCTAATCATCCTTATATATATAGCCGTCGGACAACGAGGCGAACTACGGTGGGGAGGTCGTGAATACGCCCGAAACTACCGATACGCCTGAAACTCCAGAAGCAAGCGACGAAATCAGACTCACTGCCACGGAAGTTTTGCGAGCCCCAGCGGTGGCCCCATTTATTATTGCCAACTCGGCGCTGTATATCGGATTGATGTTGCAAGCAGCCACACTTGGAAAACATATTTACGACATCACCGGTAACACTTTGGATATCGGGCTATTGGGGCTTGCAGAGTTTTTACCTGTCGCCTTGCTTGTATTTGTTGCTGGCACGGTTGTTGATCGTTATAACCGAAGGCGTGTTGCTGTGACTGCAATGGTTGGTGAGTTGGCTTGCTCTCTTGCACTTGTGTTTTATTCGCGGTCGAATTCAACCAGCGTTATGCCAATTTTTTTGATTGCAATTGCATATGGTGCGTCGCGGGCTTTTGTTTCTCCGGCGATGCGATCAATCGCCCCAATGATCGCTCCAAAACATGGACTGCCACAGATGATTGCAATGTATTCGTCGGTTTGGACAGGGGCAATGGTTATCGGACCAGCAATGTCGGGGTTCTTGTACGCAGCGGCACCATGGATTGCCTATTCGGCGGCGGCGGCGCTAATTGCATTAGGCATTATTTTGATTTCGCGGATCAAACTCAAAGTAATTTCTGAACCGATAGTGAAACCCGAAAAACCGACCTTACATTCGGCGATGGAAGGTTTGTGATTTATAAAACGCACGCCAATCTTATTGGCGGTGATCTCGCTCGACTTGTTTGCCGTTTTGTTTGGCGGAGCAATCGCATTGTTGCCAGCAATTGCCGAAGATCAACTCGGCGTTGGCGATGTTGCTTACGGTTGGTTGCGCGCTGCGGCAGGAATTGGCGCCGCAAGTACAGCCGTGCTGTTAGCCATTCGACCATTGCGTCGTCATGTCGGACGGGCGATGTTGATTGCCGTTGGTGTATTTGGCCTTGGGACAATTGTGCTCGGTGCGACTCGTAATTATTGGGTGGCGTTCTTTGCTGTAATTATTTTGAGTGCGGGTGACATGGTCAGCGTGTTTATCCGCGGTGCAATCGTGCCTCTCGTGACACCTAACGATAAACGCGGTCGTGTATCAGCGGTTGAGAACGTGTTTATTGGCGCGACGAACGAACTTGGTGCATTTGAGTCTGGTGCGATGGCTCAAATGGTTGGAGTGCCTGTAACTGTAATTGGTGGCGGAATTGCCACGCTTGGAATTGTTGGAATTTGGTGGCTTAAGTTTAAAGACCTGCGCAATGTCGACACCTTCGACGAACTTGTAGACGAGCCGAAAATCACGGAGTGACTAGTTGATGACGTCACTCAGGCGTGACGTATGCAGCGGTGATACCGCCATCGACAATTAGCGACTGGCCTGTCATCCAAGATGATTCATCCGAAGCCAGAAACAGCGCACCGTTAGCAATTTCTTCTGGCTCACCAAAGCGACCCATCGGAATATGTACGAGTCGACGTTGACGCTTGGCGTCATTATTCAAAAATGCTGCCAGCAACGGCGTCATTACTGGACCCGGGCATAACGCATTGGCGCGAATACCTTTGCGTGCGTAAATCACGGCAATCTCGCGAGTCATAGCAAGCACGGCACCTTTGGATGCGGTGTAGGCAATCTGCGGAGTGGCGGCACCGATATGCGCAACAAACGATGCAACATTGACGATCGTGCCTTTACCTTGCTCGAGCATTACGGGAATTGCGTATTTGCAGCCGAGCAACACACCCTTGACATTGATGTCCATCGTAGTTTCGTAAACTGAGATCGGAGTCGTCACCGGATTATCGTCGTCACCGAGCATCACACCAGCATTGTTGTAGAGCACATCCACGCTGCCAAAAGTTTTTTTAGCAAAATCAACAACATCGCGCCACGAGTCTTCGCTCGTGACATCGGCTTTGATGAACTCAGCCTTGCCGCCATTGGCTTTAATTTCTTCGACGACGGTGGTGCCATCAGTGACATCGGAGATCACGATGCTTGCGCCTTCGCTGGCAAACTTAATTGCAGCGACCCGGCCAAGACCACTTGCCGCACCCGTGATGATCGTTACTTTTCCGGCAAGACGTGTTCCAATAATTGGTGTCATGGCGTCCAGATCCTAGTGTGAGGTCTGCTCACCCAGAAAATTGTCCCACCGATCGAGAAGTCGTAACAGTTCGAACTCGCTAACGCATGATCCCGTAGCGCTCGCGTGCGCCTCTGGCTGCTGCGC
>JABMNW010000122.1 GCA_013204455.1 Acidimicrobiaceae bacterium
GCGATAGCGGCATTACCAACTCCACCGCAACCGAATACTGCTACCGAATCTCCTCTCGACACATTCGCAGTGTTGAGCACTGCCCCTAGTCCGGCCATTACGCCACATCCGAGCAGTCCGGCAGCTTCGGGTCGTGCAGCAGGATTTACTTTTGTGCACTGTCCGGCCGCTACGAGAGTCTTCTCAGCAAACGCACCAATCCCTAACGCTGGTGAAAGTATCGTGCCATCAAGAAGAGTCATTGGTTGTTGGGCGTTCAGCGTGGAAAAACAGAGCCATGGACGTCCGCGACGACATGAGCGGCAGTTGCCACATACGGCCCTCCAATTGAGTATTACGAAGTCTCCCGGAGTTACATTTGTGACATCCGAACCGACTAGCTCGACGATTCCTGCCGCTTCGTGCCCAAGCAAGAACGGATAATTATCGGAAATTCCGCCGTCACGGTAATGAAGATCAGTATGGCATACACCGCAGGCTTGAATTTTGACAACAACCTCTCCAGATTGCGGGTCGGGAACATTGATGTACTCAACTGTGACCGGGGCGCCTTTCGTTCGTGCGACTACACCTCGAACTTGCTGACTCATCGGCGACCCTCCCACTTGGAACAATACATTATTTCCCGAAACTAGATGTTTAGCCGATTGCTGGCAGCGGATCTTTCTCAAAAGCGCGCACGACGACAATTGTTCCGATACAAATCGGACCGACAAGCAACATCAGAACCTCCGCCAACGACATATACGTGACTCGAAATGAGAACACGATCATACAAATCATCCAAAAGGATGTTGCCGCAACGTTGATTGCGCGAAAGCGGATAACTCGCAATGTATGTGGAAACTCGACATTACTTAGCGTCAATAGCGCAAGTAGAAAAGAGATTGCAATGTTTAGTTCGTTGTCCAGCCCGATTAACCAAAGCGTAGGTATGACAAGATTCCACGCCGCGGGGAAACCTTTAAACCAATGATCAGGTGTTTCGATTGAAGTTTGGCTAAACCACAATGCCGAGGAACCAAGAATCGCGGCGATCGCAATTTTACCAATTAGTCCGTGCGATACAACATCAAATTGCCACATAAATGCCACAGGCACGATCACGCAGGTCACATAGTCGATGACTAGATCCAAAATATACCCATCGAATCTTGGCCGCTCGGCATCGCTCATCCAACGACGTGCAATTGGCCCGTCAATGCCGTCAATCAACACTGCAATCATCATCCAAACGACAGCGCTGGTTGGCGACTTGTCAAGGACGGACACCAGAGCCGCCATTCCAGCAAGGATTCCAGTGACAGTTAGGGCGTGTATTGAAAGGTCAACTCGAGATTTTTTCAGGCCCCATTTTCCACCAAACATCGCTTTCAATGTACTCTGCTTTACGCTAATGAACTCTTCTAATTTGCGAACTTTGTTCGGTGCTAATCGGCGAACTTTGTTCGCTGTGATGTGGGTTGTACTTGCATTGCTCTGGTCTCTCGTTCGGATCAGTGCTGTCGCGCTATGGCTGTCGAACTATGGCGTAAACACGACGGTCTTTGCAATCATCGAAATTTCTTCGTCGCTTCTGTATAGCGTTAGTTCGGCTAAAGCAGTGATCAGATTAATTGATCGGCAACGTCGCCGCGCGATGGCCTGGAGTTTGTTAGCAGTCATTGGATTTCTTGCACCCGATGTGTATGTCCTGACTTCTGGTCGCTCGTTGCCGACGATTTCGTATGTGGTGATTATTTCGTTAGCAATTGGAATTGCTACTAGTGGGGTGGTCGCATTGCGCCGCCGTATTGTTCTACGCGGACTAATTTTTAGGTGATACCTGGCTGTAATAGCCACGGTCGGTCGCGTGGGTGCACACATCTCAACTGAATTCATCTGCCATTAGATGTATCACCGGTGATACACTTGTGTTATGAGAGATGTCACGGTTAGGGATTTGAGAAACAAAGGAGGCGAAGTGCTGAAAAAAGTTGAGGCCGGTCAGAGTTTCACAATCACTCGTGACGGTCATCCAGTTGCAGAGATTCAACCGTTGCGTCGACGGCCGCTATCTCGCGAGGTTGTTCTTGAGCGATTCGCTCGCATCCCGGCAATCGATGGCGCAAAACTTCGTAGCGACATTGATTCTGTCGTTGATCAAACTCTATGATGCACGCAATTGGATTACTCGATACCTCGGTGATCATCGCATTGTCGCACGGGTTAACGGCCGATGCATTGCCTAGGACACCGCTCATCTGTGTAGTGACATTGGCCGAGTTAAGTGTTGGCCCGTTAGTTGCAACGACTTCGAGAGAACGTGCCAGGCGACAGGCTGTGTTGCAAGAAGTTGAGTCTGTGTTCGATCCGTTACCTATTGATGCTGGAGTCGCTCGCGCGTTTGGTCGAGTTGCTGGCGATCTGCGGTCGAGCGGCAAGAAAGTTAAAGCTCGAGCATTTGACGCTTTGATCGCCGCAGTCGCAGTGTCTTCAGGTTTGCCGCTCTTTACCCAAAACGCTTCTGACTATTTAGGAATTACCGACCTTGTAGTTGTGCCGGTTCCTCAGTAAAAATTCTAAAACTGAGGTTGTTGCATGCTTCGCAAACGCTGTCTGGTATCACGCCAACTTTCATCAACCAGCCAAAAATTATGCAGCCGAGACACACTGCGAACGCAGATTCAAGTAAAGCCGCTAAAACTAACCCGGCGATAACAATTTGTGCAGCCGCCCCGAAGTCGAGCAACGTCAGTACAGATGCCGTCGCCGAAAACACAAATCCAATTGATTGAGCAAAACGTTTTGGGGGACCGGGGACAAACTTGTGTGAGGTTTTTAGTCTTGGGGTAACGACGCGCGTAGCAAAAATGGCGAGAGGACTAAATGCAGGTCCGGTGATGACACGGGCGGCGAATCCGTAAGTGAGTGGAATCAAAATCCAAGACCATGTAGTTAATAGGAATGTGAGACTCATTAACACGACACCGGCGGCAACAAGTCGGGCAGAAGTTTCGTTGACTGGGTTGGGAAAAGGGAAGCGTTTGGACATGGGAGTCAGCATATAGCAATAGTTGACTAATTCGGTCGGGTTTAAAGTGGCTGTTTCGGATTGTTTGCAATTTGCCGGACCACTACAAAAACGGGATGTACATCGCTTTCGAAGTAGTCAACTGATCTAAATTTCGTTACCACCAGAGTTTTCGCTGGCGCGAGCTGCGAACTTCCCAGTTGCACTGACTGTAGAATTTCGTATTCGGACGCGAGGTTGTATATGACTGTTATCGCACATAGTTCTGCAGTGGATGAGTTAAAACTCGCGCTCGGTGACAAGGTCTCGGTCAATGACACAATTCGCGAACACCATTCGAAAGATGAGAGTTTTCACACGCCGACGATGCCTGATGCAGTTGTGTTTGCGACCTGTACCAGCGATGTGGCGACAACGCTAAAGATTTGTAACAAGCACCGGGTGCCTGTCGTACCGTTCGGTGCAGGAACTTCGCTAGAGGGCAACTGTAATCCAATTCGCGGTGGAGTGTCACTTGATCTCTCACAGATGGACAAAGTTTTGCGGGTAAGTGGTGAAGATCTTGACTGCACACTTCAACCTGGCGTACGCCGCAAACAACTCAACGATTTTCTCTCTTCTTACGGACTATTCTTTCCCGTTGATCCAGGTGCGGATGCCACTCTTGGCGGCATGGCATCCACCGGAGCATCAGGCACGACTACCGTCAAGTACGGCGCGATGAAGCAACTCGTGCTTAGCCTCACGGTTGTTACACCAAATGGTGATGTGATCACGACATCTCGTCGCGCGCGAAAAACATCTGCGGGCTACGATTTAACGCATTTGTTTATCGGTTCCGAGGGAACACTCGGGGTTATTACAGAGTTGACATTGCGCCTATTTGGAGTTCCAGAAGTGATTGCCGCGGCAACGATGCAGTTTCCAACGGTTCGCGAGGCGGTCGACGGCGTGATTGAAGTTATTCAGTTTGGAATTGGAGTTGCTCGAATCGAACTATTAGATAGTGATGCGGTAATGGCCGTAAACAAATATTCGCAAACTAGTCTCCCCGAAAAGACTCTGCTATTGCTTGAGTTTCACGGGTCGAGTGATTCTACGGCGATAGACATTGCTGCAACTCGAGAAGTACTCGAACGGCACGGTGGGGAAGGATTCGTGCAAACCAGCGACGAGGCGGAGCGCCGAAAATTGTGGCAGGCACGTCACGACACAGCGCTTGCTTGTCGGGCGCTTAAGCGAAATGGTCGGATCTTTGCAACCGATGTTTGTGTGCCGATCTCGCGGTTATCGGATTGTATTGAGCAAACCCAACATGATCTCGCCGAGTCAAAAATATTTGGTCCGATCATTGGTCATGTTGGTGACGGCAACTTCCACGTCGTACTTACGGCCGACCCGGATGACAACGCTGAAGTTGAATACTTGGAAGCATTTCACACACGCTTAGTCGAACGCGCGCTGAGCATGGAAGGCACGTGTACCGGCGAACATGGTATTGGTGTTGGAAAGATTGATTATCTTGTCAATGAACTTGGTCACGGCGCCGTCGGAATGATGGCCTCAATCAAAACGGCCCTCGACCCAAATGGAATTATGAATCCAGGCAAAATTATCGCCGATTCTTTTTACGTTTAGGCAATCGGTCGGTAAGCGAAAGATGATCGAAATTTTCTCAAACTAGACTGGCGAGTATGAAAACAAGTGACTTCGTGATGTACAGCACGCAATGGTGTGGCTATTGCAAACGCCTTAAGTCGATGCTCAAAGCCGATGGGATCGAATTTACTGAGATATATCTTGAGCAAGACCCAGATGCGGTGACGATAGTTGAGCGGGTCAACAAGGGCAACCAAACTGTTCCGACTTTGGTTTTTTCGGATGGGATGGCGATGACCAATCCATCAATGGCAAAGGTCAAAGAGAAGTTAAGTTCACTCAAGTAATCCCTGGTGCGATTACATCGATGTTGTTGATCTGTGCAGCGTTCGCAAGCGCGCTGTCATAGGTCACAAAACTAGTTAGGTCGTCACCAAGCATCAGACACGATGCCAAATGAATTGCGTCCAAGGTACGAAGCGATGGCGGATTAATAATTGCTGCGATTAAGAGCACTTGAGTAGAAACTCGGATAATTCCAAACCTATCGATGATCGCATTGAATTGCGAATGTAGATCGATATTGCTTCTGGCGATTGTGCGACTCACTTCGGTGCGTGCGAGTTCGGATATTAACAATTCGCTTTTGCAATCATTCACCCAATTCCAAAACACTTTTGAGTGTTGTTCTTCGACGATAAGTTTTGTTATCGCAGAGGAGTCAATTACAAAAGCCACTAAAATCGTTCTAAGGCGCGCATTTCCAGAAGTGTCGCTGTAAGTTTGCGCGTTCCGCGCGGTTGCACTACTGGACGAGGAAGTTTCTTTTTTGGATTCTTTGCGCGTGTGATCATGCCGGTGGCGATGTGTGCTGCCAGTTCAGAATCTGGCAATGGAGAAATTTGCGCCACGGGCCTGCCCCGATCGGTGACAACAACTATCTCGCCTTGGGTGACATCAGCAATTACCTCTGACGCGTTCTGCTTTAACGCTCGGATGCCAACTTCGCGCATGTTCTACATTGTAGCACAATGGTGGCGAAAAAAATTAGTGAAATTAGGCGAGGGGACCAGTTACGGTTTCAGCGGCTTTGCGCATTTCGCCAGATGCGCATAGAGCCTCAACACGGGACATTTCTTCGGAAAGTATGCGATCCGGGCCTGGGCCGTCAACTACTTTACGAACTTCGGCGATTACTTTTGTTAGCGCAGGCGAAGACGTGAGTGGTTTACGCAAGTCAATTGCTCGACAGGCTGCGAGAACTTCAATCGCCACGATTCGGCGCAAGTTATTGATTGAGAGTCGTAACTTGCGCCCGGCGCTCCAGCCCATCGAGACATGATCTTCTTGCATCGCACTAGTTGGAATTGAGTCCACACTTGCC
>JABMNW010000123.1 GCA_013204455.1 Acidimicrobiaceae bacterium
CAAGGTCAGCATGCTGCAGTTACACCATCAGGGCGCCGACAAGGTGTGTGCGCCAACGGTATGAAACGGCACGAAATGACCATCAAACTATTCATGAGGTTTACCAAATTGCTTTGGGCATGTTTCGTCAAATCAAAGTGTACAACGCAAAATAATCTCGGCAAACAAGTGGCATTACCTTTACTTGTCAGTCGGTGTCGAGCGCCACGATCTGATTTCGTCGATCGCGATGCGATACACGGATCCGCTCGGCGGCCGATCGCGGTATTGGGCGTACTTCGCGACGAGCGCGGCAATAGCAGTCACTGCTGTCGGATCGTCGGCGGCGTGAACCATCGCGCGACCGTGGATTCGCACCCACCACAGGTTCGACCAGTCCTCATCGTCGTAGTGATCGATCAGTACGGTTGCGGTGCCTGTCGCAATCATGTCGTCGAGACGTCGTAACTGTCCCGTCCGCTTTGGCTTGTGATCGACCGCACTCACGAGCCAACCGTCCACAATGGCGAAGCACACGGGTACGAGCCGAATCGTATTGTCTGGGCCAACCGTACCCAAGCGCGCCACTCGAGCAATACTCAAAGCATCGTCAACCCAACGTTCGTCCATGCCCAGTCATTGTAGGTATTGAGGCACAAATTGGGGCGATCGAGGTCTTTCGTATATCTCGGATGACCATGCGCCGCAAGCGCATAACCACCGACGATCAAAAATCGAACGTTATGAGTAACGAATGATTCGATAAACTCTTGAAAGTCGCGGTTCAGTTTCATGATCCCATCCATGGTATTCGCGTCTTAATTCTTCAACCATCGCAAGTCGCTCGCCGACTGGACGAGTAACCCAGTAGCGCCACGGGGCATCATCTTCACCGCGATGCTTGATGGTGACGACTTTTTCCACCGAACGCACGACCTAATTCTATCGCTGGTTCGTGGAGTTACTTGCCGAGCATTCCTTGCATCTCGGCGATCTCGGCAGTTTGACTAAGGATGATTTGGTCTGCGAGATTAATTACCTCGGGATTCTTCCCACTGGTTTTTACTCCATAGGCCATCATGATCGCGCCTTGATGGTGCTTGATCATCCCATTCAGCCATGCAGTATCAAATGCTGCTCCAGTGCTCGACTTCAACGTAGTCATTTCTTCTGTCGACATCATTCCCATCATGTTGTCCATGTTCATACCACCAGTGTTCGAGTGATCCATGGCCCCGCCGGTCATGTCTGTTTGCGGAGGGACAGACCACGAAGTCAGCCATGAATTCATCAATTCAATTTCTGGTGCCTGTGCGTTCTTGATCCGTGTCGCCAATGCCACCACTTCCTGGCTTGCGCCAGCAGCAGGGTCAAGAGCCAGATCTGCCATTACGACGGCTTGCTCATGATGCGGAATCATCCCTTGGACAAACATCACATCCGGATCGGTTGAGCCAGGCATAACCGCGCCAGACATGGTTGACATGTCATGTGAAGCACCAGCGCATGCCGAAAGACCGACTACTGCTAAAAGTACGCCTGAAAATGTCGAGACCTTCTTCATGATTATTCTCCCATCGAACTAATTACGGTACCACTTGAGCACAAGTTATTTCTTTTTGTATCCCTTTGGACACTTTGGATTTATGCCCGTAACTTTCTTAGTCACTTTTCCTTTGACGCAAGTGATCGAAGTTTTTGAACTCTTTTCACTGGTGGTTGTTGTTTCGCTCGCTGCTGGCTTAATCGTCAGCGTCGCGCGTTTTATCGTGTACGTTCTGTCGCCTAGCGTGCCAGCCACCGCTGTTGCGTAATAAATTCGAAACACATCTGTCGAAACTTCATATCCCGTTGGGTCGAGTCGACTGAGATCAGACCCAGAAAGTTTCTGTGGTGTCGACCAGGTCAGACCATCGTTTGAGGTCGATAAATAAAGTTTTTGCACTCTGTCACCGCACCCTGGTCCATCAGCCAAGATCATTACCCAGTCGCCACTTTTTGCGCGAAGTATTTCGGGGTCGACGCTAACTCCACCTTCAAGCCGCCAGCCAGATTCTTTTGTAAATGTGATGCCATCACTTGAGATATAACTCGCAAGTTTTTCTGTACAGTTGCCTGTGACCGGCGACTCGACAACATACAGACGAACTTTTCCATCCGGCGTGATAACTGCGTCTGGCACGCCCCACGCACTTGGAGCGCTCGGCACCGTTAAGTCAGACGTTGTAAGTACCGAAGATCCAACGGACGTGCATGCGCTAGTTGCGCATGCGGCCGAATAAACAGACTTTGTCGAAGTTGCAGGGTTGATCTCGACAAAATACGCGCGACGAGTTCCGTTTGGCATAGTCACGGTCGTGAAGTCTGATCCGAGTCGCCCAGTGACTGGAACGCTGCTGCATGATCCCGCATCGGTGCAATCGGCAACAATTGTTCCGGCGAGACTGGGGTACCAGATGCGGTCAACCAGGCCGTTGCGCTCAACGTGCGGTGACACGCCACTTATTCCAAGTGACACGGTTTCTTCGTTAATCACCCAGACAACAAGTGCTTGCACCGGGTTCAACGGAGCAAGTGTTGCCACGAGCACGGTTGTAACTGCAAAACCAACGATTGCCTTGCGTAAACCAATCATCGCCAACCTCTTGACACTAGATCAATTGAATCGTTTGAAAACTACCAGAGATTGAGAATCCCCAATTTGTTTGGGATATCGTCAAGGTATGAAAATTGGTATACAAATACATCCGCAAAACACATCCGTTTCTGCGCTGCGCGATGCCTGGCGAACAGCCGACGCGCTAAAGGTCGACAGTATTTGGGTCTGGGACCATTTTTATCCGTTGTACGGCGACCCAGACGCGACACACTTCGAGTCGTACACATTACTTGCCGCAATGGCGGCCGAAACAAAGCACGCCAAGATCGGCGCGCTGGTTACCTGCTTTTCGTATCGAAACCCCCAGTTGCTTGCCGACATGGCGCGAACAATTGATCACATAAGTAACGGCAGATTTATTCTTGGTCTCGGTTCGGGTTGGTTTGAGCGGGACTACAAAGAATATGGCTACGAATTCGGCACGGCAGCCGGACGCTTGCGAATTCTTGAAGCCGGTTTGCCAATCATCAAAGAGCGTCTCGGAAAATTAAACCCCGGGCCGGTAAATGGCAAGTTGCCGATCATGATCGGCGGTAGCGGCGAAAAAGTTACTCTCCGTTTGGTTGCACAACACGCTGATTTACACAATGCTTTTGGTCCAGTTGATAACTTTCGTCACAAGAACAATGTGCTCAACGAATGGTGCGAAAAAGTTGGACGCAACCCGAAGGATATCGAGCGTACAGTGGCGATTAAATCTGATGAATTGGTAAATGCTGAGGCTTACGCCGAAGCTGGCGCGGATCATTTGATTGTCATGTCGAATCCACCAGAAGGTGGTTTGGATGGCGACAAGTGTTTTGACTTCGCACCAATTGAAAAATATTTAGCCTCAGCCTAAAATTCGGCGGCGGCTCTCGAAGTCTTCGCGATTGTGATAACAACCGATAAACAATCTTTTGCCGGTGTATTCCATACGCCCGTGCAATAGTCGCCAATTATCAAATAGCAATGCATCACCAGCGTCGAGACGAATCTTCAACCAGTTGTTGCGATCGTTGACGCGCTTGTGCAGTTCACCATACGCTCGATAAAACTCAGCCATTTCTGCATTCGCTAGTTTCATCGGTGCACGGTCGTAATTGTTAAACGAAATTTGCGCAACATTGCCGTGCTGGTCGAGGCGAATTGCTGGTCGCTCGGCACGCAAATGCACGCCGGCTTCGATGTATTGCCCAGGCACAATCGTCGTTGTGAGAGTGGCGAAAGCCTTGGGGTCTTGGCGGCGAATTTGCTCGGCAACGGCAAAGCCATCGACGAGAGTGCTCTCGCCGCCTGTCCCTGTGCGTTCGGTGCAACAAAACATTTGCAATCCTGGAGCGTCGTGCGAGTAAGTGCCATCGCTGTGCGGCTCAAGGAATGTTTGTGAGTAAGCCGTGTCACTGTGATCTTCTAATTCAGATGAAAGTTTCCACACACCGCCAAAGATCGTCTCGCGCGGATAACCGATTCGGCGCACAAGACGCTCGGCAGATGATTCATCTGGTGGCATGTTTCGAACCGTGCCAAAACCAAAGGTCGCTACTGCATCTAGCCAGTCACGCAAACCGCCGTCTGTTGAGATGACTTGTTCGAATTCAACAGTTGGAATTTGATCGGGCAACGAGCCTGCGAGCCATAGTTGCTGTTTGGTTCGGTCTGTGCCGATACCGACTGCACCGGAAAGCAATCCAACCGAATATAGACCAGGTGCTGAGCCATCACTCCAGTTAATTACCACTCGGTCGTCAACTAGTTCGACATTTGTGCCCGCAATGCGCTTGTCTATCTTGAATGTATCGACCGTGCGTTGCTTAGTTTCGGTGTTGTAGCGGGATGGATCTTCGCTGTGGTCATAAAGCCAAAACCATGAGAATGTTTCTAGTTTGTTACTGTTCGCAAACGTGACTGACAAACCATCGCTGGTTGCCACTGCGCTGGCAAATTTTGGTCGAAGTTGGGTTGACAAACGGATTCTTCCAATTCTTCTAGTTAGTTCGGCGCGTTAGTTACTTGTTCCAGCGTACCCTCACTGACAATTGCCGAATCTTCAATTTTGTAGACACGATCGCAGTGTTGAACCGTCGAAAGTCGGTGGGCAACTATCAAGATCGTTTTAAATCCCTGCAATGCGCGAATCGCACTCATTACTTCGGTCTCAGTTTCGATATCGAGGCTGCTTGTTGCTTCATCCAGCACCAGTACTTCGGGTTCGTGGTATAGCGCACGGGCAATTCCAATGCGTTGACGCTGTCCGCCCGAGACTCGCACGCCCCGCTCACCGACAATCGTGTGGGTTTTATCAGGTAGGCCTTGTACAAATTCCCAAAGTTGGGCCGACTTGAGCGCGCGTTCGAGTGCTACTTCGTCGATGTCTCGTTCGGCGATACCAAATGCCACGTTGCGCCGAACTGTGTCATCGGTTAAATAAATCGCTTGCGCCACATATCCAATTGTGGATTGCCACTCAAGATTATTTTTGTGCATATCAACACCATCAATCAGTAACTCACCGGAAGTCGGAGGCAACAAACCAAGAATTACATCCACGAGAGTGCTCTTACCCGCGCCAGACGGACCGATAAAGCCAACGGTTTCGCCTTTGTGCACAACGATATTTACATCTCGCAAACTAGGTCTCGCGGTATTCGGATAACTAAATGTCAAATTCCGCATCTCAATACTGGTTTTGAGTGTCCCTACATGGGTCAGATCAACTTTCTCAGTACCGCTCTGCAATTCGTTGCAAACCGAGTTGATCGCCGGAAGCGTGTAGCGCATCGAGTTAGTCGCGATTATCACGCGATTTGCTGAGGGCACGAAACGAAACGAAACCGCAGCCAATAGTCCGAGAACTGGTGCGATCGTCATTGGATCATTTGCCTGTGCCAACATCACCAAGATTGTCACGATTAGACCTAAAACAGCGACGAACTCAATCCAGATCGCTGGGAATTTTCCTAGAAGTGAATAGCGTGCGAGTGTCTGTCCAACCAGAAAATTTTGCTCCACAAATTGATCGGTAAAATTCTCGCCACGACCAAGCACCTTGACATCTTTGATGCCACCGAACCCTTGCATCGCATATTGCATTTTTAGCGGTGCATGCTTCTTAGTCTCTAAACCAAGCAAGGTGAGCCGTCGTCTAACAACACGATTATATGCGAATGAGGCGACAACCAATAACAAAACGGTCGCAACCGAAGCAATTGGCTCGGCATATAAGATGAGTACTCCCAGTGCGATGACAACTAGCAGTTCCGTCACTAGCGAGAGAATTCCCAAGAAAGAACCTTGCACTGCAACGGTCTCAGAATTTACTGTATTCACCAAATCAGCCGAGTTACGTTGCAAATGAAATAAGTATGGTCGCTCGATAAATGAGCGAAACAATCTGTTCGAAATATCCTGCTCAATCTGTCGAGCAAATTGAATCTGTGACCAGGACAAGTAAGCAGCAAAGATACTCTTCACTAGAAAAGTCAACCCAAGCATGACTAACGCAAAAACGACCATTGAGTTGTTACTAACAATTCCAAATTGGTCGTAAATTGGCTGAAGGATCGAGTTGCTACTGCCCGCTGAACTGTTGGTAATCACAGTTACGATCGGCACGATTAGCCCAATCCCAATAAGCTCAAGTCCGGAGCCGACGAACATCAGCAACACTTGCCAAAGCGCCTTGGGTCGCGTCCTTTGAGGAATCAGGCTCCAGAGTTTGCGAAGTGTTTCTGTCTTGACAGGGAACTTGAACATCTGGATACAAAACTACCTGACTATCGATAATTGGATAAATGAAAGAGCCGCCGGTGTCACCGGCGGCTCAATCGACTTAGTGAGATTCGAAAAACCGCTTCTTACGCTCGGAATCCCTTGCCGACCATAGAGATGACAGCATCTTTCACCGGAACGAACCCGGCGACGATTGCGCCACCGGCGACATAACCCATCCATCCACTCCAATTGGCGCTGAGGTCTAACCCCCAGTAACCAAGAACGTTGGCACCGGTTACCCTCATCATCAAAATGCTGATAATAAGAGTCCAAGCAGCCCCGATAATTGGAAGCTTCTTGATCATTGCTGACAACCCAACAATGTCAAGAACCGAATCAACAACGGTCGTGACTATGCCGAGTAGAATTGCTAGGAGTACTAATGCTCCAACGCTTGCCCAGAATCCCATAATTTATAATTCTCCTTTTTCTGCAGGAGAGTTCCTGCAATAAAAAACATACTAAACAGCCAGTAAAGATGCGTGATCCCCCATAAGACGGCGTAGATACGCCATTTGCTGTGACGAGTGACACGCCGTCTACGATATTCGGACAAATCGTAATAGTCTCGGGAGATGACAGTGAACCACCAAATTGCGACCAGAGCTACCTTCAAGTCATTTGCAGAGTCGACCAAAGAAGACTGGGACAATATTGCGGTGCAACTCAAAGTGACGCAGTCACTTGTGGCTGACCGGATTATCGAGCAACTCGAATACTTGAGGCACGACTTCGGCGGATTCCCGGTAACCCGTCTTGAGCACTGCCTACAAACCGCCACCATGGCTCAGCGCGATGGTCGCGACGACGAGTACGTTTTGTGCGCCCTGCTCCACGACATAGGTGACAACCTTGCTCCGTATAACCACGCGGCTGTGGCTGCCAGCATCGTTCAACTGGTGGTTTCGCCAGCCAACCATTGGATGGTCGAACATCACGGAATTTTCCAGGGCTATTACTTTTGGCACCACATTGGAATGGATAAAAATACTCGCGACAAATATCGCCAAAACGAGTTTTACGACTACACCGAAGAGTTCTGTGCGAAATACGATCAGATTGCTTTCGACTCCGATTACAAAAGTGAGCCGCTCGAACATTTCGAGCCACTTATTCACAAGTTTTTTGCGCCTCGCTAACTAATCAAATAACTAGTCAGATAATTAGGGCTCGGCGGATTGCGCCAGCGACTTGCGCGATTGCGTGATGACCGTCGTCAAGAAACCGCGACATCGAGAAAAACCCGTGTATCTGTCCAAAGTACCGTGACAACGAAGTTGGTACACCAAGCGAATTTAATCGGCGTGCGTAATCTTCGCCTTCATCGCGCAGTGGGTCGTACTCGGCTGTGATTACTAACGCCGGTGGCATCTTGGTCAGCACCGAATCATCGGCCAACATTGGCGAAACTCGCGGATCAGACTCACTGAATACTCCACTGGAGAGATAGTGGCCGACAAACCACTTCATTGCCGCCGCGGTAAGTCGATAGCCATCAGCGTTCTCTTTGTAACTCAGCGAACCACGACGTAAATCGGTGGCCGGATAGATTAGCAACTGCATTTTTAGCGGCACACCTGAATGCTGTGCGACAAGGGTGGCCAGGTTCCCGCCAGCAGAATCGCCGCAGACAACTAGCCGACTCGGATCACAACCAAACGAGGTCGCATTGCCACGAGCCCACCGTGTTGCGGCAATGCAATCATCTAGCGGAGCAGGGAAGGCAAACTCGGGTGCCAGTCGATAGTCCACACTTAGCACGGCATGTCCAGAAAGATTGGCGAGGCAGCGACAAACATCTTCGTAGCCATCCAGAGTGCCAAATACCCAGCCGCCGCCGTGAAAATAAATGCATAGACCAAGATTGGGTTTGCTCGATGGTAGATACAAACGTGCTGGCACACCACCTGCATCAATATTTTTCGTTGCAAAAATTGGCTCGTTTGACTCGACTTGATATTTGAGTACCATCGCCCTCGCCTCGACGGGCGTCATTGTCTCAAGTGGTGGATCGCCGAGTGACGCTATAAGTTCTAAAACATTTGCTGTCTGAATGTGCAGAGTCATGACCCGAGCAGATTATCTAGGATTCGTACCTGACCAACAACTTTGCCGTGGCCAAAGATTGGCGACTCAAAAGCACGTATGTCGACCTGAGAAATATCAACACCGAGAGCCACGAGAGCCGCGCGCATCAACGGTGGTCGTGCGCGATTTGCGCCGTCAGCGATTTTTAGGGCAATCGCTCGCCCATCGGGAAGTGCCGCGGCATACACACCTTCGGCGCCATCCTTGGCAATCAAACCTGCGACGCCAGAGATTAATAGCGTCACGTCTCGAGTTGGGCCACCAACCATTTCTGGATGCATGCGCATTGCATCGGCAACTATGCGAGCCGGCGTACCGTCATCAGCCATGGCGATTGTTCGAAACCCGCGCGCCAAACCAACAAGAGACATTGCGTGTGCAGGCGCACCACAACCATCGATCACGATGTGCGCTGCCGCTTCGCCAGTTAACTCAGGCAACAGTTCGGTAATACGGCGTTGCAATGGATGATCAGGGTTTAGATACGACTCGTCATGCGGCCACGCACACGTCACACAAGTTGCAAGCATGCCAGAGTGTTTGCCAGAGCAATTCATCTGCAGTGATGTTGGTACACCGCCCGCACGAACTACATCACGAGCAGCAGCATCATCAAGTGGGAAATCTATGGTGTTGCACAATGCTGACTCGTTGAGGCCAGCCGATGCGAGAATTTCGCGCGCAGCCTGCAAATGCTCGGGGCGGCCATCGTGGCTGGCGCAAACAAGTGCCAACAACCGCGGCGGGAGACGCAAACCTGCGGTAACCATGGCTGTTGCCTGCATTGGTTTCATCGACGAACGCGGAAAAATAATCGAGTTTGGCGACCCAGCGCTAAATGCGACCGAACCATCGCGTTCTAAACAGACAACAGCGCCGTCGTGATACGACTCTTCTATTCCGTTACGAACCGTGTATGCAACTGGAACCATCTCAGTCGGATGCATTGGTCCGGCGGCTACGTAAGCGCGTGAGAGCAAACCGCGCGATCAAAACGATGATTGCGATAACTACGACCCACTGAAATACGCCGACGTACTTGCCGACGCGATCCCACTGATCGCCAAGCACTGCACCTGCGCCAATCAACAAAATGTTCCAGATCAAACTGCCAACAAATGTGTAGATAGTGAATGGCAAAATCTTCATTCGACGAAAACCTGCGGGTATCGAAACAATTGAGCGAACTAGTGGTACACATCTACCAAAAAGCACGGCCACAACAGTTCGCCGATCAAACCAATCCTCGGCGCGCACTAGGTCGGCTGGCTTAACGCCAAACCAACGACCGAATCGGGAGATAAAGGCACGCAATCTGTCAGGACCAATTGCAGCCGAAATTGCATAAAGAATTAGAGCGCCAACCACAGAACCAATCGTTGCCGCGATAATCATTCCAACAACTGAAGTATTAACAGTCGAAGAACTTTGTTGTGCAACAAACCCGGCGAACGGCAGAACGATCTCAGATGGAATTGGCGGAAAAACGTTCTCAATGATCACCAGCAACGCCACGCCGAGATAACCAAACTTCTCAATTATGTCTTGTACCCAGGTCGCGAGGTCACCAAGCATTTGAGACCACACTGACCACGAAGCAAATCAAAATAAACAATTAACCGCGACTGAGTTCTTTACGGTTCCTGAATTTTGCCTTGCGGAAATCTAAGTTCATTAACGCAATTACATCTAGCGAGATTTCTTTTGGACAGGCCGCCGAACATTCACCGTGATTAGTGCACGAACCGAACTGATCATCCATCGCGATAACCATTGCTTCGGCGCGCTTATAGCGTTCGGCTTGACCCTGTGGTAAAACATTGAGGTGCGTAATTTTGGCACCGGTAAATAAACTCGCTGCACCATTCGGGCAGGCCGCAACACACGCACCGCAACCAATGCACTCTGCCGCATCCATTGCGGCATCGGCGACCGGCTTTGGTATTGGAATTAAATTTGCATCAGGCGCACCACCAGTTGGCGCTGTAATGAACCCACCGGCTTCGATTATCCGATCGAACGAAGCGCGGTCGACCATTAAGTCTTTGATGATTGGAAATGCCGCGGCACGCCACGGCTCAATCACAATCGTCTCACCGCTGGAGAATGTTCGCATATGTAATTGGCAAGTTGTTGTGGCTCGTTGCGGACCATGGGCGCGACCATTGATCATCAACGAGCAAGTGCCGCAGATGCCTTCACGGCAGTCGGAATCAAAGACGATTGCATTTTTATTTTCGCCAATTAGTCGTTCATTAAGTTGGTCAAGCATCTCGAGAAATGACGCTTCGTCGCTGACACTTTCAACTAAATACGTCTCGAAACTTCCCGCTTCATCAGGACCTTCTTGACGCCAAATTTTTAGTGTGAGGTTTGTTAGGTGGTTCACTTGTAACTCCTTGTCGTCAAATGAGCGGTCTCAAAGTCAAGTTGTTCTTTGTTCAACTCACTGGCCATCGGGTCGCCTGTCCAGTTGTATGCAGAAACATGACAGAAGTTCGCATCGTCACGAAGAGCTTCACCTTCGTCGGTTTGATACTCGCTGCGGAAGTGGGCGCCACAACTTTCGCGGCGATCCAATGCGTCTGTGCACATCAACATGCCAAGTTGGAAGAAGTCATCCACTCGCCCAGCCTTCTCGAGTGTTTGATTGACGCTCTCACCAGTGCCCGTGACACGCAGATCTGTTTTAAATTCGCTGTACAGCGCCGGCAATTCGCTCAAAGCCTTTTCAAGACCTTGTTGCGTGCGCTCCATACCGCAGTAATTCCAAATAAGTTTGCCCAGTTCGCGATGGAACCAGTCAGGCGACCGCGTGCCCTTCGTATTTAGATACTTGTCAAACCGACCACGAGCTTCAAGTTCGGCTTGTAAAAAAGCAGGATGATCGGTCGTCGGAATCGCTTTGTTCAACATCGGTGTGAGTTCGTTACTAATCGTGTAAGGCAAAACAAAATATCCATCGGCAAGGCCTTGCATCAACGCACTCGCTCCAAGTCGGTTTGCGCCATGATCAGAGAAGTTCGCTTCGCCCGCGGCATATAGACCTGGAATCGTTGTTGCTAGTTCGTAGTCGACCCACAGTCCACCCATTGTGTAGTGCGACGCCGGATAAATACGCATCGGTACCGAATATGGATTTTCGCCGGAGATACGTTCGTACATCTCGAACAAGTTGCCATAACGCTCTTGTACCACATCGCGACCTAGTCGTAGAATTGCATCCGAAAAATCTAGATACACACCATTTTTTAGCGGTCCGACACCGTGACCTTTATCGACGACTCGTTTTGCGGCTCGCGAAGAAACATCTCGTGCGGCTAAGTTGCCATAAGTCGGATACAAACGCTCCAAGTAGTAGTCGCGTTCGGTTTCGCCAATTGCGTCAGGCGCACGATTGTCATCAGGATTCTTTGGCACCCATACTCGACCGTCATTACGTAACGATTCGCTCATCAAGGTCAACTTGGACTGAGATTCGTCGCTTTGCGGAATACAAGTTGGGTGAATTTGCGTAAAACACGGATTGGCAAACATTGCACCACGGCGATGTGCGCGCCACACGGCTGTGACGTTGCAGTTCATTGCATTTGTCGAAAGGTAA
>JABMNW010000124.1 GCA_013204455.1 Acidimicrobiaceae bacterium
ACATTGCACCACGGCGATGTGCGCGCCACACGGCTGTGACGTTGCAGTTCATTGCATTTGTCGAAAGGTAAAACGCATTGCCATAACCGCCAGTTGCCATGACCACAGCGTGAGCCGCATGCGAAGTAATCTCGCCAGTGAGTAGATCACGTACAACGATTCCACTACAGCGCCCATCAATTACAACAACATCGACAAGTTCGGTGCGATTGAAGAGTCTGACTCCGCCTAAACCAATTTGACGCGAAAGTTGCTGATACGCGCCGAGTAACAACTGCTGACCGGTTTGTCCGCGTGCGTAAAAAGTTCGACTTACTTGTGCCCCGCCGAAACTTCGATTATCAAGCATGCCGCCGTACTCGCGAGCAAACGGGACGCCTTGCGCCACCATTTGGTCGATGATGTCCACAGAAACTTGCGCTAGACGATGAACATTGCCTTCGCGACTGCGAAAGTCGCCGCCTTTAATTGTGTCGGTGAACAGTCGATTGACACTGTCGCCATCCCCCTGGTAATTTTTGGCGGCATTGATCCCACCTTGGGCAGCAATCGAGTGCGCGCGGCGCGGCGAATCATGAAATGTAAAAGCATCTACTTGATAACCGAGTTCGGCCAGCGTTGCCGCAGCCGACGCGCCGGCTAGGCCAGTGCCAACCACAATAATTTTGAACTTGCGTTTGTTGCTTGGATTGACAAGTTTGGCGTTGGCTTTATAGTTGTCCCACTTATCGCACAACGCACCATCGGGAATCTTGGCATTTAATTTTACCGCATTATCAATCACATTGTTTGGCACATTGTTTGGCACATTGTTTGGCACAGCGTTTGGAACAGTATTCAAACTCATGATTAGTCCCCTACGTGGTTACGATGCCCGCGAGCACCGCGATTGGAAACGAGACGTTGCCGACAACAATAATTGTCGCGAACGCTGTAGCGAATGATCGTCGCCATGCATTAAATCGCGGATTGTTCCAACCAAGAGATTGAAAGATACTCCACGCACCGTGATACAAATGTGTGCCGAGCATCAAATTAGCAAATATATAAAATACAGCCACAGGCCAACGCTGAAAACTACGTACAACATTTTCGTAAACTTCGGCTTTGACGAACACACCGTCCGTGCCAACTGTATTGGTGACACCAAAAGTAAGATCCAATAAGTGCCAGATTAGAAAACTGAGCACGATCATTCCACTCCAACGCATTGTGCGACTGGCAAAATTCGCGACTTCATAATCTCGACGAGACTGATACTTGACGGGACGAGCCTGTCGATTAAGAACGGTTAGCGACCACGCTGAATGCAAATGCGCGATCAACATTACAATCAGACCGCCACGCAGAATCCACAGCACCGCGCCCTTTGGTGCGAGAGGATAGAGCAGTGTTCTCAAGAACTCGGCGTAGTGATTTAGGTCTGTTGCCCCGAGGTAAATCTTTAAATTGCCGATCATATGAAACAGCACGAAACCCATCATCGCGATGCCAGAAATAGCCATGACATACTTTTTGCCTACGGCTGTCGAATAAAAGTCTACGAAAAACCACTGTCTTTTACGCGACGAAATGGCTGTGCCAGTAACTGGGACTCGTGTTTTGCTCATAGTTTGCGCCATATCGACCACCTTCACGCTAGTAGTCCGCTGGCTAACGAGCGACATTCTTGCCGTGGATAGCGGGGTGATGGGTGTCTTATGGCATTCGCCATATCCATCGCAAATTCTTTATACTTTCCGAGACACATAACACGGGTTCCACTATGGCTCCCCATTGAGAAAGCGGAGAAACATCACGTGAGCGCACTACTTGCATCTGAAGGCGGCTGGCAACAATTCACCCTTAAAGGCGGTGAGTGGCTCATCCTTGGACTCTCTGGCGCGTCAGCAGTTTTGGCCCTGCTCGTTGGCTGGTATCTGATGATCAAGGTACTTCAAGAGGATGAAGGCACCGACAAGATGAAGGAAATTGCCATCGCAATTCAGGTCGGCGCGGGGGCGTACTTGAAGCGCCAGTTCCAGACAATCGGATTGATTCTCGTGCCAGTCGGCGCGGTGGTCTTCTTGACTTCGGTAGCAATTGATAAACCAGGTGGCGAGTCTGCGCTTTCATTCGTCTCATCAGGTTTGTACCGAACAATCTCCTTCGTGCTCGGATGCATTGCTTCGGGACTTACTGGATATATAGGTATGACTCTTGCTACGCGAGGCAACGTGCGCACTGCAGCCGCTGCTCGTCGTGGTTCGATGAAGGAAGCACTGCAGGTTGCCTTCCGCACAGGTGGTGTAGCGGGAATGTTTACAGTTGGTCTTGGTTTACTCGGCGCAACAGTGATCATTGCGTTATTCCAAAACACAAGTTCGGCGATGTTGATAGGTTTTGGCTTTGGTGGCTCACTGTTGGCCTTATTTTTGCGTGTCGGTGGTGGCATCTTCACGAAGGCCGCCGATGTTGGTGCGGATCTCGTTGGCAAAATTGAAGCAGGTATCCCCGAAGATGATCCACGCAACCCAGCA
>JABMNW010000125.1 GCA_013204455.1 Acidimicrobiaceae bacterium
AACTTAACTTGCGTCGACGTTGACCGCGACACGACCCTTGTACCAACCACACGAGCCACAAACGGTGTGTGGCCGTTTTGCAAGACCGCAACGAGGGCACGAACTTGCACTCGGTGCTTTAAGTTTCCAGTTCGCAGCTTGGCGCATGCGCCCTTTGGATTTGGACTTTTTCTTCTTTGGAACTGCCATCGCGAGATCGTCTTTCGGTGATGTTTACGGTGCTATTTAACTAGTTAGAACGAATGGCAAGGCTAGCGGAAGATTCGGTTATTTAGTTGGGGCTGATTATTGGCTTTGGTCATCACGCAAGGTGTCTAACACGGCCCATCTGTCGTCACGAAGAGCTGGCGAACATGCGCACGGGTCGGTCTGCAAATCTGCTCCACATTGTGGACAAAGTCCTGGGCAATCGGGGCGACACAATGGCGCCAACGGCACAGCGAGCAGAATATTTTCACGAGCCATCTCGAGTAACTCCAATTGCTCGCCAGTTATTGGATATGCATCGGGATCACTGATTACGGCTTGATATAACTCGTGCACCTCCACCTCGGCCCGGCCAGTTAATGTCCGCAAACAGCGGCGGCACTCGAAGTTCCAGTTGGCTTGCAGAGTGCCATGCACAACGATTCCATCGGTTAACGCCTCAAGAGTTAAGGCAATATCAACTTGTGAGCCACGGACAATTCGACCATCATCAAAATTGAAGTCATCTGCATCAACTTGGCAGTCAATCTCACGAATACTCCCGGCACGTCGCAGAAGTTCGGCGACGTTGATTAGTAAGGGTGATGGCACTATTTATGCGCTTTCGTTATTTATTACGCCCGCAAGTCTCGCTAATAACTCTCATCAGCATCGTCCTGATTAAACAGATCACCTGAGTCATCGTTCAGCGATATTTCGTGTGCAGGCTGTTGGGCAACAATTGTTAATCGCTGACGCCCTTCGGCAACTGTTTTTACAAGACGATCTAGCAAGATTTCGAAACTGCCCAAACGACGATCTAAGAAATCTTCGGTCTCGCTCTTCAATCGACGCGAGTCGTCGTTAGCGGCTTCAATTACCTGACGCGCGCGTGCCTCGGATGCACGCACAACTTCGGTGCGTTGCACCATTCGCTCCGCCTGCACCCGTGCTGCTTCCAACATTTCGTCGGCTTCGCGTTGAGTTTTGGCAAGAAAATCCGCGCGCTCTTTAAGCATCCACCGTGCTTCACGAATTTCGACAGGCAAACTATCGAGCGCATCTTGCAACACGCCAAGAACTTCTTCGCGATTAATTTTCGGTGCACTCGACAGCGGTGAATTTGGCGCGCTCGAAATTATCTCAAGTACCTGCTTGACAAACGCTTCCGAGTCGCCCAACTCGACAGGCACTGTTTCACCATCGAACGAATCAACAACTTTGTCGTACTCATCAAAATCATCCGTTGGCATTATCTCCCCTTTGCTTTAGTGATTGCTGTATCCACGACATTTGGCACGAGCGAAGAAACATTTCCCCCGTAGTGTGCAACTTCGCGCACATAACGACTACTAATGAAGGCGTTTGCTGGTTGTGGAATCAACAACACGGTTTGTATCCCACCAACCGCGGAGTTGGTGTATGCCATTTGCACCTCTATATCTAGATCCGTCACATTACGCACGCTCTTAACAATGCAGTTTGCGCCAAGAGTCTTCGCGGCGTCAACGGCAAGTCCGGCACAGACATGCACGGTTACGGCTTTTATATGACTAGTCGCAGACTTGATCATTTCGACTCGCTCGTTGACACTAAACATGCCTGAGGGTTTTTCTGGATTGTGCATTACCGCAACTACAACTTCGTCAAACAGCGTTGCGGCTTGCGTGATGATGTCGAGGTGCCCGAGATGTACAGGGTCAAAACTGCCAGGGAACATTACTTTCATCGCGACCTCTACGGTACACGCCTTAAATAGGTCACATGGGTGCGCCCATACCGCTTGGAACGCAGTGACACCCAGTCGGGAATGCCGGCGATTTCGTGATTGCTTTCGGCGACCACTAGCTGCGCGGAAATACTCGCCAGCAATACCCCCCATTGGACAAACTCATACGGGGGGTCAGCGAGCACTAGATCGATATTGGCAACTTTTCCAGCCAAAATTAAGGCATCGCCGCGAACGACAGTTGTCCGATCGGTGAGACTGAGTTTTTTAAGATTTTCTTGCAAACTTGCTAGCGCATCACGATCGCGTTCGATAAATGTGCAATGAAGTGCACCACGCGATAACGCTTCAATGCCGAGTGCTCCGGAACCGGCGAATAAATCTAAAATTCGCGCGCCAACAACGGCGTTCATACTTACCAGTGCATTAAAAATCGCTTCACGCGCCATGTCGGTGGTCGGTCTGGTCGTATTACCTTCGGGGGCAGATATTTTTCGCCCGCGCAACTCGCCTGCCACAATGCGCATTACTTCACGCTATTGCCCGGGATAGTTGGTTGAATGACAGTCATGGAATATGGCGACGACGAGACGAGCAATTTCGGGCCCGCTGAACCACCAACCGAGTCGATTATCTGCGTCGACTGTGGCGGTACCGCACACCTATTAACTCATCCTCCAGATGACGGACTTTGGCTAGCCGGCGACATCGTTGCCTACCGCTGCTCTGACTGTATGGACCGCTGGGATCTGGTGCTTGTCCCTCTTGGCGAGTAAGTCGAAGCGCTAGTTTTTGAATAGGAATTCTTCTTCGTCGGGTGTTAGTAGAAGATCGAGTTCGTCGCGCATCGCTGCATGATTCTTAAGCGTCGGATCAGCGTTAATTATTTCGAATGCGGCATCACGGGCAAGATCAATTAGGTCACGGTCGCTTCGTAGCGACGCAAGTTTCAGATCGCTCGCACCTTTTTGCATCGTGTTCATCAACGTGCCCTCACCACGAAGTTCTAAATCTACTTCTGCCAAATAGAATCCATCGGTTGACTCGACGAGAGCATCGATGCGTGGAGACGATTCTTCTGGGTTGCTCGTAACTAGCCAACACTTCGAAGCAATCGACCCACGACCAACACGCCCTCGCAACTGGTGAAGTTGAGCGATACCGAATCGGTCGGCGTCCAACACCACCATGCATGTTGCATTCGGTACATCAATGCCAACTTCGATAACTGTTGTGGCGACGAGTACATCAAGTTTCCGATCACGAAACATTGTCATCGTTTCGTCCTTGTCGCTCGACGACATACGCCCGTGCAACAAACCCAACCTGTAGTCCTTCAACTCAGCCTTGCCTAATTTTTTGAAAGTCTCTTCTGCGGCGGCTACTTGTAATTTGTCGCTTTCTTCAATGATCGGACAAACCACATAGGCCTGCTGACCCTGGGCAATTGCGTCACATACTTCCCCCCACATTCCAGATTCGAACATCGCGCCAGCAACCCATGAGGTTTTAATTGGAATGCGACCTGGCGGCATTTCATCCAGAACGCTCACATCCAGATCGCCATAGACCGTCATCGCTGCGGTGCGCGGTATTGGCGTGGCAGTCATCACCAGAACGTCTGGCGAAGTGATCGCCGACTTATCGTCATGTTTACCCCCACGTTTGCCGTCAAGTTTGTCGCCACCTTTGCCGCGCAAGGCTGCCCGCTGTTCAACACCAAATCGATGTTGTTCGTCGATCACTGCCACACCCAAAGATGCAAACTCGACGCCTTCTTGAATCAGAGCATGTGTGCCGATCACGATGTCGACAGAGCCGTTGGCCAAGTCACGCAATAATTCGCGACGCTTTTCGCTGATAATGCGACTAGTTAACAACTCAACACGCAGTTGTCGATCGCCAAAAAGATTACTTGCGTCTGGAACTTGCAAGCCTTCTAAAAGTTTTCGTACTCCAGAAAAATGTTGTTCTGCGAGAACCTCGGTTGGCGCCATCAGTGCACCTTGATGACCACCCTGCACCGCGGCAAGCATTGCCGACACTGCGACAACTGTTTTGCCGCTACCCACATCACCTTGCAACAATCGATGCATCGGATGTGGTCCAACGAGATCTTGGTTAATTTCTGTAATTACACGTTGTTGCGCATTCGTCATTACAAACGGGAGGGTTCGAATAAATCGGCGCTGTAACTCACCGTCTACTACGTGGCGAATCCCAGTGTTATCGCGTTCGAATGCACGCTTGCGACCAACAAGCACAAGTTGCACCCGCAAAAGTTCGTCGAACGCAAGTCGGCGGCGTGCATCTTGTTTGGCGACCATGCTGTCTGGAAAATGAATCCCCCACAGCGCCGCCGTGCGATCTACAAGTTCGAATCGCTTAATTAGTTCGCTTGGTACTGGGTCGCATAGTCCACGTTCTTTGCACCGCTCGAGTGCATTCTCGACCCAAGTTGCAAGCTCCCAGGTGCTGATTTGCGCTTTTTCGCTTTGCGGATAAATCGGCACGATGCGACCAGTGCGATCGCCAATTAAATCAACCAATGGGTTGCTCATCTGTAAAACTCCGCGATACAAATCGGCTTTGCCAAACATCGCGACCTGCAAACCAACTTTTAGTTGTCGTTCGCGCCACGGCTGATTAAAGAACACTGCCGTCAATCGTCCCGATTCATCACCGACCTGAACCGTTACTACCGTACGGCGACTCTTCGTTGTGAACTTAGAAACTTTTCGCACCTCAACTAACACAAGTGCTTCTTGGCCAGTGACTAAATCGCCAACTCGTGCTTCGTTCGTGCGATCGACCCAACGTCGCGGGTAATTGGTGAGCAACTCCAGCACACTAGTGATGCCGTAGTCGAATAGTGCTTGCTTGCGCCGTTCGCCAACGCCTTTGATTATTTCGACATCGATATCAGCGAGTTCGCGCAATGTGATTGGACCCGTCATGCGGGACTCTTGCTACTCAACACCAAATAAATACGGATACAACGGTTGACCACCGACGTGTACTTCACATGTGATGCCGGGATACCGCTCGGTAACATAATTTACGAGCGCTTCGGTTGATTGTGATTTTGAACCTTCGCCAGAAATAATCGTCAGAAGTTCGCGACCTGGAGTAATTAATTTTGCCAACAAATCGTGGCATACGATTTCTAAAGTTGTGGCGACTGCAACTACCCCGTCCCCGCGCACAAGACCTATAAAGTCTCCCGCTTTAACAGGACCGGCATCACTGTTCGTGTCACGAACCGCTTGTGTTACTTCGCCGGTGGCAACAGAACTCGCCGCAAGAGACATTTGCGAACCATTGCGTTCGGCTGATGCTTCTGGATCGTAGGCAACTAATGCTGCAAGTGCCTCTGGCATCGAGCAAGTCGGCACAACTCGAACATCTTTTTTTGTTAGCTCGTCGATCTTGTTAGCCACCGGAATGATGTTATTGTTATTCGGCAGAATCACAACTTGTGTTGCATTCATATGCTCAACTGCGTCTAGCAACTCTTGCGTCGATGGGTTCATCGTTTGTCCGCCAATTACAACACCATGCACTCCCATTTGTCCGAACAGTTCGGCGAGCCCATCACCACTGGCTACTGCCACTACCGCACAAGTTACTGGCGGCAATGCCGATTGATTCGAGCCTGCGCGTGGTGCCCGCGGCATCTGATCACCGACGGTTGGCGCAACCAGACTTGCTTCGCGCTGCTGGTGTTCTTCGGCCATTTCTTCAAACAAATCGGTTACACGAATCCTGGACGGCTTACCGCCAATTGTTATTGGCGCTTCGACGGCTGCGCCGATGTCGTTGGTATGAATATGACAGTTGTATAAACCATCGCCGCCAACCACAACAATCGAGTCGCCAATCTCGCCCCACGAAGTCTTAAATTTTCGCAACTTCGTGTCGTCGAGATCGAGCAAGAACATAACTTCATAGCGCAACTCGCTGACATCAACAGAGCCGTCACTTTGAGTTCGCAACGCCACCTTTTCGAGTTGCTCGGCAGTTGGGCCATCGTCGTAAACGGGTTCTGGCAAGGGTTCCCCATCCACAATATGCAACGCCGAGTCGATGAACAACAGAAATCCAGCGCCGCCCGCATCCACAACTCCAGCATCTTTGAGAACTGGCAATAACTCGGGTGTGTTATCAAGCGCTTTGCGTCCAGCCGCGCGTGCGACACGTAACATCGCCGCCAGAGTTGCACCGTCGTTGGCAGCTTTAGTTGCGGCTTCTGCGGTTTCGCGAACAACAGTAAGGATTGTTCCTTCGATTGGTTTTAACACTGCTTCGTATGCGGCAATCGATGCGGCTTTAAGTGCTTCGGCCACGCGCGACGCACCAGTAGTTTTTGCCGTGCGCAAGGTCGCCGACAAGCCACGCAAAATTTGACTTAAAATCACACCACTGTTCCCACGTGCACCCATTAACGAGCCGTGACTAATCGCCTCGCAGGTTGTGTCCAAACCATCTGAGGCGCCTTCGAGTTCGGTAACGACGGCGTCAAGCGTTCGAGCCATATTTGTTCCCGTGTCACCGTCTGGGACTGGGTAAACATTCATCCGATTGATATAGCTGGCGTGACGCTTCATCGTGTCGCGATACGCAATCACGGTGAAGCGTAGGGCGTCGGCCCCAAATTCCTCGAGCACGGCCACATCAGCAGGCTACTAACCCCCGTCAACCGGTCACCAACCACGTGAATATTTACCGACCCCAGCGAATAATCACCGAATAGTCACTGACCCCATTTAGGAACTATCTTTCTAGGTGTGCAAGGCGTGATCAAGGCATATGACCCATCAACTGGAGACGGGGTGGTCGTTCGCGACACCGACATGAGCGAGTACGACCTCGCGGCGAACGCACTTGAGGGATCTATCTTTCGAATGTTGCGACAAGGACAGCGGGTTGTGTTCGCGCTTGATGCAGATGGTCGCGCAACAAATTTGCGACTTGGCTCCGAGCGCGATATGGAAACTCCTGGCGCATAGCGTTGGTCGTAAGTTATGTCGGCGCAATCTTCTAACGCGAAACTAAATGCTTGGGTTGCGCAATGGGCAAAAATTCTTCAACCGCGCGAGATTCAATGGTGCGACGGATCGCAAACCGAATACGACGCGTTATGTCTAGCGCTAGTTAAATCTGGAACCTTTACCAAACTTGACGAAGTTAAGCGACCGAACTCATATTGGGCTCACTCCGACCCAGATGATGTTGCTCGCGTCGAAGATCGCACATTTATTTGTTCGACAAAGCAAATAGATGCTGGCCCGACCAATAATTGGCGCGCACCTGCTGAGATGCGCATCGAACTCACTGCTCTATACACAGGTGCAATGCGTGGGCGCACAATGTATGTTGTTCCATTCTCGATGGGTCCGCTAGGTTCACCGATTGCGCACATCGGAGTTCAACTAACCGACAGTGCTTATGTCGCGGTGAGTATGCGGATCATGACTCGTATCGGTCAAGGTGCACTTGACGCACTCGGTGATGGAACGTGGGTGCCATGTTTGCATTCGGTTGGTGCGCCGTTGGCTGACGGCGAAAAAGATTCTGTGTGGCCGTGCAACCCGGACAATAAATACATTGTGCATTTCCCAGAGACTCGTGAAATTTGGAGTTACGGCTCGGGATATGGTGGCAATGCGCTGCTCGGTAAAAAATGTTTTGCACTGCGGATCGCATCGGTGATGGCGCGCGACGATGGTTGGCTCGCCGAGCACATGCTGATTCTCAAACTCACTAATCCACAAGGCACACACAAATACATCGCTGCAGCCTTCCCCTCGTCGTGTGGAAAAACCAATTTGGCAATGCTTATACCGACCATCGCTGGTTGGAAAGCGGAAACAATTGGCGACGATATTTGCTGGATGAAGTTCGGCGACGACGGCCAGTTGTATGCGATCAACCCCGAGGCTGGATTCTTTGGCGTCGCGCCCGGCACCAGTTATGACACGAACGCCAACGCAATGAATACTTTGCTCGAAAATTGTATTTTTACGAATACCGCTTTTACTTCTGACGGCGATGTGTGGTGGGAAGGAATGACCGAGACGAAACCGGCTCGTGCGACTGACTGGCACAACCAACCTTGGAATCCCAACAGCGATACTCCTGCGGCGCATCCAAACGCGCGTTTCACCGCGCCTGCTGGGCAATGTCCGTCGATCGCACCAGAGTGGCAAGACCCGCGCGGTGTACCAATCTCGGCAATTTTGTTTGGCGGTCGCAGGCGTACAACGGTGCCACTCGTAACCCAGGCCTTCGATTGGGATCACGGAGTATTTCTTGGTTCGATTATGGCATCCGAAACCACAGCCGCTGCCGGTGGAGAAGTTGGAAAATTGCGATTTGATCCGATGGCGATGTTACCGTTCTGTGGATACAACATGGCGGACTATTTTGCTCACTGGTTGGAAATTGGATCGAAGACTACGGCCAATAAATTGCCACAAATCTTTTTCGTCAATTGGTTCCGACGCGATACCGACGGCCGCTTTTTATGGCCGGGCTACGGCGAGAACAGTCGCGTACTCAAGTGGATTTTCGAACGTGTCGACGGTCGAGCCACAGCCCGCAAAACTGAGATCGGCTACCTGCCAGATTCTGGGTCGCTAGATGTAACGGGGCTAAAGGTGACAAGCGACGACCTGGGGGTGTTGCTTAACGTTGATGCGGCTGGTTGGCGCGATGCCATTCCCCAGATTCGTGAGCATTACGCAAAATTCGGTGACCGCTTGCCAGCCAAACTAAATACCGCGCTCGACTCGCTCGAAGCATCACTCGCCTAACTGGCGTTTGATTATTTCGCTTTATTGTTTGCTGCGCGGCTTAGCTGACGAGAAATGCCCGAATCGCCAGACCCATGATAAACAATCCGCCAAATCCGTAGAGCAAATAGACGCGGCTTTTCAGTTGTGCGCGATATGAATAAATGATTGCAATCGCGATGATCGCCACAAAACCATAGAAAGCATGAAACGCTGGGTATTCGATTTTGTCGCGATTGACAATCGCAACGCCGAGGATCACCTGAACAAAAATAGTGAATTGCACGAGTGTGGTAAACCACCACAGCGCGCGGCTACGCAACGAAAAAACTTTGTGTGCCGCAAGTGCCCACACGCCCGCCAATCCATTACCCACGATCACAATCCACGACCACGATCTATGAACTTCAAGCAACGTCGCAGTTATCATCTGCCGACCAATCTAACGGATCAGCGTGTCGGCTTCATCGCCGTCTTCGACGATATGCAACTGTCCAGACGAGTCGCGCTCGACCAAAGTAACGCTGCAATTATCAAGTCGGCGAATCACTAATCTGTCGTCGCCGGTTATTGCGCCGATGACTGCATTGATCGCGATAAAGTGCGAAAAGATCACCGTATCGCTTTTAATTGCCCTCACAAACTCAACGGTGTTATTTCGAAATGCAACATAATTCGAACCAAGATCAGCCCAAGTACCTTGCATCGCTCCACGTAACCAATCGATGCGAGCGCTCATCACCACTCCATCTGGAGATGGAATCTCAGCGACCTCGTTGCAAACGCGAGGCACCACATCTCGACGGCGAGCGAATGCAGCGGCAGTTTGTTGGCAACGCAACAATGGGCTCGTGATTATTTCCACCGGTGTAGCGATAAATTTTAGATCGAGTTTATGTGCAACAGTTTCGGCTTGGCTGCGACCGAGATCATCCAGATCGGGATCAATTGCCGTATCCCAACCTGCAGAGGCGCGACCATGACGCACCAGCCCAATCCGAATATTTTGCTCCATTTTTACGCTGTTGCATCTTTCATTCAAATAGCCATCGCTCGCGCATCGGGCCAGACTCGCCCAGTTTGATAAACCACTCATCTCCAAACGCAAGTGAGAAAATTTCGTCAGTCATGTTTAGAAAAAACGATGTATCGGTAATTTGACTTCGGTGGCAAGCAATTGCCTTGCGTTTCAGATCGCAATACTTCCGTACGTCAACCTTGTGTGTGATCACATTTTCTGGTTCTCCCATCGGATTGCCGTCATCGGCTGGACCATCAGGATCAAAATCTCCGATGCCTTCACTTTCGCTTACAAATTGAGGGTTACTCAACGCCATTTCGCGCATCCGTCGAAAAGCATCACGGTTCGTCGTCATTTCAAAAACATTTGTCACGCCAGCCAAAACCGCCGCCCGGTGTCCAACTTTATGTACGGCGATGTGATCAGGATGACCATAGTTGCCGTGCCAGTCATAGATCGTGACTGCATCGGCGTGTTCTTCGCGGAAGATATCGGCGAGTCGTGTGGCCGCAACTTCGATATCGATATTGATAAACGCCTGCGGATCGGCATTTTGTGGCCAACCCGTCATTCCAGAATCTTTGTATCCAAGCATTTCTACTCGCGCTACACCAAGGATGTTCGCTGATGCCATGACCTCCTTATACCGCCGATCAATAAGTGTTTCGCCGTTTCGTAAATCGCTCGGCACTTCGCCGTAGTCGCCATTTGTCGCCACAATTAAAACAACGCGGTGTCCTTCGGCCGTCGCACGAGCGATTGTGCCACCAGTTGCCAAACACTCATCGTCCGGGTGCGCATGAAAGCAAACAAGTGTCGACACAAATACCTTAAATGTCTTTAGCTATTTCTTTAACTATGCCGCGAGTAACGAGGTCATCAATGTTGTTGATCCCCCATTGCTGTAAAATTTCTCGCGAGTTCTCGCCAGCATGCGCTGGTGGCGTCGGTACAGCGGTCACCGTTCGAGAAAATCGCGGCGCTGGTGCAGGCTGAGTAGCACCAGCAATGTTGATAAACGTCTTACGCGATTCGTTGTGTGGATGCTTGGCGGCCTCGCTCATCGTTAGCACTGGAGCGAAACAAACATCCGACCCTTCCATGATTGCACACCACTCGTCGCGTGTTTTGCCGAAAAATATCGCGGCAAGTCGCACTTTGAGTGCTGGCCACGATTTCACATCCATCTGCGCACTAAATGCTGGATCATTTGATAGGCCAGTTAGACGAAGCAATTCTGTATAAAACTGTGGTTCAATCGAACCAATAGAAATATATTTAGAGTCTTTACATTTGTAAACATCATAGAAATGCGCGCCGGTGTCAAGCATGTTTGTACCTCGAAAATCTTCGTTAAACATGCCGATGTTTCTAAATCCCCAGAACATCGCCATCATCACCGCCGATCCGTCGACCATTGCGGCATCAATCACTTGGCCCGAACCACTGCGTTGTGCCTCAAGTAAGGCACACACGACGCCAAACGCCAGCAACATTCCACCGCCACCAAAATCGCCGACCATATTTAGTGGTGGAACTGGTGCTTCACCAGCACGTCCGAAGTGTGCGAGCGCACCGGCCAACGCGATGTAATTTATGTCGTGACCAGCAACGTTCGCATAAGTCCCGTCTTGTCCCCAGCCAGTCATGCGACCAAAAACAAGTTTTTTATTTCTGGCGATACACACTTGTGGTCCGATACCAAGTCGCTCCATTACACCTGGGCGAAAACCTTCAATTAAAGCATCGGCTTTTTCAATTAGTTGCAACAAAGTTTCAACGCCATCTGGATGTTTTAAATCAATCGCAACATTTTTGCGACCGCGCTGCATTACATCCCAATGTGCTCCAGCCACGGGCGCGTCACGCACTGCCTGCACCCGCTCAACACGAATAACTTC
>JABMNW010000126.1 GCA_013204455.1 Acidimicrobiaceae bacterium
ACGCCATCTTGCGCGGCGACATGGCAAGAACAATATTCTCAGTCAAGACGAATCCTCGGATCCAGCCAGGCATACGAGATATCTGCAATCAGATTGAACAGCAAAACAGATGCCACGATGACCACCATCCATGGCATAAGCAGAGGGAAATCGCCCTCACCAAATGACTTGAGAAAGTAAACACCCATCCCTGGATAGTCGAAGATATTTTCGGTGATGATTAGCCCCCCCACGATAGAACCCGCATCCAACGCCGCAATAGTCACGACGGGGATCAGTGCGTTGCGCATCCCGTGTTTCAACAAAACTCTTCGCTCACTGATCCCCTTGGATCGCGCCGTGCGCATGTAGTCCGAATTTAATACGTCTAGCAACGACGAGCGCATATAGCGGCTATAGACGGCAATAACTTGGATCGCCACGACAATCGTTGGCAGTGCCATGTGCTTGACCATCAAGACAAGATCAAATCCGCTGTGTCCTGGCGGATAAACGCCGGATGTTGGAAACAGACTCGCCCCAAACCAGCGTTGCCAATACACCGCGAACAACAACTGAAATAGGATTGCCGAGATATATGGCGGAATTGAAATACCGACGAATGCACTCGTGTTGATAAAAACATCTCGGCGTCCCCCAGGACGCAAGGCCGCGAACACCCCCGCGAATAATCCGATGGAAATACCCACAACAGTTGCCGCAATGCCAAGCCTTAGCGAGTTAGCGATTGAGTCCTTGAGTTTCGGCCAAACTTCGCGACTGCCCTTGATGCTTCGCGGCCAGTCTCCGGTGATGAAATTCTTCAACCAAGTAAAATACCCTTGCACGAAATTGGGATCCAGTCCGTTGACATCGATGTACTGCTGGATTTTGGCTTTTGACGCACGCGGATTTATCCGCTTATAACTTTCAACGGGGTTGGTGCCGATCCGTAATGCCAAATACACGAGAAATGTAACCAGCAAAAGTGTGGGTATCGACCAAGCGACACGTCGAAGAACAAAACGAAACATCTCCTACTACTCTTGCCCAGATTGTGCCACTTTATGAAATCCTTCGGACGATGTTATGCAATTTTGGCAAAACGACGAAGGTGCGCCGACCCGACCATTCGGTCAAATCAGCGCACCTTCGATACGTAATAAATTTTACAGTCTCAGTCCCGAGTAATTAACTCGTGAGTTCAACCTTCGCTTCCCCAGCAAGCAGGTTCGTCGCCACGTACCTACCATCGTTGGTAGTTTCGTATGCACCGGGCATCACTGGGAATGCTGTGGTCCACACCATCCACGAGGAGTTTGCACACTCCGTGAATGGATTGAGACACTCTGGCCATTGCTCGGCGCCGAGGACAATTTGTCCATCCCCGTCGACGTCTGTCCACAAGTGGAAGTTTCTAAATGCACTGTAGTTGCTGAGATCCCCGGTTATTGGTCCACCAACTTTGTCGGTGCGCCAGAAACCTGAATTAGGGAACTGCATCAATGGCAACATCATATGATCTTGCGCCATTAGCACCATCACTTGCTTCACCTTGTCGGCGCGGGTTACCACGTCGGTGTCGGCATCGGCTGCATAAAGCAGGTCGGTTGCCTCGGTGTTGCACCATCCCTGGCTATTCTGGCCAATGTTGCCATTGGCCTCAGTTGGGATGAGATCACAGGCGAAACCCCCCGTGACGTATGCCGGATCTGGTGGCGCTGTACTGATGTACATCGCCATGTCGTAGTCCATAGCTGGCAGCCGTTGCTGGAAGTAACAGGCGGCGTCACAGTTGTCTGCGCGCACATTAAAGCCTGCTGCAATTAGCAATGGGATCAAATAAGCCTGGGTGCTCTCGCGACGGACGTTGCCCGTGTTGATAATCCAGCGGATGTCTGGAACTTTCCCAGAAGCATCTGCCCAGAAACCATCAGCGCCCTTTGTCCAACCGTTCTCGGTAAGTATCGCTTCTGCGCCGGCTGGGTCGTAACTGTTGGCGAATTCATCACCATTGCAATACGGTCCAGGGACCATCGGTCCACACTGCAGTAACTCCTTACCACCGAGTGGAATGTAGATCTGTGCAAACAGAGCCTCACGGTCAATCGACATCGAGAATGCTGCACGGAAGTTTGGATCGGCGAATGGTCCGCACTTCTGTTGGAAGTAGAACCCTTCGTAGTTGCCACCATACGAAATATCGCTAGTGATGTTGTCCTGGGCCACGGCGGCTTCAATGCCTGCAAAAAATTGCGGGAAAATAAAGTCGACTTCACCAGCCTTGACTGAGGCAATTTCGGTATCTTGGTCCGCCTTCGGCACCATCACAAACTTCTTCGTCACGGCTTTGTCAGTACCCCAATACTTGTCGTTGGGTACGAACACGATTTGGTCCGAGCTCCATGACTTGATCTTGTAAGGCCGACCGGAGAACGGAATGTTGTCGGCAAAATCCGCCGAAACATCCATGGTGTTCTTAACGGAAGCTGCCTTCATGATGCCACCGAACAATCCACGCCATGGGGCGTAAACCGACTTGAGAGTCACGACGACTTGCTTGTCGCTGGTACCCGCTTCAACAGCCGTTACTTGGTCATATCCCGATGTCGAGATCGAACCTGGCGTATTCAAAGCTGCTTCCCAAGTTGCTTTGAAGTCGGCAAATGTGATTGGTGAACCATCGTCCCACACTGCAGCAGGATTGAGGTCGTATGTGACTTTCATTCCACCAGTGGTCGCTGGCTTGACATAATCGTAAGCGACATTGGCGCAGTCATCCAAACTTGTTGGATAACTCACCGCTGTTACTTCTTCTGGCGCTGCAGTTGTGTCAACTACAGTGTCATCTGCGCTATCGTTGCCTCCACATGCGGCGACAATTAATGCCCCCGCAATAAGACCAGCGGCAACTCGCATTACTTTTTTGGTTCTTCTCATTCTCCGACCTCCCCGTCGAATTAGGTAGAGATCAGAATGACCTCCAGATATGATCGACACCCTAACAGAGATCGTTAGATGGTGTAACTAGATGAGATAGTTAGATGTATTAATTAGATGTATTAATTAGCCCCAAGAACGCTGGCTACGCTGACAAATACGCGCAAATTCGGCGGCATCCAGGCTGGCTCCTCCCACCAAAACCCCGTCGATATCAGGCTGGGACATTATCTCGCCGATATTGCTGGCCTTGACGCTGCCCCCATATTGCAAACGGATTGCGCTAGCCGCCGGCCCAGACGTGACTAGAGCTACCTCTTGGCGGATCGCACTGATTATGTGCTGAGCATCCTCTGCAGTGGCAGTTTTACCGGTGCCAATCGCCCAAATTGGTTCGTAGGCAATAACCATTGATTTAACTTGTTCAACCGTTCGTTTGACGAGCGCCGATCGTACTTGACCCAAAACCTTTTCGTGAGTTCGTCCCGCCTCGCGATCCGAAAGTGTTTCACCGACACACAAAATTGGTGTCATACCGTGCTTTTGAATTGTCGCAAGTTTTTGTTGAACAACTTCATCTGTTTCGCCAAAAATTTGCCGTCGCTCGCTATGACCAACGATCACATAACGCACGTGCAATTTCGCCAGAAATTGCGCCGACACCTCGCCTGTGAAGGCTCCGCTATCTGCCTCATGGCAATGTTGCGCACCAAGAATGAACCGCAACTCATCTGCGTCGATCAGTGTCTGCACACTTCGCAAATCCGTGAACGGCGGATGGATAGTAACGTCCACAGCAGAGAAATCTTCTTTGGTCAGAAGATACGCAAGTTTTTGTACACATTGAATCGCTTCGAAGTGGTTGTGATTCATTTTCCAATTACCACTGATCAGCGGCTTTCTTAGTTCATTTGACATTCGGTGCTCCTCGCAACGCACTCAAACCTGGCAAATCGCCGAGTTCAAGAAACTCCAATGATGCCCCACCACCAGTACTCAGATGATTGACATCGTTTTCAAAACCATATTGTTTGAGCGCCGCCGCTGAATCTCCGCCTCCGACAACAGTGAAGGCCTTCGTTTGCGACATTGCATGAGCCACCGTTCGCGTTCCCGCAGCAAACCGATCATCTTCAAACACACCCATCGGACCATTCCAAAACACACTCCGTGCATCCATAATTATGTCAGCGAATGCTGCTGCACTTCCTGGGCCAATGTCCAAACCTTTTGCACCAGTTGGCAACCGCACGCCAAAGGTAGCGAACTCGCCGTGCGCATCAAGCCCGACAATGTCTTCGGGCAAGTGGATCGGTACATTGCCGTTCAGGAGTTTTTTGCAATTGTCCACCTGATCGCGTTCAAACAACGAGTCACCAATCGGGAGGTTCTTTGCCGCAAGGAAAGTAAAACACATTCCGCCGCCAATTACTAATGCATCGACAACACCAATTAGCGCGTCGATCACACCAAGTTTGTCGCTAATTTTTGCTCCCCCCAACACAACTACAAATGGCCGTTTCGGATTGTTACGTAACTCGCTGAGTACCTCGACCTCTCGTTGCAGTAATCGCCCCCCTGCCGACGGCAAGGTTTTCGGTGGTCCGACGATTGATGCATGTGCGCGATGCGAGGAGCCAAACGCATCATTAACGTAGGCATCTACACCAGCGACTAGTTGAGCCACAAATTTTGGATCATTGGATTCTTCGCCCGGGTTAAATCGAATATTTTCTAGCAACTCAACGCCAGGAGCCAATTCAGCCAGTCGTTGGCGAATTGGCTGCATTGAGAATTTTTCATTAATCAAACCTCCTGGACGACCCAAATGACTGGCGCACACGACCCGAGCCCCGTGTTGTGATAGCCAGTTGATTGTTGGCAGTGCTGCACGGATTCGAAAGTCATCGGTGATCACACGAGTCGAATCAGGCCCTGACATCGGCACATTAAAATCAACACGCACGAGCACCGTCTTACCATGCAGGTCGCCAAGATCTTCGAGATGCGGAATCATTTAGCGCTTGATTGCAGCCCCGATAAATGCGGTTATATCCACCAATCGGTTCGAGTAACCCCACTCGTTGTCGTACCAACCAAGCACCTTGACCAACGAACCCATGCTCATTGTCAGATCACTGTCGAAGACACAACTATGTGGATTATTAACAACATCACTCGAAACAATCGGATCGGTGCAATATTCGAGAATTCCTTTGAGTGGTCCGGCCGCCGCGACCTTGTATGCATTATTAATTTCGGCGACAGTTGCCGCGGTCTTTAGATTTGCAACAAAATCTGTAATTGAACCAGTTGGAATTGGCACACGCAAGGAGGTGCCATCAAGTTTGCCTTTCATTGACTGCATCACAAGACTTGTTGCGCGAGCCGCACCTGTGCTGGTTGGAATAATATTGATCGCCGCCGCTCGTGCGCGACGTAAGTCGCTGTGAGGACCATCAACTAGTGATTGATCACCGGTGTAGGCGTGAATCGTTGTCATTAAACCATTCTCGATACCAAAGGCATCATCCAAAACTTTGACCATCGGCACAAAACAGTTGGTCGTACAACTCGCGTTGGAAACGATTTTGTGAATCTTCGGATCAAAATCTTGGTGATTGACGCCGTAGACAAAGGTTGCGTCAGCATTTGTCGCTGGCGCAGAAATGATTACACAGACTGCGCCAGCATCTAAATGTGCCGAAGCCTTATCGCGATCAGTAAAAAATCCAGTACTTTCGATTACCAGGTCCACACCAAGTTCGCCCCACGGCAACTCTTTTGGATCACGCTTTGAGAAAACCTTGAGCAACTTGCCATCAATCGATATGCCATCATCGGTTGCAGTGATTTCATCCGGCAAAACGCCCATCACGGAGTCGTACTTCAGCAAATGAGCCATGGTCTTAAGTGAACCCAGGTCGTTAACAGCAACGATTTCAATATCGTTCCCAGTTTGTTTTAGGGCACGATAAAAGTTTCTTCCGATACGACCAAAGCCGTTAATTCCTACTCGAATTGTCATTGCCAAACCTTAGTACCCAAAGCTATATACCCAAACCTTGTTACCCAAACCTATGTATTACGTGTTGCGCGAAATATCACGATGTGTAACACGTGGGTGTTGCCCGAAATCTGTAAGCCACTTCGATATCTGCTCGGCGATCACCACCGACCTGTGGCGTCCCCCAGTACATCCAATCGCAATTGTTAGATAACTTTTTCCTTCCGCTTTGTAGGCGGGCAAAAGAGTTTCGAGCATCACATACAACTCAGTCAGAAACTTATGTGAAAGTTCCTGCGACATCACAAAGTCACGCACTGGTACATCCAACCCTGTTAGTGGTCGGAGTTCTTCATCCCAATGTGGATTCGGTAAAAAGCGAACATCGAACACCAAGTCGACATCCATTGGCAATCCATGCTTGTATCCGAAAGAGACAACCGATACTTGCATCGTGTCGCTTTGCTCGCCCGAAGTAAAAAGTTCTACAAGTTGGGTCTTAAGTTGATGCACCGTCAGGTTCGAAGTATCAATCACCAAATCGGCCTCACCCTTTACTGGTTCGAGTAACACTCTTTCTTTAGCAATGGCTTCTTCGACGCCGGAATTCGCCTCAGCAAGCGGATGTTTGCGTCGTGTCGCGCCATAACGCTTTACCAACTCAGCATTCGTCGCGTCCAAAAACAACATACGCACACGATGAGTAGTTAGACGAAGTCGTCTTAGAACATCCAAGACATCGCGTTGCTGCGTTGGCGTTCCAACCACCAGTGCTAATTGTGATAACGCCGAACCTGCTGAAGCAATCTCGACAACTTTGTCGATCAACTCTGTGGGCATGTTGTCAACGACGAACCAGCCCAAATCTTCGAGATCATCAGCAGCCTGTGACCGACCTGCGCCAGAAAGGCCGGTGATCAGGAGAATGTCAGCCACTACTAATAAGGCTACCTGTGGTAACAAACATACCTGTAGTAACAAACATACCTAAAGTGCGTGCGTCAAGTCAGGAGTGAAAGCGCTGATAAATGGCTTCGGCGATACTACTTGGCAGCCAAGTCAGCAATTCAAGATCTTCTCGGGTTGCTTTCTTAACAGCGCTAATACTGCCTAGCGCTTTGACCAGTTTCTTGGCGCGCACCTCACCAAGACCAGTGATTCCATCCAGTGTGCTCGATGTCATTCGCTTTCCGCGCAACTCACGATGATATCGATTTGCAAAACGGTGCGCTTCATCGCGAATAACTTGCAACATGAACAGCGCATCACTGCCGCGTGGTACCGCAACTGGAATAGCTCTACCGGGAATAAATACTTCTTCGAATCGTTTTGCTAGCGACGCAACTGGGATTTCACCTTCCAACCCAAGTTCGCGTACAACTTGTTCGGCAACACCAAGTTGACCTTTGCCACCATCCACTAAGAGCAATTGCGGCGCATACGAAAACTTTCCTGGTCGTGGAGAGCGTTCATTAATTGGCTGATCACGTTGCGCGATGTAAGCACTTAACCGTCGCGTCAATACTTCACGCATTGCTGCGTAATCATCATTACCTGGAACATTTTTAACCTTGAATCTTCGGTATTCACGCTTCATCGGTAAACCGTCCTCCAACACAACCATTGATCCGACATAATCCGTGCCCTGCAAATGGGCCATGTCGTAACACTCGATGCGCAGTGGCGCCTCTGGCAGACCCAGCAACTCTTTCAATTCGGTAAGTGCGCGAGATCTTGCGGTGTGATCGGACGACCGACGAAGACGATGACGATTTAGTTCCTCCCGAGCATTTTGTGTGACTAGTTCGTGTAGTTCGCGTTTATCTCCACGTTGTGGTACACGAATTTCTACGAGCGATGTTCGCAACTGACTAAGCCATTGTTCGAGGATTTCGTTTTCTTCAGGTTCGATTGGCACAATAACCATTTTTGGAATACCAAGGATTGGTGATTCGTCGTACAATCGCTCGATCACTCGACTGGCGAGTCCCGCACTCGTTAAATCTTCAACTTTGTCAACGACAAATCCTTTGCGTCCGACAACTCGGCCTTTACGAACATAAAATACTTGCACCGCCGCCTCAAATTCATCTTCGGCGATGCCAATTACATCTAGATCTTCGCTTCTTTCACCAACCATTTGCTGTCGTTCCAGAGCCAAGCGAATTGCTTCGAGTTGATCGCGTAAGCGAGCTGCCCGCTCGAACTCTTGCGCCTTTGATGCTTGTACCATCTCAGTTTCGAGACGGGCACAAACTTCATCACTTTCACCATCCATTACATCCAAGAAATCTTTTACGTGACTCGCGTATTGTTCTGGTGAGACAGAACCAACACATGGCCCGGAACACTTTTCGATATGAAACAACAAGCACGGCCGACCAAGTCGTTCGTGTTGTTTAAACGTTGCGGGTGAACACGTACGCACAGGGAAGGTCCGCAAAAGTAGATCCAAGGTCTCGTGAATCGCCCACGGATGCGGATACGGTCCGAAATAGCGAGTCCCTTTCCGCTTCTTCCCGCGCATCACAAGTGCTCGAGGCCACTGCTCATCGGTGGTGACAGCCAAAAATGGGTAACTCTTATCGTCGCGTAAACGAACATTGAATCTTGGCGAATACCGACTGATCAGGCTGTGCTCGAGAATCAATGCCTCAATTTCGTTACGCACCTCAATCCACTCGACACTCGTTGCTGTCGTGACCATATTCAAAGTTCGTGGATGCAATGATTCTGGAGTTGCAAAATAACTATTGATCCGGGAGCGAAGATTGATTGCCTTACCGACGTATACGACACGACCATGCGCGTCCTTAAATTGGTATGAGCCTGGTTTGTCGGGGATCAGTTCACTTGGGCGTTGCATAAATTTGCTTGCGAATTTTTGGATTAAATAGTTTGGCTAGATACCTTCCAGTATGCGAAGCTTCGACTTTCGCCACGGCCTCGGGAGAACCCTCGGCGACAACTGTTCCTCCACCGTTGCCACCCTCGGGACCAAGGTCAATCACCCAATCTGCAGTTTTAATCACATCCAAATTGTGCTCGATAACTAGGACTGTATTGCCCTGATCTACAAGTCGAGCCAAAACTACCAATAGTCGTCGGACATCCTCGAAATGCAAACCGGTTGTCGGCTCGTCGAGCAAATAGATCGTGTGCCCTGTGCTTCGCTTGGCAAGTTCACTGGCGAGTTTTACGCGTTGTGCTTCACCACCCGAAAGGGTTGGTGCCGGTTGCCCGAGGCGCACATAGCCAAGACCGACATCCACGAAAGTTTGCATATGCCGAGCGATTCTCGGCTGATTGGCAAAAAATTCAACCGCATCAGATATCGGCATGTCTAAGATGTCGGCAACATTTTTGCCTTTGAATGTGATGTCTAGTGTGTCTCGATTGTAGCGAGCACCCTTGCATACTTCGCATGGCACATAGACATCTGGTAAAAAGTGCATCTCGATTTTCAAAGTGCCATCTCCGGAGCAGGCCTCACAACGACCACCAGGGACGTTGAAACTAAATCTCCCAGGCAAATAACCACGCACTTTGGCTTCTGGCGTTGATGCGAATAGTTTGCGAATGTCGTCAAACACTCCCGTATAGGTCGCTGGGTTAGATCTCGGTGTGCGACCAATCGGTGACTGATCCATATCGATAACTTTGTCCAGATACGCAATTCCATCAACGCCTGTATGACGACCGGGTGCATCTTTTGACTTATAGATTTTCTGCATCAATGATGGCAGCAAAATGTCGCGCACAAGAGTGCTCTTGCCGCTTCCTGAAACTCCGGTGACAGCGACGAAGCAGCCAAGTGGAATCTTGACAGTTAGATTCTTTAGATTGTGCTCGCGTGCCCCACGAATTGTTAGAAATTCTTTGGTTGGCTGTCGTCGCATCAAAGGTGTCTCAACTGATCGCTTGCCAGACAAATATTGTCCAGTTATCGAATTGGCAACTTTTAATATCCCTTTGACTGGACCGCTATAAACAACCTGCCCTCCGTGTTCTCCTGCGCCTGGGCCGATGTCGACAATCCAATCACTCGAGCGAATCGTGTCTTCATCGTGCTCAACAACAATTACGGTGTTGCCTAGATCCCGCAGTCGCATCAATGTTTCGATTAGCCGATGATTATCGCGCTGATGCAAACCAATGCTCGGCTCATCCAATACGTAAAGGGTGCCGACAAGTCCCGAGCCAATCTGACTTGCCAAGCGAATGCGTTGTGCTTCCCCACCCGCCAAAGTTGCTGCCGCTCTGGAAAGCGTTAAATAATCCAGTCCGACGTCCAGTAAAAATCCAAGCCGAGCGTTGATCTCTTTTGTAATTCTTTCGGCAATCATTCGGTCACGGTCGCTCATCTCAAATGTTTCCAAGAACTTCGCCGACTCACCAATCGACATGTCGCAAACTTCAGAAATATGTTTGCCATCAACCAACACAGCGAGTGAGGACGGCTTTAGTCGTGCGCCCTTGCAATCCGGACATGGCACCTCGCGCATATAACTCTCAAATTGTTCTCGCGAGTGATCACTTTCGGAACCTTCGTGCCGGCGTTTAATCCACGGAATTACACCTTCATATGATGTGCTGTATTCACGTGTGCGACCGTAACGATTGCGATACTTGACCATCATGTTGTCGTCGACACCGTTCATCACAATTTTCTGGGCTTTCGGTGTGAGTTTTGACCACTTCTTATCCAAATTGATCGTGAATCGATCGGCAACGGCTTCCAACATCCGCGTGAAGTACTGCGTGTGGGCTGATCTCCATGGGGCAATCGCGCCTTCGTTAATACTGAGATTCGGATCGGGCACGACAAGTTCAACATCGACTTCATATTTGGTGCCGAGACCCAAACAGGTTTCACATGCACCATATGGTGAATTGAATGAAAAATTTCGAGGTGCGAGTTCTTCATAACTTGTGCCACATTTCGGGCATGCCAAGTGCTGACTGAAGGTGATCGGTTCCCCGCCCTCGACCAATTCGATTTCGGCAACACCGTCAGCAAGACGCAACGCCGTCTCGAGTGAATCTGTTAGCCGACGCACAATTCCGTCACGCCGAACAAGCCGATCCACGATGATGTCGATCCGGTGCTGTTCATATCTCGCAAGTCGTTTTTGTTTTTTTAAGAATTCGTTAATTTCGACTACCTCACCATCAACGCGCGCGCGTGAGAAACCCTGCGACGCAAGTTCTTGTAACAGCGTGTCGTACTCACCTTTGCGACCACGAACAACTGGTGCGAGAACTTGAAACCGAGTTCCTTCAGGAAATTTTAAGATTCGATCCACAATTTGTTGTGGAGTCTGTCGGGATAAGCGTGTTGAATCTTTCGGACAATGTTGCACGCCAATGCGTGCATACAACAAGCGCAAATAGTCGTAGACCTCGGTAATCGTGCCAACGGTTGATCGCGGGTTTCGCGAAGACGATTTTTGGTCGATCGAAATAGCTGGTGACAATCCGTCAATCAGATCTACATCAGGTTTGTCCATCTGACCAAGAAACTGGCGGGCATAAGAACTCAGAGATTCGACATATCGCCGCTGCCCTTCGGCATAAATCGTGTCGAATGCCAAA
>JABMNW010000127.1 GCA_013204455.1 Acidimicrobiaceae bacterium
CGCAGATCGCCTGGCCGTCACTTCAGTCGGCGGAGCCGGTCAAGTCGATCTAGCAAATGTGCGGCTCCGAATTTTTCGACGAGACCGGCAAAAGCAGGCGTCACTCCGTTCCACTTCCAATCATCAACTGATCCAACCGGAACATCTTGCACCAAAGTTGCCAGTGTACGAAATAGTTCTGCGTCCTTTCGCTGGGTGCGAAGTGTCGTTGCAAGTTTTTCTGCTCCACGAAGTGTCGTCAACCCGTCACGAAACCATTGTTCGTGATCATCTGGGATTTCGTCAAGCAAGACATACCGAGCGAGCACGACTGATGCACTTTTTGCACCCCAGCCAGGCAAACCAGGGAAACCATCTGCACTATCGCCAACGAGCGCTAAATAGTCGGCAATAGATTCTGGACCGATACCAAACTTTTCACGAACTGCGACTTCATCAAGCACGAGATTGTTGCGTCGATCTACTTGCACAACTCGGCGACCACTCACACACTGACCCAAATCTTTGTCAGGCGTCAAAATTCGCACTTGGTGAACTCTCCGATCTTCGCACGCCACAGCCACAGCCGAAGCCAGCGCGTCATCGGCCTCGTAACGTTCCATCGCCCAAACTGTGATGCCCATCGCGCGAAGTGCGTCTTCGACAATTGGAATTTGCTCAAGCAACACGGGCTCCATCCCTTCGCTTGTTTTGTAGCCATGCCAAAGTTCGTTGCGAAAACTTTCGATCACATGATCTGTCGCTACTGCAATATGTGTTGCGCCTTCGGAAAGTAACTGCAGTGTGCTTGTCAGCACGCCAACTGTTGCGGCAAACGGCGGCGGATCGCGGTGGCCAACTGCTTGGCCGTAGTGCTGGCGATACATCTCATAGGTGCCGTCAACTAGGTGTACTTGCATCTAACCAACTTAGGCGGCTATTGGGCAAAGCAACTAAGCAACAAAAACCGTTGGGAAAAATTCACCAGCGAATATGCCGATCAAAGTTCCAAAAGCAAGGTACGGTCCAAACGCTAGGCGACGCTTCAGCGACCCACTTTTTGCCACGATCAATGCAATTCCAACGACACTTGCCGTCGCCGAGGCGATAAACAGTGCATAGATCGCCTCGTTGTATCCAAGAAATCCTAAATACCAGCCCAACACGGGCACCAGTCGCACATCACCAGACCCGACTCCGCCTGGCGAAATTTTATTTACGACCAAAAACATGGTCCAACCAACAACTGCACAGATCCCTGCCGAAACTAACGCTTCACTCGCATTCGTTCGAACTCCATTTATACCGAGCAATACAACACCGGATAACGCCATTGCATGCGTGATACTGCGCACAAGACGATGAGTAAAAGCATCAATCATTGTTTGCACCACCAATCCTGCACTAAGTACCGCGTAGGCAGTTCGTTGATCCCACGCCGAGAACCTTGCGACGACAAGTAAAGCCAGCACAACACTAAATACGAAGCCACCGACGACAAGTTTTACTTGAGACACATGCTGTTGCGAATCAATACCAGAAATGAACTTTTTTGCAACAACGCCAAGCAAAGCACCAGACGCGGCACCGACAAATAAAGTCAGCGCAACTAACACGATTTAGTTTTTACTCATTTAGTTTCGATTCACTTAGTTATTATTCTTCGACTAACTCGATGAGTGTGCCAAAACTCCCTTTGGGATGTATAAACGCCACGGTTGTACCGCGCGAACCTTTGCGTGGAGCCTTATCAATCGGCGTCGCGCCCGCATCAATCATCGATTGCAAAGCCTGTGCACAGTTCGCCACGCGGTAACCAATGTGATGCAATCCCTCACCACGTTTTTCTAGTGATTTTGCAACTGGCGAGTCTGGCCGCGTTGGTGTAAGTAACTGCACATAACTTTGCGCAACATTAAGTAGTGCTTCTTCGACTCCATCTTGTTCGACAATCTCGCGGTGAGCCACGGTCGCCCCGAATGCTCGCTTGTAATAATCAATCGCCGCATCAAGATCGTGCACGGCAATAGCCACATGATCAATTTCGGTAAGCAACATTTCTTGCGAGATAATCATGAACTGCCCATGACGCGCTCATCCACGCTATTACCTGGCCGACGAAAAATCGTTAGTTTGTCTTCACCAATTTTATTGCGTAACTCAGGATCGCTGATCCCCATTCCCTCTTTTGGCGCCAGACACAGCACGGCAAGTTTGCCCTCATGTAAGTTGTGATGCACTTGATATGCCGCAGTGCCGGTTTCGGCGAGCGTGAAGACCTGCGACATCACTGGATGAATCATGCCCTTGCTAATCAGTCGATTTGCCTCCCACGCTTCGCGATAATTGGCAAAGTGCGAACCAACAAGTCGTTTTAGGCGCATCCAGAAG
>JABMNW010000128.1 GCA_013204455.1 Acidimicrobiaceae bacterium
CAGTGGGGGAACATCACCGCCGGAATTGATCTCGTGCGCAAACGTCTGGGCCGTACTGCTTACGGTATGACGTGGCCATTGGTGACTCGCGCTGATGGTACAAAATTTGGCAAAACTGCAGATGGTGCAGTTTGGTTAGATGCTCGTCGCACTTCGCCGTATCAGTTTCGGCAGTATTGGATCCAACTTGCTGACGCTGATATTGATCGCATGCTGATGCAGTTCTCGCTTCACTCCGTCGAAGTTATAAAAGAAATAATCGCTGAACAACGACTTAATCCGGAATCGCGAATCGCGCAACGTTCACTCGCCCGCGAACTTACGACGCTGGTCCACGGCGAAGAAGCCGCCGAAGCAGCCGAGCAGGCTGCTGCCGTGCTGTTTGGCGCCAACCCAATGTCGGCAACTCCAGCAACTTTGCATCTGATTGCCAGCGAAGTGCCAGTCACGCAGATGGGCGCAGCGGCGCTAACTGATTCTGTTGCTGTGTTGGTTGAAACAAAACTTGCATCATCCAATGGTGAGGCCCGCCGGTTGTTAACTCAGCGCAGTGTGCGCGCCAACGGTGAACAACTTGATCAGCAAACACAAATCGCCAAGATTCCACTTCTGCACGGTCGTTGGTTATTACTGCGTAAAGGTAAGACCAGTTATCACTTGGTCGACATCGTTCGCTAATTAATGCAGTAACTAGTTCACACTTAGATCAAGTCGGCTAACGCCGCGAATTGTTAGTCGATCACGCCACTCTGGCTCACCAATAATTTCAATATTTTTAAACCTAGAAATGAGCGAGCCGACAGCCACTTCGGTTTCGAGTTTTGCCAGAGCCGCACCAAGGCAGTAATGAATTCCAGCAGAAAATGCAAGATGACGATTTGAGTTTTCTCGCCCGAAGTCAAGCGTATGCGGATTGCTAAAAACACTTGCGTCATGATTTGCCGCGCCAAGACTTGCTAACACGAGCGAACCTTTGTCGATTTTGATTTGTTCACCGGAAACAGTAAATGAAACATCAACTAATGGCGTGCGAGTGGTGTGCTGGACCGGTCCATCAAAACGCAACAGTTCGTCAACTGTGTTTGTCGTAAAAGAATTGTGGCGCACAGCTTCTAACTGCGACGGATGTTTGAGCAATGCATAAACCGAATTACCAATTAAGTTGACAGTCGTTTCGTGGCCTGCAATGTAAAGTAGAACAACGAACGCGATCAACTCGTTATTGGTCAAACGCTCACCTTGCTCTTCGACAGCAATCAGCGATGACAACATGTCATCGCCTGGTGTGCGTCTTCGATCCTCAATTATCTCCATCAAATATGGAATGAGTTGATCACGTGCCGAATCGGCTGCAACGAGATCTTCAACCGATGTTGTTGGTTCGAGAGTCGCAGTTATTACTTGCGACCATTGGCGAAGTTCGCTAGCACGCTCGGTGGGCATTGCCAGAAGATCTGAGATCACTTGAAACGGCACCGGAAAAGCGAGTTCGTCGACTAATTCGATTTGTCCGGATTGTTGTGCTTTGTCCAAAACATCATCAACTAATTTTTGTATTCGCGGTCGCAATCGCTCTATCGCACTCGGCGTAAATGACTTAGAAACAAGACGACGCAACCGAGTGTGATCAGGTGGATCAAGGTTGAGAATCGATTTCGTTCCATTTCGTTCGCGTCTATATTTACAGGTCGGAGTCTCTGGCAAATTTGCGTTCTTTTCGATGTCCCGACTGAAGTCATTACTGCGCAAGACATTTACAACATCTGCATACCTCGTTAAGACGACAAACCCAGTACTCAATATATGTACTGGATCTTGCTCGCGCAGACGATCGTAAAACGGGTATGGATCCGCTCGGAATTTGGGATCAAATGGATTGAATAGAATCTCGTTCACAAAAAACCCTATCTTTTCAATTTCCTCGGGCCAGAGTTGGGGAAAAACACCAAAACGCTTTATTTGTTGGATTATCTCGTTTTGAAGGTTGATGAACCCCATATTTAGCCACTAGCATTGCGTCCCGCACCTTTAAGTAGGTGTGCCACCAATTCGCGGTGGGGCATCATCGCAGAACCTCGGTTCGACGAGTGCCCAAAGTGAATGCTCCTTGAAAACGGAAGAGAAGACTGAACGCCAGTGCGGGCAGTACGTAACGATCCCTTCGGGGGTCGCTAATTACTGTCTGTCAATTCTGATCGAAGCGCTCTTCAAGTATCACTTGTTGAGTATCGATCTATTAATATTAATACCGGCAATGTTTGACACGGTTTAAACATTGTCGGCAGGAAACGATGACTACAAAACAGAGGTTTTTCCCTCTGGTTGTCGTGGACTTTCCAGAACTCAACTTGGACCGGGATTTATCCTTGGTTCGAGATGTTCTTGACGGAGAGTTTGATCCTGGCTCAGGACGAACG
>JABMNW010000129.1 GCA_013204455.1 Acidimicrobiaceae bacterium
CATGAGTGCTGATGTTGCATTTATTAACAAGCGTCGCCCAAAAAACACGACAAATGTCGCTGAAGCAAAAGAAGTAATTGGCGACGTTGAGGGTCGACTGTGCATTTTGGCCGATGACATGATCGACACTGGCGGCACAATTTGTAGTGCTGCCGAGTTGTTGTACGCACGCGGCGCAAAAGAGGTTTGGGCAATGGCAACCCACGGAGTGTTGTCTGGTCCAGCCGTTGACCGCTTGAAGAATTCAAAAATTACGCGGGTAGTGCTAACAAACACACTGCCAATCGCCCCGGAAAAACGAATTGAAAAGATCGAGATCCTTTCGGTGGCCAAGATCCTTGCCGATGCACTATCAGCCGTTTTCGAAGACACCAGCGTTAGCGAGTTATTTGGAGGCGAGAACCAGTCGTAAGCGCATTTGCAGGCCCATGTGGCAAGAGCTAGCAATCACCCATAGAATGCAACGCCGTCTATTAGTTGATATATCCATTCGAGTTTCGGAGTCCCAAATGCCTACAGCCCTAAAAACCCAAACTGGTCGCATTGTCGGTAGCGCCGCATCACGTCGCCTCGTAGCAACGGATCACATTCCAGCGGTCGTCTACGGACACGGCATGGAGCCAATCAAGATCACAGTCGAGCGTCGCGATCTGCGTAACGCCTTGGCTGGGCCTGCCGGAGTAAACACAATTCTTGAACTTCATGTTGGTGACGCAAAGTATTCAGCAATTATCAAAGAGTTACAACGCGATCCAGTAAAGCGAGTTGTGCGTCACATCGACTTTATGCAGATTTCTCTGACCGAACTGATCACGATGGATGTCCCGGTGCATATTTCAGGAACAGCCAAAGCGGTGTTGGCAGAAGGTGGGCTCGTTGACCCGACCGTCAGCACCATCGAAATTCGTGCAACAGCATCGAATATTCCAAACGAAATCTTGATCGATGTTTCGCACATGGGAATGAACGACGTGATTCGTCTTTCCGACATTGTTTTGCCAAGTGGTGTTACCGCAGTTGGCGATCCTGATCTCGTTATCGTCACGGTGCTGACAACCAAGATCGAAGAAGTTGCTGTGGTCGTCGCTGCCGTAGTCGAAGGCGAAGCGGGTGCGGCAACACCGGTGGCCGGCGCTGCTGCAGCGGGCGACGCCAAACCGTCAGCGTAAACATCAATGGGGCTGTTTGGCCGCACGAAGAAGTCCGATCGTCCAGAGCGTCGCGGTACTCCATTCGACGCACTTGTTGTCGGCTTAGGAAACCCAGGATCCAAATACGCTCGGACGCGGCATAATGTCGGCTTCGAGACGATTGAAATAATCGCTACGCGACTTGGCGTAAAACTTAAAGCAAGTCGGGACCGTGCGTTTACAGGCGAAGCACATATAGACACGAAACAATTTTTACTGGCGAGACCAACTACATATATGAATGATTCTGGAAATGCCGTTGGTCCACTTGCGCGGCGATATGCAATAAACGAGCCGCTAAAGATAATTATTGTGCACGATGAATTAGATCTTGAACCTGGCATCGTGCGCATAAAATCCGGAGGCGGACTTGCTGGTCACAACGGCTTGCAATCGATTACCCAGCATCTGAAAACACAGGACTTCATTCGCGTGCGAATTGGCGTTGGCAAACCACCTTCGAAGGATGCCGGTGCCGATCATGTGCTTTCGCATATTCCTACTCGCGAACGTGAGTTGCTTGACATCGCGGTGCAGATTGCTGCCGATGCCGTGCAACTGATCATCACCGAAGGTCTTGATGCCGCGATGCAAAACATCAATTCCAGGTAGGACAAGCCGGCGATGACCGTCTTGGATGCTCTAGCGCCAACTCTTAGTTATGACCCAGCGCTGAGTGCCGCGCTCGGTGCAAAAAATACTTCGATTGTCTGCGCCGATCATGCATGGCCATTATTGCTTGCTGGTTTAGCTCAACGCACAGAAAACGAAATCGTCGTTGTCGCGACACCGACGGGCCGCATGGCAGGACAATTGCGCGACGACCTTGTGGCATTTCTCCCAGAACACGATGTCGCGCTCTTCCCTGCTTGGGAGACATTGCCGTTCGAACGGGTTAGTCCCAATGTTGAGACTATGGGTCGACGCCTCGAAGTTCTGTGGCGAATCAAAAATGATCGACCGAGGATCATCGTCACGGGCGTTCGCGCCTTGCTCCAGCATCTCAGCAATACAGTTGTTGAGCCACTGGTCATAAAACCTAAAGATCAAGTCGATATGGATGAACTTATAGCGACGCTTGCGCGCTTCGGCTATCGACGCGAAGAACTCGTCGAGCATCGCGGAGAATTCGCGCGTCGTGGATCGATCATTGATGTCTTCACCTCGACTGCCGATACGCCAATTCGCATCGATCTGTGGGGTGACGAAGTCGATCGCCTGACAACATTTAATGTCAACGATCAACGCAGTACCGAGGATCTTGCCTGTGTCCGAATATTCCCAGCACGCGAAATGATTGTCAACCAAGAAGTCGCAGCACGCGCGCAAGCGCTTATTGCAAAAGAGCCTTGGGGCCAAGAAAATTGGGAACGCATCGCGCAAGGCGCAACCTTCGACGGAATGGAGTCATGGTTGCCATGGGTTGCCACGGATAGCACCGTGCTGACAGACGTTTGTAGCCAGGCTGCGGCGATGCACATTGTGCTTATCGAACCACGACGGATGCGCGACCGTGCGCGGGACCTGATCGCCGAAGAAGACGACCTAGCGCGCGCACTTGCATCGACATGGTCGCGGGACCCCGAGCAGAAATATCCACGCCTGCACTCCGAAATCGAATCATTTTTAGAAAACACCAAAGCCGAATCAATTATTTCGCTGACTCCGGTCGCCGAATCGCCGCAGGCGACAAGCATCGAAACATCTACATGGGGGCAGGCCACTGGAGACACCGAGGCACTCGCTAACCGAGTATTGCGATTGGTCACAAAAAAGTTTCGCGTTGTCATTGCTGCAGATACACCAAGTTCGGCACAACGATTTAACGAAGTTCTGACACAAGAAGGTGTCACCGTTCGAAGTCCGCAACAAGACGGAAGTTCTGTGGCCAGCCCAGGCGTCTCGATTGTTGTTTCGCCTCTGCACAGCGGTTGCATTCTTAACGAGCATGACCTGGCACTGATAACAGAATCAGATCTAACCGGAAGACGCCGAACACATCGGGATGTAAAACCGACCAAGCGCGGTTCTGCGAGCATCTTTGAAGACTTAAAGCCTGGCGATTTTGTTGTGCACCATGTTCATGGAGTTGGCAAGTATCTCGGGATGTCCAAACAGTCAATGGGTGGTGTCGAACGCGACTATATGCAACTGCCATACAACAACGGCAACTTGTACGTCCCAACAGA
>JABMNW010000130.1 GCA_013204455.1 Acidimicrobiaceae bacterium
GAGTGTGGGCGCACCACATGTTCACTTCTGGCATTGGTCCAATATCTGTGGCAGTTTTCTCAATGACGACGATGGCAATTGCCGTGCCAACTGGTGTCAAGATCATCAATTGGGTACTCACAATGTGGGGTGGAAAACTTGTTTTCACAACTGCAATGAAGTTTTCAATTGGGTTGATCGTATTGTTCACGGTTGGTGGTCTGTCTGGTGTTACGCACGCGGTTGCGCCGTCGGATACACAACAAACTGATACGTATTACATTGTTGCTCACCTCCATTATGTGCTCTTTGGTGGTGGCGTTCTCGGAATTTTCTCAGGTCTTTATTATTGGTGGCCAAAGATGTTCGGCAAGATGCTCAACGAGCGCCTTGGCTCGTGGAACTTCTGGCTGATGGTGATCGGGATGAACCTCACATTTGGTCCGATGCATATTCTCGGGTTACAGGGTCAACCGCGACGGATGTACCAGTGGACCACTGATCGCGCTGGTGAAGGTTTCTTCAACCTCGGATTTTGGAATCTAGTCTCATCCATCGGATCGTTTGTACTTGCAGTGGGTATCTTATTGTTCTTGATAAATGTCGTGATCACGAAACGTAATCCAACTAAGTCGCCGCTCGATCCATGGGACGCACGAAGCCTCGAGTGGATGACAAGTAATCCACCAAAGGAACACAACTTCGATGTAATTCCAACGGTGCACCACCTCGACGAATTTTTCCACCGTAAATACGAGGAAGATCCTGAAACACATACAATGCGCCGAATTGCCACGGCTGAAGAAATCATGGCAGAGCAAGAACGCAATGCGGATAAGCACATCCACATGCCATCTCCGTCGTATTGGCCGATCGTGCTCGCGTTTGGATTACCAGTAATTACATTTGGATTAATTTTCTCGCATTTGATATCGATCGTTGGAGGAATAATCGTGCTCTTCGCTGCATTCGGTTGGGCTCTAGAACCGAGCACAGCACCAGAGTCAGATTTCGAATCGCTTGATATTCCAGAAACAGAGTTGGTAAGCCATGACTGATGTAACCACACATAGTCCCGCATCTGGCACGGGAATATCTAATGTCAAGTTAGGTATGTGGGCCTTCTTGGGCTCCGAGTGCTTGCTCTTCGGCGGTCTGATCTCGACGTACATGTTGTATCGAAGTCGTGTTTCTGGTGGTCCGAGGCCAGCACAAATATTTGATATTCCGTTTACTTCTGTCAGCAGTTTTATTTTGTTAATGAGTTCGCTAACGATGGTGCTCGCGGTTAGTGCGGCGCACAAAGGCGATGATCGAAAAACAAATCTTTGGCTTACAGTTACCGCATTGTTGGGTGCAACATTTGTTGGTGGTCAGGTCTATGAGTTCACCGCGTTTTATAATGAAGGGCTTGGATTTTCGACGAGTTTGTTCGGTTCAAGTTTCTACACACTTACTGGATTTCATGGTGTTCACGTAACTATCGGCATCATTATGTTGATGTCATTAGTTGGAATATTGAAGCGCAGTAAGGTGCCAGGCAAGAAAGCAGAAGTCGTTGAAATGATTGGCTTGTACTGGCACTTCGTTGACATCGTGTGGATCATCATCTTCACACTCGTTTATTTGATACCGGTCTGAAGTCATGACTACTGAAAACGTAACGGAACACGGTGCAACGGAACACGGGGCTGGCATGAGCAATGCTGGTTATATCCGTATTGCTGCGATTCTTGCGGCGATCACTGGTCTTGAAGTCTCCACTGTTTATGTAGATTTTGGCCCACTATTTTTACCCGCACTACTAATCATGATGGCGATTAAATTTATTATGGTCGTTAGTTATTTTATGCACCTAAAATTTGATAATAAGTTATTTAGTTTTATGTTTTATTCAGGGCTTGTACTAGCCGTTGGTGTTTATTCTGCGGCTCTTGCAACGTTTGAGTTTTTTATTAAATAAATAGTTTTATCAAGTAGATAAGCGAAAAAATTTATGATCGCTGATTCAGCAGATCTTTTTGTCAGTCCTTGGCGATTTCAAGCGCATCCAGAAGTGTGGTTACTAACTGTTTTTGTGTTGAGTGCGTATATCTATGCGATCCGGGTGATTGGGCCGCATGTGGTGCCATTGGGGCCGGTGACGACTCGGCGCCAACGCATTGCATTTGTTGCAGCGATTCTAATTTTGTGGCTTGGCTCTGATTGGCCGGTGCATGACCTTGCCGAGGAGTATCTGTATTCGGTGCACATGTTCCAACACATGGCTTTATCTTATTTCATGCCACCACTCGTGTTAATCGCGATACCGAAGTGGCTATTCGAGGTGGTGTTTGGTGATGGTCGAGCGCGCCGGGTGGTCTCTTGGTTGGCCAGACCAGTAATCGCCGGAGTGGTGTTCAATTTGATTGTGATGGTCACACATATCCCAGATGTAGTTGACCGCAGTGTCTCGAATGCTCCGATGCATTATTCGTTGCATATTTTGCTGGTTGTTACTGCTCTGCTCGTGTGGATGCCGATATGCGGTCCAGATCATGAATTGCATCTGCAGGCGGGTGGCAAAATGATTTATCTATTTGCGATGTCAGTAGTGCCGACAGTGCCAGCGGCCTGGCTGACATTTGCCGAAGGCGCGGTGTACAAGCACTACGACATTCCAGTTCGAGTCTGGGGATTATCGGTGACGATTGATCAGCAGATCGCTGGCGCAGTCATGAAGACCGGTGGTTCGGTCTTCTTGTGGTCGATAATTATTTTCATATTCTTTAAACGCTTCACTCCATCGTTTTCGGGAAGTCAGTCTTATCTCAGCGATGCGTCTAATCAGACCAGCGAAAAAACAGGACTGCCGCAACGCACGAAGCAAAAGCCCAAATGACGAGTACGAGCAACGAGTTTTGCGCGAATTCTTGACCGGAAAAACCATCCCGCAACAAATTGCTTAATGCAGTACTTGGAAGTGCTAACGAAACACCGTGGCTAAATGATGGAAGTTCTTCAGTTGGCACGACGATGCCACCGAGCAATAACAACACAAGATATAAACCATTTTGAGCGGCAAGGTTAATCTCGGCACTAAGGCGCCCTGCAAGTGTTAGGCCTAGACCAGCGAAAGATGCGGTGCCGAGGGCTACGGCTACGAATACTGCAAGCCAGTTCGCATTTACTGGTCGCCAACCTAATACAAGGCCAACTACGACGAGCAGCGCTAATTGAAGCGCCTCAATTACACAAGCGGCAATGATCTTTGCGAATACTAAGCGCCTCGTACCAAGCGGTGTCGTGCCGAGACGTTTAAGTACTCCATAACTGCGCTCAAACCCAGTGGCGATTCCGAGGCTGACCATCGCACTCGACATCACCGCCAAACCAAGAATTCCTGGCACCAAAAACTCAACTGCTGGCAACCCTTGTGTTGGCAAAATGTCAACTTGAGTAAAAAATACCAACAACATCACAGGGATACCGATTAGTAGCAGTAATTGTTCGCCGTTTCGTGCCATAATCGTGAGTTCTTGCCGTAGTTGGGAAAAAAACATTTTTATCGCCCAGCCTGCGCAGAGTGGTTTACTGTGTTTGTGAGCTCGCGCTTATTTGTGAGCTCGCGATAAATGTCTTCAAGTCGGGGCAGTCCAGAACGCAGGTCATTTAGTGGCAAAGAGTTCTCCGCAAACCAAGTACCAAGGCGCGCAACAAAATTGGCGTCAGATTTGGCGTACAAATGCAGTACGTCATTGTGTTTCTCGACACGACAGCCCATATGTAGGGCCAGCGCTGTCAGATCAATATCGTGTGCGGTGCGCAAAGTAATTAGTTGAGTACTTCCTTGCAAATCAGTAAGCGACGCATTGGCAATTAATTTTCCATGCTGGAACATCACCACATGATCTGCAAGTCTTTCGGCCTCGTCGAGTTCGTGCGTCGCCAAGACAACAGCGCAGCCAGTATCAGCGAGATTTCGTACAATTCCGCGGATTAGATCGCGACCAACAACATCCACTCCAGAAGTTGGTTCGTCAAGGAATGCAACTTCGGGACGAGCAGCCAGAGCAAGTGCGAGCGAAAGTCTTTGACGCTCACCCCCGGAGAGGCGCCGCCAAGTTATTCTACATTTCGCTGTTAGATCAACAGCGCGTAGCAAATCATCGGCACGCTCCCGGTTGCCAAATAAATTGCAATAGTGCTCAAGAACTTCGCCAACTCGCGCACTTGGGTAGACACCACCGTCCTGCAGCATCACCCCGATTCGGGAATTCATCTCGAGACGGTTGCGGATCGGGTCCAAACCGAGTACTGACACCGTGCCGCTCGTTGCACGGCGAACCCCGCTACAGACTTCCATGGTCGTGGTTTTCCCAGCACCATTGGGACCGAGTACTGCGGTTACCGATCCTGCCTGTGCGTCGAACGAAATATCACTTACTGCGTGTAATTCGCCGTAGTCGACCACGAGGTTGCGGACGCGAAGCGCAATCTGATTTTGTCCGCTCATCTCGTGTCGCATATTCATCTCCTTTACAGTACGCAAATCGGGAGACCGCAATGACATTCCACGGCTAATCTGACTGTGTGATTGATGTTCGCCTACTTCGCTCTGAGCCAGAAATGCTGAAGGCGGCAATGGCACGTCTCGCTAAACCAGCGTTACTCGGCGAACTTGAGCACGCCCAAAGCATCGACGCTCGTTTGCGAGATATTACAAGTCAGCGCGATATTGTTCGTGCACAAATAAATGCCCTATCCAAAGATGTTGCTACATTGCGTCGAACCAAGGATGAATCTGGTATCGAGTCGATAATCGCCAAGAGCCGAGAACTCGGAGAATCCGAAAAGACTCTTGCCAGCGAATTTGACGAAGCAACTTCTGTGCTTCGCGAAATATTGTTGCGAATTCCGAATATTCCACACCCGGAAGTGTGTGATGGACTTGGTGATCAAGACAACAAAGTAATCAAGGGTCCGCTACAAATGCCTAGCCAGTTCGCCAGCCACCAGCGTGTTCCGCACTGGGAAACTGGATCGGCTCTTGGGATTTTGGATAACGAGCGGGCACGCAAGATCAGTGGCGCGATGTTCACGATGCAACGTGGTTTGGGCGCGACTCTCGCCCGTGCGTTGTGTCAGTTCGCTCTTGATCGAAACGCCGATGCGTTCGAAGAAATTCGTCCACCGACGCTTGTCTTGACCAGCACACTTACCGCAACCGGTCAGTTACCAAAGTTTGCCGATGACGCATTCGCCATTGAGCGTGACGATCTTTGGTGCATACCCACGGCAGAAGTTCCTTTAACTAGTTTGCACGCATCGGAAATACTTAATGCACAAGATCTACCACTTCGCTACATGGCCCACACATCTTGCTTTCGTCGAGAGGCTGGGTCGGCTGGGCGCGATACACGTGGGATGTTGCGCAGCCATGAGTTCGACAAGGTAGAAATCTTGGCAGTGACCACGGCACAGCAAGCACCGGAGATGCTCGTTGAGCTAACGACCCGCGTTGAATCGACGATCGCCGCACTTGGCTTGCCATATCGAGTACTCGAAATATGCACTGGCGATCTAGGTCAATCTCATCACCGCAGTTTTGATATCGAGGTCTATGCACCTGGATGCGATCAATGGTTGGAGGTCAGTTCGATTAGTTGGTTCAGCGACTATCAAGCACGTCGCGCCGACATTCGTGTCAAGCACGCCGGGGCCAAAGGTAGCGAGATTGCGCACACGCTTAATGCATCGGCACTTGCTGTGCCCCGAGTGTGGGCGGCGATTCTTGAAAACTTTCGCCAACCCGATGGATCGGTGGCGATCCCAGAAGTGTTACATCCGTATACGCGTGGTGCCAAAGTTATTCTGGCCAAATTATGAGTCTTGCCGCTCGTCGCGTGGAGTATCTAACCGCTGGATTTGATCGTGCAGATCTTGCTAGCGACCCGATTGCACAATGGCATCGTTGGTATGAAAATGCTACAAGCGCTGAAGTTACAGAGCCAAATGCAATGACGGTGGCTACGGTCGATAGTCAAGGTGTGCCAGATGCGCGAGTTGTTTTGGTACAAGAAGTTGACGAAAACGGATTTGTCTTCTATACGAACTATGACAGCGTAAAAAGCATGCAACTATTGGTTCATCCGGTTGCGAGCGCAGTGTTTGTATGGCTTGATTTGCATCGACAAGTTCGCTTGCGCGGCACAGTTAAGCGAGTATCGGCGCAGCAAAGCGATAAGTACTTCGACTCTCGCCCGCGAGAGTCGCAACTCGGTGCGTGGGCTTCACCACAGTCACAAGTTATTGCTGATCGTGGCGTGATTGAAGCGCGGCTCGCACAGATGCGAGATAAGTTTGCGGATCAATTGGTTCCACGGCCAGAGTTTTGGGGCGGTTGGTGTGTCATTCCGACAGAAATAGAGTTTTGGCAGGGTCGACCGAGTCGTTTGCATGATCGTTTTCGTTACACAAAGAAAGACTCGAATTGGCAATTAGAAAGACTCGCGCCTTAAGAGTCAGGACTCTTCCAAGTTGACGCACTAGATACAAGCGCATCAATCAACGATTCGGTGTGTGGCGTCAGGCTAGTGCCAACCCAGTCTTGCCAAAATCTGCCAACCCCGCGCACGCGCGGCGGAAGTTCAATCTGTACGCCACCAAGGCGTGGAAGATTCACTGGATTGTCTTCGTGTAGACCACGTAAGTCGGCAGGAATTGTTTCTAGATCATCGCAAATCTCGTACATCGGTAACGCTTGTTTCAAATGCGTGCCTAGATGACCGGCAAGATGTCGGTTGCGTCCGCCTAAAAGTAATGATGTGAAAAATCCATCACGACCAAAACCATGAATTGTTACAACGATGTCAACATGCTCGACGAAACTTTGCAACGAGGCTGAAAATTTTGGGGAAACCTGGTGCGATGGCACATGCCACTTCAAACCTTTTGGTTGATGTACTCCGTAATAGGATGATCCTGATCGCACCGCTGCTTGTTGGGCAATTACATCTGTCAGGTGCTCTAATCCACCGCCGTGGTAGGCCATAAAGCCGAACTTGCTGCGCAACTCAACAACTTCTTGCACATCTGGATGTGCAAGAAGTTTGGCGAACATCATTTACTTGCTGTCCTGGTGCGACGACTAAATAGAATGCCAATACCGACCAAAGACGTCAATACGATCGCCAGGCGTCCAGCACCTTGATCTTGCAATAGTGATGCGACGTAAGTTTGCCACCGTTCAATACGTGAAACGAAACCAGATGTACTCCGCTCGCTGATTGCGGCGTACCAATACCAAATAAGATACACACCCGTAAACGTCACAAATATCGCAGCGAGACGTTCAATCAAATGCAGTCGATTGCGAATAATCGTGATTAATCCAGTTTTAGCAAAAGCCAGACTTACAGTAAGCGCTGTGACGAGCAGTGCCATGCCGAGTCCATAGAGCAGAATGCTCACCACGCCAGAAACAAATCCGTTCAATACAATCGAGCCGAAAACTGCAGTAGTTAAAAAACCAATCGTGCAACCTATAGATGCGACGGCGTAGGCAACTCCGTATAGCACCATCGCGCGAAATGTTTTGTTCTGGTTTCCAACGATCTGTGGCATTGCGAATCGTGGCATCCAACCACCGATCATTCGCAGCCCAGCGAATAGCAACATGATGCCGATGACAAATGATGCATATTTCGCGTTTAGTTCAATCCATTGTGTGAACAATCGAGAAATAATTCCGATTACGAGAAATACCCCAAGAAATCCAACCGAGACGCCGGCGCTGACTACTAGTGAACGACGGACTCGCGCGCTAGCACTAAGTTCGGTCTCTTCGCGTATGCCAAGAAAGAACAATAAATATGTTGGTAGTAATACGAATCCACATGGATTGACTGCCGCGAGCACACCTAACAAGAATGAGTAGGCAAAATTGCCCTCTAATGCGAGGATCATCCCAGTAAATCTGTCACGAGTTCATCCAGTCTATTTGCACTTAACTCGCCGGCAATCTGGTCAATAATCACCCCGTCCGCGTTGACGGCCAAAGTTACTGGCGCTGTGGCGATTCCAGTCGCACCAATAAACCGTCCATTTGTATCAAGGTATAGTTCAAATTCGGCACCGTATTTGGTGTAGAAATCTTTTGCGATCTGTGCTGTATCTTGAATATTGATACCGATAAATCGAATTTTGTCACCGTATCGCTGATGTGCTTCGGCAAGGACTGGCATTTCGCGTCGACATGGTTCACATGACGAGTACCAAATATTGAGCACAACTGGCGATCCGAGAAATAATTTTGTCGAGATACTTCCGCCTGTAAGTGTTGTTAGCTCGACCTCTGCGAGATGAGTACCGATGTTGTCCTGATTAGTTGCAATGCCATCTTTTGAGAGCACGATGTCTTTGCTCAATTCGTAACTCGGGGTATTACTAGCTGTAAGAAACCAGGCAGTAATTGCGCCAACAACTGCAAACGTGACGCTAAGCATCACAATAAATCGAAGACGAGTACGCCGATTAATAATCCGTCTGACAGGCACGACAGCAGGCTAGCGACCGCAGTTGAGCCGTGTTAATTAATGCCGCTAGGCAACCCAGTGCTCGGGCAGCGGCACTTCTTGGATTGTTAGCACCGCACACGGTCTCGTCACAGGCCGTCCTCGTGGACGCTTTGTTGTCCGAATGCGGCCTTCCTCGATTAGTTCGCCGCCCCACACACCCCAAGGTTCCGATCTTGAGAGTGCGCCAGATAAGCATTCTGTCTTGCTTGTGCACTTTGCGCAGATCGCCTTGGCTCGCGCCATGTCGACAAATTCTTCGGAGAAGAATAGGTACGACAGAGTTCCGTTGCCATCGTTGCATCGCATTGCTGACAACAAGAATTCTGGCTTGTCGTCGATCGCGAATTTGAAGTTCTCGCCGATTTCTAAATCGGCAAGTCTCGTGTCAATTAATGTCATGTCTTTTCCCTCTCATTTTATTTGTTATTGGCTATTTGTTGAGTTTGCTTCAAGTGTTTTGATCTTTGCTGGAAAAACAAAAAGACCGCC
>JABMNW010000131.1 GCA_013204455.1 Acidimicrobiaceae bacterium
ATCGAGAACCACACCTTTTCTGTTGAAAACGACCGGAATGACTTCTGCCTCACAGGCCATACGTCGAATGGTTTCGAGTGGAAGTTCGGTTTCGAAGCCTGTATGTAAAACCGAATGCTCGTGTAGGCCGTGTACCAGCGTCTGATAGTCGATGACAACCGAGACTTCGGCGCGCGCATGGTGTGACGACAGTGATTCGTTGTTTACCAAAGCAGAACCATCGACTAACGCGACTAGAGCAAGAGCAGCCAAGTGGCCCTGCTTACGTTCGTCGGTTGGGCAGGTTTCGGGCACGGCACTGTGAAACAGTTGCTCGACGATTTGCTCGATTCGTCCCACTACGCGCAGCCCCGATTCAGGGTCGAGTCGACCGTGGAGATGCACCATTCCCGAATCACGATCCACCCAATGTCGCAGCAATGCATCGCGACGCTGGCGCTCGAGTTTGGCGGCACCGCCATCGTTGTGGATGCGGGCAACTTCGTGTTTGATAGCCCTGGCAAAGTTGTCCGGGGTTGTATGCGTGGCTATGGTGTTCAACCATTCACCGCGTTGCGCAAGTTCTACGGATTCGCGCGGATCGAGTTGGCGCATAGTTCGAGCCATGACATCGAGGTGGGCAGACGATATGTGGCCAGACGTGAACACTCTGGCTAGGTCTGGAAATTGGTCGAGAGTTGATGCCCGCTGTAGTTCGCGGTAAGCGTCGTAGCGCGAGATGTTGCCAGCCGTTGCCAACACATGTTGTGGATCGATGCTCGGGAATTGCGTGGCAAGTTGCTGGAGGCGGCGGGTGAGTTCAATTTTTCGCCGATCGACCCAAGTCTGGATGGAGGCAACATCGCCGAGGGCATCGCGGATGTCGTGTTCGCTGAAACAAGAGAGATCAGACGAATCGATGCGCTTGATGATCTCAGGAATATCTGTGGCGACGTGCATGCCTTCCCCTATTTATAAATGTTTATAAACGATCAGAACCGGGGAAGGAACTTGATGACACCTTACATATCGGGTGTAACAGGGTTGGGACAGTTACCCTGACCTGACCCCCTGATTTCGGTCCACTTGACCTGTTCCAGGGGGTCAGGTCACAACGACCACTAGAATCCAAGCATCAGGGTCGTTTGTAGACAGGGAGCTGTTATATGTCAATGGTCGCTACCGGTGTTTTGGTTGATGTCATTACACCGCGATCAACGCGCACACGTGCGATCGCCCAAGATGCCGCACTCGTGGTGGGATTCGCACTTCTCACCGCACTTGCGGCACAAATAGAAATTCCACTTGGCTTCACACCGGTACCTCTGACGGGTCAGACCTTTGCCGTGTTGCTGGCCGGAGCCGCACTCGGTCTTCGACGTGGTGCGCTCAGTCAGTTGGTGTACTGGACGTGTGGCCTTGTCGGGTTGCCGTTCTATTCGGGTGGCACGGGCGGCTGGCAGGTCGGAACCGGAGCGACAATGGGGTATCTCGTCGGCTTCGTAGTGGCCGCAGGTGCGATCGGTTTTCTTGCTGAGAAAAAGCAGGATCGTAACTTTGTGACATCACTACTGGCGATGCTGCTCGGTTCGGCGATCATCTATGTCTGCGGCGCAGGTTGGCTTGCACATAGTTTGAACATTCCAGTTGCCATCGGTGAACAAAATGCCATCGCATTCGGTGTCGCACCATTTTTGATTGGTGATGCCATCAAGGCAGTTGTTGCCGCGGCATGCACGTCGACGGTATGGGCTGCAGTTTCTCGTCGGAATAAATAGTGATCCTCAAACACCGCGCTCAAATTCATATAGTGCGATATCGCTCGCCTTGGCAATCCAAAGTCCCGCTCCGGCTTGCATGAAGTGTTTGATTAATCGCTTGCGATACCACTCGCCGCTACGCGCATAGATGTCGAAATCGGTGGATTGACGATCCACGATGTGTTTCAAATCCGACGACGTCGGTACTTCGAGAAACATGACCCGTTTGGTTGCGACGGCGAGATTCTCGATTGCCGCTTCGGCATTCGAATTCGGCAAATACCGTAAAACGCTTTGACAGATCACAAGATCGAAGCCGCGACTCGGTTGCCAGGTACTGATATCGCGTAGTTCGTGGTGGTATTTCGCACACGCATGTTCGCTCACATCGATCGAGCGTGACCGGACCCCTTTGGTTGGTCCAGGTCACATGGCCCAGTAAACAGGGTCCAGGTCACAGTAAACAGGGTCCAGGTCAAGTGGACCAACCAAAGGGGTCCGGTCAACCCGGCTCAATTCGTTCGAACCTCTGGCCGAGGGTTACTTGCCGAGGGCGTGGAATAGGGCGCGAACATTTTGGCCGCTGATCGGTACGCGATGTCCAGTACGGCTAATAAATCCAAGTTGTACACCGGTAGATGGATCGAGCACGGTGAACACTTGCTCGTGTCCGTCGGCGTCGACGATCACATCCGTAAGTAACGGAACCTTGGCATCAGCGAGTGCCTTCTGCACAAAGCCGGCGTTCAGCACTTCGATTGCAATGTGTTGCACACCCGACCCGTGAGTAGCAAGATGTGCGTCTACGCTTGGATCGCCAGGTCCGACCAACACGACTGTCACGCCGCCAGCATCGGCGGTAACGATGGCCGAATCTTCTGTGCGACGTGTTTCGAATCCAAGCGAAGTGAGAAAATTAATTGCAGCATCTAAATTGGCAACCGCGACGACGACATGATCTATGCGACAAGCAACGGTGTCAAGTGCCGAGCGCATTACATCGGCAACTTTGTTTGGCGCAGCCTCAATCCGGTGATCGACGATTTCAATGCGGTGTGTTTCTGCAAGCAGAATACGAAACAACTGTTCGGTGAAGTCAGGGTCAACGTTGTTGCTTATTGCCCATTGTCGGCGAACTTTTAAAACTTCGCGCACACGTTCGGGTTGAATCACTGCAGTTGATGTTCCGGCCTTAACTTCGGCAACTTCGCGACAGATATTCATTCGCTGTGCCAGCAACTTGACGATTGCTAAATCAATTTCATCTATTTGTTTTCGGAGGTCACCGAGATCGCTCATCGACGCCACCACTTTTTGCGTGGTGGAGTAAGTCGCTGAATATGTTTGGCAAGCATGTCCATTTCGATGTTCACCTGGTCGCCGATTTTGCGCACACCCAATGTCGTCACGTCTGCCGTATGCGGGATAATTGCAACATTAAATGTGTCGTTGGTTAAGTTGAATGCCGTCAAACTTACACCGTCAACAGTCACTGAACCTTTTTCGACGATTAGTTGCATCAGGTCGCGCGGGATGCGCACAACTAGGTTCGGCACCGGTGAAACTATTTCGCCAACTGCATCAACGTGACCGAGCACAAGATGTCCGCCGAGTCTTTCGCCGAGTGCCATCGGGCGCTCCAAGTTGACGACATCACCAACTTTAAGTGAGCCTAAATTTGATCGCGAAAAAGTTTCATCACTGACATCGGCTTGCCACGACCCGCCGTCGAGTTCGACAACAGTAAGGCAACATCCATTAACGGCAATCGATGCGCCAACTTGTGAACCTTCGAGCACAGTCTTGGCTGTGATCCTCAGACGTGAGCCGTTGCGTTCAGCGATTTTGCCAAGTTCTTCGACGATTCCAGTGAACATGACATCTGACACTACTTAGAAGGCTGTGTCACCCGGTCAGAGTCAATTTGCAGAAACACAATTCCGTCCTGCACTCGCACAATCTCGGCATTGGCGAGATCGGCGTCTTCGTTGCCAACGATAAGTCGAGAGCCGATTTTGAGCACAAGTCCATCTCGAGCATGTGTCACATCGGCATGCGTCAGACCTTCTTCATCGCAACGCTGGTAATCAACCCACAAGTCCCAAGGAGTCGGGTGAGTTGCAGATACTGACATGAAACCGAGTTTACTGGCCATAGGCAGGGTTTATTATTGAACGTCTAAAACACCCGGCAAGGCGAATGAGAGTCTCATCGGATAAGTCAGGGAGGGCAATGTCGTAGTGCGGCGAATTGGACGTCGCGAGCAGGGTAAATCCGCTCGCAAGAATTTCCCCTACTCGAGATGTTCGGATCAGTCTGTAGCGACGAAGTTCTGGTCGGGCGCAAACTGCAACTAAAGACTCGACATCAACGAGAAACACGGATATTAAATAAAGACCAACTTCTCTATTGGCGACTTCAGCTGATCGACGCAGATTTTCTGGCAACATTTGGCCACCCCGGATGACTATTAATCCTTCGGCGGGTGGCTCGTCTCGGCGGAGAACTAGCCTTTGCACGGCAACGTGTGTGCCGTACGGACGTCATCACGGCACTTGAGTACGATGAGTGTCCGTAATGGTGGAGTTTTTGGTCGGAACGGTTGTAGATTGGAGGGGTCCACTGGGGCTGAACCTCTGGTGTGATGCCACCGACCAATAGGTCGGGGCGACCTGAGACCTCACCAAGTGGTGAGATTTCGAAAGGCGAAAATCAATATGGCGACTGCCCCGACAAAGGACGTCATCAGCAAGCACGGTCAGCACGAGAAAGACTCGGGCTCCCCAGAAGTGCAAATCGCACTTCTCACA
>JABMNW010000007.1 GCA_013204455.1 Acidimicrobiaceae bacterium
CTGCTCCACCCCGCGTCGTGCCACTCAGACTACCAGCGGCGTGACATAATCGCAGTTGTGATCTCACTATTCAATCGAACACCAAAGGCAACTCAATCTGACCTCGAGACGTTGAGAATTGAACTCGCCGAACTGCGTGGAGAACTAACCAAGCGGACAAACGCTTTGTCTTTAGTGACAGCAGTAACAAATGGTTTAGATCAAAAAATTTCTGCGATCGATGGCAGATTGACAACAATGGCAACCGAGTTATCGCACCAATTACACGAACTTGGCACTGAAATTGAAACCCTTGCCAAATCTGCTGATGAAACTGCTTCGCGTGAAGCGTTAGAGCAACTTCGTGTGAACCAAATACGAATTGCCAACGAACAGGCACGCTACGAAATTGCATTCCGTCAAGATCTCGCAGAAGTTGTCGAACAAATTCGTCGCGCTCCGAAATAAGTTTACAATAATCGCGCCAGAGAAAATCTCTTTATCCACCAACTAAAGCAATTGCTTTACTAATTAAGGCTCGTGCCTCCGCGAGTTTTTGTTGATACAAGGCAAAGTTTGGAGGCGAACTTCCTAATGCGGCGTCGGCTTGTGCAAATAATTCCTCGGCTCGCGCGAGCATTTGTCCGGAGGTCGTCAGCAATGCAATGTCAGAAGGCACTGTCGTCGTCGAGCCCGATGGTGAAGTGCCGGACGAGTCTTCGATCGGCTGCGCTGACCCATCATCGATTCGATCTCCGAGATTTTCGTTGAATCCTGGGAACAGTTTCGAAATCACAGTGCTGAGATCATCGGCCATTACGACTCGATTGCCATATGATGCAAGAAACTTTCGGACAAACACTTGCTTTGCGGTGGGATCATCGGGACGAATAAACAACGGTCTTACATATACAAGCCCTTTGCTCACGCTAACAATCTGTAAGTCTCCAAAAATTACGCGCGAACCACGTTGATCAAGCAAAGTTATTTGCGGCGCAATGATTGGGTCGCTAACGATTTGAGCGGCAATGGTGGCCGGCCCTTCCGGCAGTGGATCGCCAATTTCGTAAACCGTTAGTTGACCGTATGTTGCGGGATCGCTAGATACGACCATAAACGCACGTAGTTCTTTTCGTGCATTGTCAGCCGAGAACGGTACAAATGGGCGAAGCATCGAAAATACGCCAAGTTTTTGTGTGTTCAACGGAGCATGGAACATTGTGTAATACGGCTCGAATCGCGCGACGCTAGCGTCACGCACATCACCAGTATTCAACGTGTTCAGATCGCCCGACACGCCGCCTGACAATGCTGAACTCACACCCTCTGGCTCAGTTAATGGGGCTTGGGCAACACTCCATGCGGCGTTGCGATTAAAAAACATCGTGGCGTCGTTGAACTGGTAGCGCCCGTAGGCATTGGTCTGTACACGGAATAAGTCTTCTGGATATCGAAAGTGTTCAACGAGACCCTTTGGCGCATCAGCAACTGCGGTAAACAACTTTGGAAACACTGATTGCCATGACGCAATGATCGGGTCCTTTTTATCAACCACATATAACTTCATCGAACCGTCATAAGCGTCAACGACAATCTTTACGCTATTGCGGACATAGTTGAAATCAGTATTGAGACCACTTCCAAGTGTCAACTGATCGATGTTGGCTCGCTGAGAATATGGATAACGGTTCGTTGTCGTGAACGCATCGAGCACCCACATCACTTTGCCGTCGACTACGACAGGATATGGATCTGCGTCAAAACGCAGGAATGGTGCAATCTTTTCGGCACGCTCGCGGACGTTGCGCACGAGCATTATCTGGGTCTTGGGGGTGATCAGACCAGAGCCGAACAAGTTGAACTCACCAAAGTTCACCGCGAATGCGACTCGGCGAATAACGGACGAAAGTTCAACTCCTGCGTCGCCATTGAACTCGCTTGATTTCTGGTCTCCGCAGGCTTGCTCGGATTCACGACTCTTGACTAAGGCATACGCATCGAGACCTTCTCCGAAATACAATTCAGGTCGCCGCACATCAAGATCGATGTACACGGGTCGACCGTCAACTGTGACCTTGCTTGCGGGAGCAACCACGAGACCGCATCCATGCGTGTAGAGAAGATGTCGAGCTACCCACGTGCGGTTTGGAATGCCAGCCGAGTTCAGTTCGCGAGCCGCGACCAATACTTGTTGCACCCGACCATCAACCTCATAACGGTCAACATCCAGATCGCGAATCGCATAGAACGAGGTTCGTCCTTCGTCCAATACGAATCGGTCGCGCATTTGTAGCGGGTCAAGTTGTCGTACGTCGCGAAGTGGTTCGATATCTTGGGCTACGTCTGCAGCGTCGATTTCATCGAAGTTCACCGCAACACGCCGCACGTCGCTGAGTCCCATGGCGGCTTTCGTCGCGGTCAAGTTGCGTTCGATGTACGGAAGTTCCTTTGTGCTGACGTTTGGCTGAACCGAGAAACGCTGCACAAGTGCTGGATACACCGTGCCCGCGACCAAGGCCACAACAACCCAGAGAATTGTGGCGAGTGCTGGCAGACGCCACCCCTTTTGCATCACATTCCACAAAAATAGTGCCGCAACGGCGACGGACACGAGAATCATCAGACTTATCGCCGGAAGTTGCGCAGTCACATCCGTATACGTTGCACCCTGCACCACTCCGCGCGTGGAGCGAGTTAGCTCGAATCGGCCGAGCCAGTAATCAACCGCGCGCGAAATCGCGATAATCGCAAACAGCACAGATAGATGGGCCTTGGCTTGCGGAGTTACATGATTACCTTGCACTTGAAATTGAATGCCACCGTTTACATAGTGAACAACCGCCGTAACGAGAGTTATAAGTATGAGAGCCGCAAGCGACCAACCAATTAAAAATTCAAGAAACGGCAACCGGAAAATATAGAAACTTAAATCACGAGAGAACAGTGGATCTTTAATACCAAAAGATTGTGCATGTCGGAACAACTGCCAGTCCTGCCACTGCGCCGAAGCAGGCAGACCAACAAACAGTCCGAGTACGAATGAGATAACGATTCGCACCAACCACTCGCGCCGCGCAATTAGCTGTCGATACCCAGCAAGTGCTCGTTGTTCGACAGATACGGGCACATTTGCGGGCGCTAAACGATCGGCAACCCAGAGATTCAGCAACATTGCCAATGCAAAAATTGTTACGAATACAACTGCAAGCGTTATTTTGGTGGAGAGAATGCCCCAAAACACATCGGTGCGGCCGAGCACATCGTGCCACAGAAAATTAACGTAAAAATCGGCAATACTTCTCGCTGAAATCACAACGCCGACGAACACCGCGAGAATCACCGACCACACAACCCGACCCTTTTTAAATGGGCTCAAACGAAATCCACCACCGCTTGATGTACGCGGCGTTCGAGGTAAATCCGACGAGTTTCGCACAGAAGAAAGACTAGCGTGGTGCGGGAACTACGAGACATCGACAGCCCGAGTGGATCACAGGATGTTCGTGCCCAGTTGGAAATTTTTCGTCTCGTGCAATTGCTCCAGCTAGTGAATTATCTTCTGCGTCTGCGCATGGAGGTCCATTTGGGTCAACCATCCAACAAATTTTTGTTCCTGAATCAAGCACCAAATAAGCACCTCGACTATACGCGAGTCGGGTAATGTCGCCAACCAGTTTGTCGACTTGCTGCATCTTCCACTCGCGATAGACAGTGCGAATCAAACTTGACATTTCGTTACTGTCCCCACCACTTTTAACAACACATTTCTGAATCCGCTCACGCAGTGGAGAGACAATCTCGTCAGCCAATTTTTTCGACATCACCTGCATCACCGTTGTGTTACTAATCTTTTTTCTGAGGTCAGCTTTCAAACTTTTGGACAGCGACTGCGCACCAGCCATCGCCACCTCAATAAGATCCGTACTCGTGGCTTCAACAAAGGATTGCACCTGGCTGTCAAAACTTGGCAGCACTTTTTCGAGAGCCACCTGAGACTTCTTGCTCTGTAGATAGTTGAGCATCGTATTTTCTTCGTCGGCAAGGACTCGCTTAAGTTTCTTTGCCAACACTTCGATCATCGGGGCGAGAACTTCATCCCGTTTGGCAAATATTTGCGGATCGGCTTTCGCTGGTTTGGGTGTTTTGACAGGTGTGACTGATTTTTGCGCTATTACGTTTTGTTTTACCGCACTCGCTACGGAGTTGGCTCCTGCTAGACGCAATTTGGCGAACAGATCATCGACGCTGGTCTTGCGCTCTTTTTCCTCTTTTGGTGCGATTGGAACTGGAATATCAGACGTGCTTACTACCGGCGTATCGGTTGATGGATGTAGGCGACGAGAAGTACGCCCAAAAAGTTGTACGACTTTGGCACGGTGACCATCATCTGGTTGTATATCTACAGTTGCTGTGGGTATTAGTCCGACTGTTTCTTCGATACTTTCTACAGGTACTAGTTCGACTGTTTCAACTATAAGTTCAGTGACGATATCAATTGCTTGTTCAATTACTTGTTCTGGCGCTGGTGCAATTTCGTCTTCGAATTTTTCTCTATCAAACTGCACTATATTTGGCGAAGCAGTTTCGGTCCCGCTAGTGGTGTTACCAGAAGTATTGCGTGAAATATCTGGGATCGCTTGGGTCAGTTCATCCGCCGCTTCATCAAATTCACTGAGATCGCCAACAACATCGTTGGCCGCCAAACGGGCCCGCTCGAAAGCGGCCATCAATCGGTCTCGATTGCGAATAAGTTCTTCGATCTGTTGTCTTGCGAGTTCGCGGCGATGTGCAAGTTCTGACAACATCTTTTCACGATAAGCACGGGCCTCATTGACCATCTCGCGGCCTTGCTGTTTGGCAAGTTCGATCTCCGATTCGCTATCGGCAACTGCATCAGTTCGTCGTCGCGATGCTTCAATTTCTGCTTCTTCTCGCAACCTTGCTACATCTGAAGTTGCTTCACGAACGAGTCGTTCTGCCGACTCAGCCGCACGTACACGCATTTGTTGTGCGGCTTCCCTCGCGACAGTCAACACACGGGCAGTTTCCTCGCCCAACAGCGTTGTCACCGTCGCTTCGTCTAATACACCAGGGTCTGATAGCCCGCGAGTTTGCATCGCACGCATTTCGCTTTCTAGAAATCGCTCGCGTTCCTGCAACCGAGCCAACTCTGCCGAAACCATTCGTAAGAAATCTCGCACCTCCCCCTGGTCGTAGCCGCGCCGAGCAACATTAAATTGGGCCGAACCGACCGCCGCAGGGGACGACGGATCAGGGCGCGAGAAGGTAATCGCCATGCTTCAAGATTAAACCGCGATCAGAGCTCAATCGTGTCATTCGTAATATCACTGCCACCCATCTCTTTCAAGATCGCTAGCACCTCGCCAAGATTGGCAACAGGGGCGATCCTCAGTTGTGAGCCAGCAACGCGCCGCGCAGCGTCAAGTTCTTCCTTCGACTGCGAACTAGGTACAAAAAATACTTTGGCCCCAGAGGCCTTGACGGCAACCGTCTTTTGACGCAGAGCCCCAATCACTCCAATAGATTCGTCGCCGTCGATCGTACCAGTGGCGGCAACTTTTATTCCACCGGTGAGCTCACCAGGAGTTAGTTCGTCAAGTAGAGCGAGGGTAAAAGCGAGTCCCGCTGATGGGCCGCCAATCGAATTTGTGTCGATACCAACCTCAAATGGCAACTTCACAGTTCTTGTGTCGGCCGGCCAAACTCCAATAATCGTGCGACCAGGATCGTCCGGACTTGCAATCAACTCAACTTCTTTAGTTACAGAGGCTGACGACTTGTGCGGTCTGATCGTTACCCTAACAATGTCGCCAGGTGCGTAATCGGTCATCAATGGGAACAAATCCGAAAGTATCGGAATCTCAACACCGTCAAACGCTGTGATCGTGTCACCAAGACTAAGTTGTAGACATGCACTCTTCGGACGCGGGACTTTTTCACAGACAAGTTGTTCGATAATCAATCTTCCGTAGGAAATCGAGACGTCGTAGCCCAGACGATTGAGCGCAACATATTCCGCGATTTGTTTTGCACTTGCCATTGCCTGAAATCCAAGCCGTTGTTGTTCGCCTGGCGTAGTGGCTCCAAACTTCTCGTCTCGAGTCAATACCTCAACGTCCGGATCAAGCACACCAACAAGTGCGTCAAGTGCGCTTAGTTTCGAACCATATGCGGTTACAAACAACACTGGCGAAGAAGTTTTATAGCGATCAATCTGTTTTAGCGCCGCATCATCAAACGAGAATCGTGACGCAACTTGTTCTGCAGATCCAGGCGCAACTTCCCACAAGTTCACCCGAACCAGCGCACCAAAAATCATTGCGCCAGTAATCAACCAAACAATCGTGAGAAGTGGTAATGCCCACCACATGTTGCGCTGTCGAGGAGAGATGACTGTCATGTCAAGTGGCAAGATCTAAATTCCTTAGGGTAAGACCACGACGGTCGTACCACGTTTGGCATATTGGAAAATAAATTTGGCCTCGTCAGGGCGCACACGTATACAGCCACCGCCCTGAAACGAGCCGAGTTGCGCTTCCGTCTGCAGCGATTTGCCGTCTTTTGTTGGGATCGCGTGGAAACCAATGTTTCCACCATGCGGGCCTAAAGCGAAACGAGTCATGTGGTTAAACCACACGCCTTTAAAATCCAAACTGAAAGAACGTAAAGACTGACTTGTGACTTTGTATTTACCAGGGTTGGGCACACCCCTGAGACCTGAAACAGGGAACACTCGAACAACATTGTTGTTCACATCAATAATCCAGACCCATTGCAAACTATTTTTATAAACCACACGCCGTCCAGAACCAGAATTGGCGGGGAGTAAGGGCGGGTTAAGGCGGGTGTAAGGCGGAAACCGTAACGCTCGAGTCGGATACAGTGCCGATGTTTCAGCGGCTGTCGCAACGGGCACCGCGGCGCTCGACGCACTTGAATCTGGAATTGTTGTACTCGTTGTGGTGTCCGTCGCACCAGAAACTATTGCTGGCGATGCACAAATTGAAACGACAGCAACAACACAAACAGCACATGCCGACCTGATCATTAGAACCTAGTCACCAGCATGTGAACCAAAACGTAACTTACGCTTTTTCGGTTGTGATATCGCCAAACTCGGTACATAGACAAGAGGGTTGTCAACAATTTCGTATCGTTTACCCCAATTACTGGCAAACCCTTGCACCATCGCCGCTAACGGCAACGCCAACACTGCACCAATCGGTCCGAGTATCGCTCCACCAGCGATAGCTGCGCCAAATGCAACCGCTGCGTGCAACTCGAGTGTCCGCGCCGTGATTCGCGGAGCGAGCAGGAAGTTTTCCAGCTGTTGATAGATCGCAATGAAAATAATCACAATCAACGCTTTTACCGGCGAATCCAGGAATGCAAGTAGCACCGGCAATACACCCGCTAAATATGTGCCGACAACTGGCAAGAATTGTGAA
>JABMNW010000132.1 GCA_013204455.1 Acidimicrobiaceae bacterium
ACCGTGTTGATCTCGCCGTTATGCGCGACATAACGATACGGGTGGGCCAAAGGCCACTCGGGGAATGTGTTGGTCGAAAAGCGGCTGTGCACAAGCACAAGTGCCGATTCGATGCGCTCGTCCCTTAAGTCTCCAAAAAAGATCGCCAGTTCTGGCGTCGTCAACATTCCTTTATAGATCAGTGTGCGCGATGAGAGCGAAGGAAAGTAAGTCGACTGTTCGGCTGGCAACTCATGTTCAACTCGTTTGCGCACTATAAACAATTTTCGATCCAGATCGATTGATCTCGCACCATCGGGATCATCAACAAAAAAATGTTCGAAGGATGGCATCACTCGGTGTGCACTCGCACCTAAACATGACGGATTAACAGGAACACTTCGCCACCCGAGTGGACGCAAACGCTCTTGAATCACTATCGACTCGATATGGGCGCGAGCCTTGCGCGCAAGTTCTTCGTCTCGTGGCAAAAATGCCAGACCAACTCCATAACTACCAACTTGTGGCAGTGAAAACCCAGCAACTTCCGTTAAAAACCGATGCGGAATCTGCAACAAAATTCCGGCGCCGTCACCTGTTTGCGTCTCGGCACCAGTTGCGCTGCGATGCTCCATGCTGCACAGTGCAGCAAGACCAGTAACGACAATGTTGTGACTCGCGCGACCGCGCATGTCTACAACAAATGAGACTCCGCACGAATCGTGCTCGAATCTCGGGTCGTAAAGGCCACTAGGTGGCGGCAGATCTTGCAACATTGTCGTCCCTCAACTGCATTGTGCAGTTACTTTTATTTTTCCGCCAGCCAAGTGGCTGGCTCCTCGGGACGACACTGGCCTGAGAAATCTAAGTCTAGACGTGCATACTAGTTTTGCAGAGCCTCAAACTTGGCTGGACGCTTCTCAAAATTAGCGGTAACGGCCTCAACTTGATTTGGCTTGCCAATTAGCCCGTAAATAATCCGTCGTTCTTCGGCGAAGTGTTCGGCCGCACCAGCATTAGATAGTCGGTTGATCAGCGCCTTTGCACCACGAACCGCATCTGGACTGCGCCCAGCGACTTCGCGGGCAATCTGCATCGCGACTTCTAACGGAGTTTCCGAGACCCTAGTCACGAGCCCCAACTCGTGTGCTTCGATTCCAGAAATAACACGAGCGCTAAACACTAGATCTTTAGCCACATCATCGCGAACCAGTCGCGACAACATCAAAGTGCCAGTCATGTCCGGAATTAATCCCCAATGAACTTCACGCATTGAAATTTGTGTCGTTGGATGCGCAATACGAATATCTGTGCCAAGTGCCAGTTGTAATCCACCGCCGAGTGCATGGCCGTGTAACGCGGCAATCACCGGCACTGGAACCTCCTGCCAGACCCAACAAATTTGTTGCGCCAGATGTGTGATCGCACCAGATTCCATTGAACCGGCATTTTGTGAATCGACTTCCATCGATTCGGCAATTGGTGAATTGCCGTCTTTGCTCGCGCCACTTGAGCCAGCCATTGCTTGAAACCCACCGAAATCTAAACCTGCGCAGAATGATGCACCGTTTCCAGAGAGCACTACAGCGCGTAGATTGTTGTCGTTGGCGAGTTCTTTGCCGACGCGGGCAATCGCAGAAAACATCGCCGAGTCAAGTGCATTTCGTTTGTCGACACGGTTAAGTCGCACATCAGCAATCCCGTCTCGAATTGAAACCGTGACCCGGTCTTCTTGACTATTTGTGTTCATCTAAAGTTCGCTCCTTTGATTTCGCTTAAGTACATCGTGGCATGGCACACTTGAGCCCATGAAACTCAACCTCAGCATCGACGAAGTCCTATCCACAACCCGTAGCGTGCGCAAGCGATTGGACTTTGATCGTCCCGTCGAACGCGAAATTGTCGAGGAATGCCTCAATCTTGCGCTTCAAGCGCCGACCGGTGGTAACTCACAGGGTTGGCACTGGATCATCGTTGAAGATGTCACCAAGAGAAAAGCACTTGCCGATATTTATAAAAAGAATTTTGCAATCTACGCCAGCATGCCGGGCCGCAGATATGAACCAGCAGATCCACGAATAAAACAAATGGGCGCAGTCCGGAACTCGGCGATGTATCTTGCCGAAGAGTTTTATCGTGCGCCACTGATGTTAATCCCGTGCATCGAAGGTCGTACGGACAATATGCCCGCCGTCGCTGGCGCCGGCTCGTGGGGATCATTACTTCCAGCCGTATGGAGTTTCATGCTCGCACTTCGCAGTCGCGGACTAGGTTCAGCATGGACAACGATTCACATGATGAACAATGGCGAAAAGCAAGCGGCCGAGTTGCTCGGCATTCCGTTCGACAAGGTGATGCAAGGCGGGCTCTTCCCGATCGCCTACACAATTGGCACAGACTTCAAACCCGCCAAACGATTACCACTTGAAAAAGTTCTGCACTGGGACAAGTGGTAATAATTCACTAATCATCTAGTTGATTAGTGAATTATTCGACTAGTCGCAATCCGTTCGGTGCGATTGAGCGTCCCGCCGATGGCAGTTCGACAACGAAATTTGTTCGGTGCGCAGGAAAGACGTGATGCGAGAGCAGAACGGCATTTCCAGATATATCCCGGGTGATTCGCTCACAATGCAGAACTGGTGACCCAACTCGAATCTCGAGTAGTGCGGCATCAGTTTTAGAAACAGCATCAGCACCAATAGTTTGGGTTGCTCCACCAATTGGGACATTCAACAATTCATAAAACGCCGACTTCTCGACCTCTTTTCGAGATAAATGTTGGCCCAGCTCAAATGGACACCACACAGTGACAACTGCAAACGGATCGCCATTGGCAGTGTTGACACGCTTGACTCGCAATACTTGATCGCAGTTCAAAACTTTTGCAACTTTGCGGGTGGCTCGCTCAAAACCAAACTCAACAATCCGTCGCTCTGATGTCATACCATTGGCCAACATTTGCTCTTCGATGGTACCGAGGCGCCCAAGTGTTTGGGTTACTTGATCGCTTGAAATCACCCAACCGAATCCTTGCCGTGAAATAACTAGACCTTCCTCACGTAGAATTTCTAATGCGCGACGAACAGTCACACGGCTTACCGAGAATTCCGCCGACAACTCAGATTCACTCGGCATCACGCGACCAGCAGAAACCTCGCGTGCCTCGATCCGCCGACGCAAAGTATTTGCAATCTCGTGATATCTAACTGTTCGAACTTGTACTATACTTGTATACACTATCAACAGAACGAAATCAGACGCATGAC
>JABMNW010000133.1 GCA_013204455.1 Acidimicrobiaceae bacterium
GTCGACCATGCATATCGACAAACATCGTCATAAAAAATTCGATATTGTCTTCGGCCGCCCGTGCTTCTAATATTTCACGTGTCTTGCTCATCTGATGCCCCCATCAAAAAGATTTTTATATTATACAAAGTTAGAGTACCATGCTATTCGTTAAAGTGTTTAATCTGAGTGTTCTGTTGTATATTGACATGAAACTTTATATATTGAGTGCGACTAGGGGAGGTTGAGCATGTGTGGAATCGTCGGACTGCACCTTTTGGACTCTGAACTCGAACCACAGCTTGGTCACTTCGTCACAGCAATGCTCACCCAAATGTCGGATAGAGGCCCAGACTCGGCGGGAATCGCCATCTATGGAGATGTCGTTGATCAAGGCCTTCTGAAGTACTCGTGTCGCTCAGATGATCGAAACTTTGATTGGATTTCGTTGGCGGCAAAGTGTGGCACACGGCTCGTCAGGCATGGTGACGGTGTCGTTTTAACTGGCGTACCTGGACTCCAATCTCAAATTGAATCCCACGACGTAAGCATCATCTCCACGGGTGTTGCAGTTGAGGTATTCAAGGATGTCGGCGCACCGATTTCGGTTCTTGAAAGATTTGATATTGAATCAAGAGTCGGCTATCAAGGAGTCGGCCACACACGCTTAGCCACTGAGTCTGCAATTACTACCGACGGTTCTCATCCATTTTCAACACACGACGATTTATGTGTGGTGCACAACGGATCATTTTCTAACTATTTCAGTGTAAAGCGTGATTTAGAAGCGCTCGGCGAAGAGTTCTTGACCGAAAACGACACAGAAGTTGCGGCGCGATTGATTGGTTACGAAATGAATCACGGACGCGATCTTGGTGACGCACTAAAGGTGCTTCAGAAAACACTTGACGGATTTTACACACTACTGTGTGCGACGCAGAACGAGTTCGCTGTCGCCCGTGACTCGGTGTCATGTAAGCCAGCCGTGATTGCGGTGCACGATAGATATGTTGCAATGTCTTCTGAGTATCGAGCGCTCGCCGAACTGCCCGACATTGACAAGGCTAAGGTTTTTGAACCGGCTCCGAATGAAATTCACGTTTGGACTCGGTGATGACACCCACAGTTTTTGATTGCGAGATATCCACCGTTAGAGAAATTAATGTCGCATTGCGCGCGTTACCAAGTGGGTCATCGGCCACGATTCTTAATCCAAAGGGCCGCCACAATATGGCCGTTGGAATGATCAAAGATCTCAACGTAACTTTCGAAGGATCGGTTGGACATTATGTTGGCGGACTATGTGATGGAATCAACATAAAAGTCAATGGGTTTTGTGGTTGGGCAGGGGGAGAAAATCTGATGAATGGCACAATTCGTGTGACAGGTAATGCCAGCGAACGCGTTGGGGCGTCGGCCCACGGGGGCACAATCATCGTCGAAGGAGATGCCAGTACTCGTGCCGGAATATCACTAAAAGGTGGATCGATTGCTATTGCTGGGGATATCGGCGATTTCGCGATGTTCATGGCCCAGGCTGGAGTATTACTTGTAGGTGGAAATATTGGCGAGGCACTCGGTGATTCGTTGTACGAAGCGGTCATATATGTAGCAGGAACAGTTAAGAGTCTTGGTGCCGATGCCCGTTACGAAGAGCTCACGGATTCCGATGTGTCTAAGATCGCCGCCCTGTGTGAGACCGCTGGATTCACACATATCGATCCCAATAATGTCAAACGAATCGGCTCGGCCAAACAGTTGTACAACTTTGATGCATTGAAGGAGCAGAAATACTAATGACCGATCCAACGCCAGTCGACAAGCCACGCTCCCGCCACATTGCTTTGCGTGAAAGTCATTCGTTTCCCGTATCCGTCATTGATCAAATTCATGGGATGGCCGAAGAAGGTCGTTATGAGATTCGTGGATGGGGAGCAAAACGAAAACTGCCGACATTTGATGATCTCGTATTTATCACCGCGTCGGCATCGCGTTATCCAATGGAGGGCTACCGTGAAGCATGCGACACGACAACGGTGCTCGGTTCACGATTTGCGAGTAAGCCTCTCGAACTAAAGATTCCAATAACCATCGCTGGCATGAGTTTTGGATCGTTGTCAGGTCATGCCAAAGAGGCACTCGGACGTGCTGCAACGGCAGTTGGTACTTCGACGACAACTGGTGATGGTGGAATGACCGACGAAGAACGGAACTCTTCGAAACACCTCGTGTACCAGTGTCTCCCCTCGCGATATGGATTCAATCCAACAGATTTAATGAAGGCCGACGCAATTGAAATTGTTCTTGGACAGGGCGCAAAACCAGGTGGCGGTGGTATGTTGCTTGGACTAAAAGTATCTGAGCGCGTTGCTGGAATGCGAACATTGCCTCCTGGTATTGACCAACGCTCATCGTCGCGTCATCCCGACTGGAGTGGGCCCGATGACCTTGTTATCAAGATTGAAGAATTGCGTGAAGCCACAAATTGGGAAAAACCGATTTATGTAAAAGTAGGTGCAACTCGGGTTGCCTACGATGTCAAGCTGGCCGTTGCGGCAGGCGCCGACGTCTTGGTGGTTGATGGTATGCAAGGTGGCACGGGTGCAAC
>JABMNW010000134.1 GCA_013204455.1 Acidimicrobiaceae bacterium
ATCGTCTACCAGTCTACGGACTCGATTCAACGCTTCCGCACATGCTTGACGAGGAATTGCGTACTCCATCTCATAAAATTTGACAATTCGTTTGCTTGCAAAAATCTTGAAACTGCTATCTGAATACTCGTTCCGTGGCGATGCTGGCAAAGCCTTAGCCAGTTTGGGAATTAACGAAGGTCGAACACGCCCAAGCATGCATACCGCGCCAAAGGCGTAGTTCTCAATTAGCGTTTTAGCGTACCAGTGTGACATCTTCCCCATCGGTTTGGCAGGCCCATTTGTGCGATTATTGCGCTTTGTTAGCGCCCATCCCGTGTGCGGTACCCAAAAAAACTCAAAGTGATCATTAGTTTCAACATGATGATCCAAGTTTGCGATTAGATCATCAACACGCATCGGCTCTTCGATCACCGCAAGGGTGAATGCTGGTACTACTCGTAATGTGATCGTGCTCAACAGACCGATTGCACCAAGTCCAACGCGCGCGCAATCAAATAACTCGCTATTCGATTCCGCAGAGCAATCAATGACTGTTGCATCGGCTAACACTACTCGCAGTCGCGTAACTTGTGCGGCGAGACCTGGGAGTTTGGCACCAGTACCGTGCGTCGACGTCGAGATTGCCCCAGCAATCGTTTGATAGGCGATGTCACCCAGATTCGGCATTGCGAGCCCGTGCCGGTGTAAAATCTCGTTTAGTGTCGATAGTTGCATTCCAGCTTGAACCGTAACCAGGTGATGCTCTGCGTCAATCTCGATTAGTTCGCCATAGTTTGTTAGATCAACAAGTTGTTGCTCCGATACGGCAATTCCACTAAAACTATGACCAGAGCCAATTGCCTTTATACGCTCGCCGGATCTAACTGCTCGCTTTACTATTTCTTGAAGATCAAATTCACAATGCGGGTAGTTGAAGCTAACTCGACTTGCGTGCTGATTTCCGGCCCAGTTCGTCCAAGTTGACACCTCAACAGATTAGCGATGCCCAGAATCTTAAACCGTCTTTGGCATTGGCCGAGCAGCAAGGAAATATCTAATCGCAATCGAAACAAGCACGAGAGCGAGCAGAGTTCCAAAATTGCTAAGCCAATGAAAGCCGAATGCTTTACGAATGAACCCGCTCGAAAAGCCAGCCAAACCACCACAAAAACTCATCATTAGATCCGCAGCACCTTGTACTGTCACACGCGAACGATCGGGTACAGACTCGACCAGCAAACTTGATCCACCGATTAGACCAAAACTCCATCCGAGGCCCAGCATCCATAAGGATGGGAATAATAGGGCAGCTTCTTCGCCTGCAAGTGCGGCCAATATGGTCGCGCCCATCAACAACACTGCTCCCACTAATATCGAACGCAATTTACCTTGTCGATCGGCAAAACGTCCGACAAGCGGACTAAATGTGTACATCCCAGCGATATGCAACGAGATTACATAAGCGCTCACACCTTCGTGACCGTGCAGTTTTAGATGCACCGGAGTCATTGTCATAACGGCAACCATTGTCACTTGAGAAATCACCATTGCTAACAATGCAATCCGCGCATTTTTAGAAGCAAAAATAACTTGTAGTGCCGAACCAAGATTTGGTGTCGCTACGCCAACTGCTTGTTGAGATCGCAATCCCCCGCTTGCTTCGAGTGGATCAGGTCGAAGTCTTGCCCATACATTGATCAAGGCAATGGAAAAGAAGCAAGCGGATGCAACCCACGGGCCCGTGTACTGAGTCCAACCAAAAACTTCTACACCGATTCGCTCGGCAGGGCCAATAAGAATTGGACCGAACACGGCGCCAAAAGTTGAGCCAAACAAGATGTAACTCATTGCCTGACTACGCTTTCCTGGGGCTGCTAAATCCATTGCCGCATAACGCGAAAGCAAATTTGATGCCTGCCCAGAGCCGTAGAGAAATAGTCCAATCACAAAAAGTGCCAAAGAATTTCTGTTGACAGCAAAGCCAGCGGTTAATCCGCCAATAATTGCCAACGAGTAACCGAATTGCAAGCCAATACGACGACCGCGTTGACTCATCACACGAGCCAATACCTGGGACATGAATGCTGAACCCATGGTAAACGTCGCACTAGAAATTCCAGCCCACGGGGTTTGTTGACCCAACATGTCTTGGATTACGAACGCTCCAACGGTGACCGCCGCAGATAACGCAGCAGCGGCGACGATCTGTCCAGAAATAAGGACTCGAAGTGTGCGTTTTTGTAACGCGACCAGATCTACAGTGTTATTAAACCCAGTCTGACTCGAAATTTTAACACCGTCTTTTCAAAAATTAGATTTAGCGATACTCAATTTGTGTCGAAGAGGGGACTTGAACCCCTACGC
>JABMNW010000135.1 GCA_013204455.1 Acidimicrobiaceae bacterium
AATAATCACAGGGTTATTCCCCTAGCGATCAACAGGCAGATACAGGCACTGTGTAGTCATGTCTATTGCTGAATTTCCACGTGGTGATCGTTTAGGGGCGCAACAGCGACCGGTGAATCGTATTCCGCCACACAGCATTGAGGCCGAAGCATCGTTACTTGGCGCAATGTTGTTATCGCGAGAAGCAGTTGGAGTTGCTTTCGAACGCGGGGTGAGATCGGAAGAGTTTTATAAGCCGGCACATCAGCATATTTACGATGCGATTCGCTCGTTAAATACTGCTGGCGAACCTGTTGACCCGATCACAGTTGGTGATGAACTTCGTCGCAACAGTTTATTAGATGGCATCGGTGGGATTGATGCGTTATTGATGTTGCAGAACGCAACACCCGCAATCACGAGCGCCGATCGTTACGCCAAAATTGTTCGCGAAACCGCCTCATTGCGCCGGCTGATTTCAGTTGCATCAGAAATTGCTGAGATTGCTTACAGCGGGCCGGAAGATGTTGCTAAAGCAATTGATGATTCGGAGTCAAAAGTATTCGATGTTTCCGAAAGCAACATTGGTGATTCTTCACAGCGACTTGGTGACCTCGTCGTTGACGCAATGGAAAAACTTGAGGAGCGCGCGAATAGCAAAGAACTCGTTACCGGCACTGCAACTGGTTTAGCCGGGCTCGACAAAATTTTGCTTGGGCTACAACCAGGAACACTAAACATTCTCGGGGCTCGTCCAGCGATGGGTAAATCTGCACTTGCACTTGGCGTGGCAGTGCATGTGGCGCGTTCCTCTGGCAAACCAGTGTTGTTTTTCTCTCTCGAAATGGGCAGCTCTGAACTTGTTCAACGAATTTTGGCCAGTGAGGCTGGAGTCGACTCGGCGGTATTGCGCAGTGGACGCCCAACGCCAAACGATTGGACCAAAATCGGTCATGCCGTGGGACGCTTGGACATTCCTTTGATTATTGATGACAGTCCCGGCACCTCTGTGGGTGCGATTCGTGCCAAGGCGCGTCGCACGCTAAGTCGTCAGGGCGATCTGGCACTAATTGTCATCGACTATTTGCAACTGATGGGTGGTGATGGTCGACCAGAAAACCGTCAACTCGAAGTGAGTGAGATCAGTCGAAAATTAAAGTTATTAGCGCGCGAATTTAAGATCCCGATTTTGGCATTAAGTCAGCTCAGCCGAGGTTTGGAAGCCCGTACCGACAAACGTCCGACATTGTCTGACTTGCGTGAGTCTGGAGCCCTCGAACAAGATGCTGACGTGGTGATGTTTTTGTATCGCGATGAGGTTTACAACCCGGACAATAAAGACGAGTTTGGTGCAGCCGAACTTAATATCTCCAAGCACCGTGCTGGGCCACTCGGCAAGATACGTTTGGCTTGGTTGGCGGCCTATACACGTTTCGAAAATTACGCATCAGACCCGCGATTGAACTCGTAATTCCTAATGTTTCTCGGCGACGACTTGTTGGCCTGGATGGTTATCGCCCTCGGTGGAGCAATGTGCGCCGGCAATGTGTTTGCTCTTGTGCGTCCACCACAACAGCGTCGCGAAGAAAGCGATTTATCAAAAGCGCCAGTTGTGCGTAGTTTGGTGATGGCCACGGTTGGTGGCATTGCCGCACTTTGGGCGTTAGTTAGTCTGCTCTGATTTCGCTAATAGATAATTAACCACTTACCAATCGTCGGTTCGGCGAGATTCCTTCTTGTCGCTTTCGCGACGTTTGCTGTCGAGTCGTCGTTCGACAGATCCACGGGTCGGTTTAGATTTTCTACGTTTGGGGTCCGGGGCTTTGGCGGCAGCGTCGAGAATCTCGGCAAGTTGTGCCAAACAGAGTTGTCGGTTGCGCCATTGACTACGACTTGACTGGCTTGTCACACGAATTTCACTCGGCAATTTGGCGCGAATTCGCGTTAAAGATGTGTCTGCGCCAGTTACTGATTCGACAGCGACAATCAGAGTTGCCTTGGATGAAGTCTTATTGATGTGCTGGCCGCCAGCACCACCCGAGCGCGCGAATGTCCATTGCAAAGCTGTTTTTGGCACAACGAGACCGCCAGCGGTTCGAAGATCATCGTCAGGTTTCATACTTGAGCGGGTGACGGGAATCGGACCCGCGTATTCAGCT
>JABMNW010000136.1 GCA_013204455.1 Acidimicrobiaceae bacterium
AAGCGCATATTGCTGACCAGATTTTTGACTTCTGGGTTGACCTGAACAGTAGATTTTTTGAGACGGGTAAGAAAAGACATCGACGTAATGCTAGAGGTTGGAATTTATGCAAACGTGTCGGGCAACACGCTTTTGCGTTTAGCAATATATTCCTTGAGTTCCTCGTCGATCGCTTCATCCAGGTGCGGTGCCACATAGCTGGCGAGGCGTTCTTTCCAAATGCTATTCGCGCGCTTTGCTGAGTCTTGTGCTCCATCTTCAAGCCATTGTTCGTAACTGGAATTGTCCGAGGTTGTCGAACGATAAAAAGCGGTTTCGAAGTTGGCCAGCGTGTGCGCAGTACCTAAAAAGTGATTACCCGGCGGATTATCCCGAATTGCATCCAACGCCTGACCATTGGGCGACAGATCAAGCCCCTTAGCAAAAGTCGCCATCATTCCAAGTTGATCATCATCCAAAATAAATTTCTCGTAGCCAATAGCAAGTCCGCCCTCTAGCCAGCCCGCGGCGTGCAGCACGAAGTTCGTGCCAGCCATGATCGTAGGAATCAATGTTGCCGCACTTTCGTAGGCGGCTTGCGCATCTGGAAGTTTTGACCCGGTCAACGAGCCACCTGAGCGAAACGGTACGCCAAGACGACGCGCGAGTGCGGCCATCGTGTACAACACGATGGCCGGCTCTGGAGTACCAAAAGTTGGAGCACCTGTCTGCATCGACATTGAAGACGCAAACGAGCCAAAAATTACTGGCGCGCCAGGTCGTACAAGTTGAGTGAATGTCATCCCGGCCAAAGATTCAGCAAGGGTTTGCGCCGCTACGCCCGCCGACGTTGACGGTGCCATCGCGCCAGCCAAAATAAACGGTGTGACAATCGTTGCCTGATTATTGAGTGCGTACACCTCTGCCGAGGCGAGCATTGATGCATCCCAGACCAATGGCGAAGACGCATTTATCAAACTCGTCATCACCGTGCGATCTTGTAAATCGCCGCCAAAACCGATACGTGCTAATTCGACGCTGTCCTGAGCACGTTCACCAGCAGTGACGGATCCCATGAACCCTTTGTCGCTGTACTTAATGTGCGCATAAACCATGTCGAGGTGACGCTTACTAACAGGAATATCAATTGGCTCGCACACAGTGCCACCAGAGTGATGCAAGCGCGGCGACATGTACGCAAGTTTGACAAAGTTTTGAAAGTCGTTGATTGTTGCATAACGGCGACCGTTGTCGATGTCAAAGACAAATGGTGAACCGTAGTTAGGTGCGAACACCGTGGCGTTGCCACCGATCTGCACATTATTAATTGGGTTACGCGCATGTTGAATGTAGATACTTGGTGCCGTCGCGCTAACAATCTTTCGGCACATTCCGCGCGGAAATCGCACCCGCGTACCCGTAACATCAGCGCCAGCATCTTTGAATCGTTGAATTGCAGATGGATAATCACGCACTTCGATCCCGACTTTTTCAAGAATCGTGTCGGCATTGTGCTCGATTATTTCGAGACCTTCATCCGAGACAAGTTCATAGGGTTTTATCAGCCGTGTAATAAATGCATCACGTTCTGGTTCGTGCAACGAGCGCAAAGTCTGGCGCCCTGCTCTGCCACCTGAGCGTTTGGTTCGTGTCGTGTCGGTCATGGTGCTATTCGCAAAATCTATATGCGACTATTCTGCCACGCGGCTATTCTGCCACAAGATTGGACGCCCGACGACGCCGACCCGAACGCCCAGCGCCATTTGCAGATAATTCTGCTCTAGCGGGAAGATCAATAACCAATTCAAGGTTTGGTGTGAGAGCAGTTTTGTGCGGGAAGGCCATTGCGGCAACAAATAATTCTTGAAAGCGCGGCTCAGTGGCCGTCTCGATTTTGATTACCCCCCGCACAGTCTTTTCCATTTCGTGGCGCAAACTTCGTGATAGCAAGGCTTGCACTGCACCAGCGCCGGCAGCATTACCGACGGATCGCACGCCAGAGACGGGACAATCTGGAACAAGACCAAGCACCATTGCATAAACCGGATCAATGTGAGCCCCGAATGCACCGGCAAGACGTATGTCATGCACAACTGGAGAACCAGCATGTTCAACGAGCAGATCAATACCGGCACGCAATGCCGCTTTGGCTAATTGGATGGCGCGAACATCGTTTTGTGTCACGAATAGTTTTATTTGATCGTGCTCATAAAACAAATACGAAAATGTTCGTTGGTCAGCGACAATCCGACTACTTTTCTCGGCAAGCTCACCGCGAAGTACGCCATCAGTATCGATGATCCCACTTAAATACATCTCGGCAATAATTTCAATAATTCCCGATCCGCAAATGCCAGTTATTACCGTGTCGCCAAGTGACTCGGCAAACCCTGGCTCGTTACTCCAGAGTGTTGAACCAATAACTTTGAAGCGTGGTTCAAGTGTGTTGCGATCAATTCGTAGATGTTCGATTGCGCCGGTTGTTGCGCGTTGACCGGCACTGATCTGTGCTCCTTCGAAGGCTGGGCCCGTCGGACTTGAGGCCGCAAACTGATGCTGAGTGTTACCCAGAACGATCTCGGCGTTCGTGCCAATATCAACAAGAAGTTGCATTTCAGTTGAGCGATGCGGACCCTCGGCCAGAATTGCTGCCGCCGTGTCGGCGCCAACATGACCAGCAATACATGGCCCCACATAAAAACAAGCATTTGGCAAATTAATCTCGAGTTCGGTTGCCCAACCGCTAACGGATTCGTTCGTTGCCAGCACAAATGGAGCCATGCCGAGTGGCGTTGGATCAATGCCAAGCACGATGTGATGCATGATCGGGTTGCCAACAATTGTCATTTCTAAAACATTGGATCTATCTACGCCAGCTGTCTCAACGAGATTGCCGACTAGATCATCCAGTGCGATCCTGATCGCCTTAGTAAGTTCACGGTCACCGCCCGGATTCATCATCACATAAGACACTCGGCTCATCAGATCTTCGCCAAAGCGAATTTGTGGATTCATCACGCCATAACTGCCGACGATTTCGCCGGTCAATAGTTCGCAGAGATGACCCGCGACTGTTGTCGAACCTACATCCACCGCAATGCCGTAGGCAGTATCAACAAAACCTGGCCACGCAGCAACGATCTGCTCAAGACCGTCAGTGCGGCGAACTGCGACGGTCACTTCTCCGTCACCCTTAGCGATTACCCCATGCAGTGTTTTCAATGCTCGCCTAGCAACCTGCGGAACGGTTCGGCTGTGCTGATTCGCAACTTCATTTGCAAGCGTCTGCGCAGCACTAACAGAATCACCAAGTTGACTGGCTGGAACGGTGAGATAAAACAAACTAAAACTCGGATCAACAGTGATCGGATCAAGATCGAGATCTTTGCGTACAATCTGACGATGCACTTGGCTGATTGCTGGTACATCAATGACAACGTCGCCAAAAATACGCGCCGCACATCCCAAACGATTACCCGGCACGAGTGCACGCTTGGCATGATAATTAATTTCGGTTTCGGCGAGACCAGATAACGAAGACTCAGTAGCCAGGATCCCCCACTTGGCGAACACTCCGATTGATGGCGTCACCTGACAGCGACCACAAATTCCTCGCCCACCACAAACAGAATCAACGTCGACGCCGAGTTGACGTGCTGCATCAAGCACTGTCACCCCGTCCTGGACAACACCATCTAAACCTGAAGGGGTAAAAACGATGCGTCGTTCCATAATTTTAATTATTCGACTCGTCGTCGACCACGGCTATTGCGAGCGACACGATTGGCAGAAACATCATTCGGGTCACGATTGGTACGAATCCAAGCAGCACAGTTTTTATCGTTGCCAACGAGCACATCAGCAGCCATGACTAGAGTTTTTACTTCTGGATGCATCGGGTTCATAATCGCTGATGTCATACCAGCGCCAATCGCCATTGCCAAGAACGTGCCGGTGATGTTATTGCGCGACGGAATACCAAAACTTACGTTTGAAGCACCACAGATTGTGTTGACTTTAAGTTCTTCACGCAAACGACGAATAATTTTAAACGCAGTCCGACCAGCATCGCCCATTGCCCCAATCGGCATTACCAAGGGATCGACCACAATGTCGTGCGCCGGTATGCCGTAATCGGCGGCGTGTTCGACAATTTTCTTGGCAACGGCGAACCGCTCATCGGGGTCCATGCTGATGCCGGTTTCATCATTAGAAATCGCAACCACCGCAGCGCCGTACTTAGCCACGAGCGGCAGAACGCGCTCTAAATTTGCTTCTTCTCCAGTTACCGAGTTGACGAGTGGCTTACCTTTATATACGGCAAGTCCTGCTTCAAGCGCAGCGATGATTGATGAGTCAATTGACAGTGGAACATCGGTAATCGATTGGACAAGTTGAATCGCACGGGCCAAAAGCGCCGGCTCATCTGCGAGTGGAATACCAGCGTTGATATCCAACATATGGGCACCTGCAGCAACTTGCGCCAGCGCATCAGCCTCGACCCGACTGAAATCACCCACCTTCATTTCTGCGGCAAGCAATTTGCGGCCAGTTGGATTGATGCGCTCGCCGATCATTACGAATGGTAGTTCGAAACCAATAATTACTTCCTTGGTTGCAGATGAAAGAACTGTCTGTGTCATTTTTCTATACCGTTTCTTCTGGTACTTCTGGTTCTTCAAGTTCTTCAAGTGCCGCAAGTTCGTTCCTGCTTATTGCAGTCATGTCAACATCAGCTTCAAATCCACCGGCGAACGCAAGTCGTCCAAGGCGCTCGCGTGGGTACTCGACTTCGAGCCGATCGGCTTCGCGTTCGGCAGCCTCGGCTAGATCTCCAACCAATGGCAAACTCACTCTTCGCCACTGCGCGATGTCTTCGTCCGCGGTATATATATGCGCTTTTCGTTTGGCACGATCAATTGCCCGTTGAAATTTATCTGACATTTGCACTTGTTTGCGTTCCCGACCAGCCTGAGCATTAACTTGTGCAGGAATATCGCGCCACCAGATGACAACAACTTCGTTACTACCACGCGCCATTAACGACCATCTATTTTTATTGAAGTTTTAAATAAAACTGGTATCGCATCGGCAAGTCGCTCTAAACCAACATGGCGATGCTCGAATGCTAATCCAAGACGCTGTGCTGCTTCTTGTCCAGCGCGCACGACATCGGGATCAATTGATTGCGAAAACAGCACAACACGACGATAGTTGCCAAAATATGTATCGCGTAGTTCGGGGTGTACATCCAGCCCAAGCCCTTGCCAGACGAGAGCGTCAAAGTGCTTAGCGAGAAAATCTGTGAGATAGAAAGTGCCAGGTTCCTCCTCATGTGCGGCAAGAAAATTGGGAGTGCCAGCAAATAATTCGTAACAATGCGCTCCAGGCAACCGCGTCACTTCTGGGAATTTTGTTAGCAGTGCATCCAAGTGGCCTCCAGTTCCGCAGTCGGCGTAAGCCACAAGCGTTGGGCGCGAAATATTCTTCGCCAGCAGTTCGGCAACTTGTGGTGCAATGTGTTCCGGCCTGTTGTGCAGATTTGCCGGCAAATAAATCACTTCAATAATTTCACTAATCCCCGACGCGCGCAACACCGCGCGAAGTTCGGTGGCCAATGCACCGCAGGCAATAATCAGTGGTCGCATGTCAGATGACATCGGCGGCACTAAATCTCAGCCGACTGAAGGACCAGGTGGCTCTGCATTGCGTAACCGACGAGCTCCAACAAGTTTTTGGGCCGTCTCGGCTGCGACGGCGGCATCGCGACAATAGGCGTCTGCGCCAACGGCAACGCTGAATTCTTCGTTAAGTGGCGCTCCACCAACCAGCACAATGTACTTCTCCCGTATCCCTCTTTCCTTCATTGTGTCAACGACAACCTTCATATATGGCATTGTGGTCGTAAGTAGTGCCGACATTCCAAGTATGTCTGGCTTGTGTTCTTCCAGCGCCGCGAGATATTTGTTGACATCGGTGTTGATTCCGAGATCTACAACTTCAAATCCAGCACCCTCGAGCATCATCGCAACCAAGTTTTTGCCGATGTCGTGAATGTCGCCTTTTAC
>JABMNW010000137.1 GCA_013204455.1 Acidimicrobiaceae bacterium
CACAAACCGCTTGAAGGTCGGGTGCAGGCTGGTGCAGTTAGTCCGCGACGCAATGTGCCGGCGCAAATTATACGGCCGCCATATGCCGAAACTGGTGAAGTCATTCGGTGGAACGAATCGCCAGTCAAATCGCCTGAGATTATTGAGCGAATGCGCCTAGCGGGTGCAGTCGCCGCTGAGGTGTTGCGCCTTGCGGGACACGCCGTCGAGCCTGGCGTTACCACGGACGAGATAGATATCTATGTGCACGATCTTTGCATTGCGCGAAACTCTTACCCGAGTCCACTCAACTACATGGGCTATCCAAAAAGTGTTTGCACCTCTGTAAACGAGGTGATTTGTCATGGCATCCCCGACTCGCGCAAACTCGAAGAAGGCGACATTGTCAATCTGGATGTCACTTGCTATCTTGGCGGGGTGCATGGCGATACAAATGCAACATTTGCTGTTGGCCAAATTGATGATGAGAGTCACGCGCTGATATCTGCGACGGAGGAATGCATATGGAAAGGGATCGAGGCCGTTGTCCCAGGTCGTCCACTTAGCGATATTGGTCGCGCAATCGAAGACCATGCAAGAATTTATAAACTTGGTGTAGTTCGGGCGTTCGTTGGTCACGGAATTGGTGAGCAATTTCATACAGATATTCAGGTATTGCATTACTATGATTCACGCAACTCTGTTTTGATGCGACCAGGAATGACATTTACAATCGAACCGATGATCACAATTGGCACTTGGCAACACAAAATGTGGGGTGACGACTGGACAGCAGTTACGGCAGACGGCAGACGTACAGCCCAGTTCGAACACACGGTTCTAGTCACGCAGACTGGTGTTGACGTGCTGACCGGCGGTGTCATGGCGGTTTCTGGAAAATCACCGTTTCATCAATAAACGCTGGCCCCAACGCGACCTGTAGCGTTTATTAACAACGCAAACTGGGGGAATATTTATGACATTTGCAAACGTCAACGGGCAGCAAATTTTCTTTAAGGACTCAGGCGGTGCTGGACCAGTAGTTGTATTGGCACACGGATTTTTGATGGACCAAACAATGTTTGATTCACAAGTCGCAGCGCTTTCGCCAGAGTTTCGCGTAATCACTTGGGATGAGCGCGCATTTGGTCAAACAAAATGGGACGGCAAGCCATTTAGTTATTGGGACTCGGCGCATGACTGCCTTGGATTGATGGACCACCTCGGAATTAACGAGGCCGTTGTAGGAGGAATGTCGCAAGGCGGCTTTCTTTCGTTACGCGTAGCACTTCACGCACCCAAGCGCGTGCGTGCGCTTGTGCTCATTGATACTGCAGCCGACAATGACGGCCCCGAAACTCTCGCTGCTTATCGACAGATGACGGAGACATGGTTTGAACACGGCCCAATTCCTGAACTTGCAAATGTGATTGCCAACATAATTATCGCTGATCCAAAAGAAAATGAAAAGTGGATCGCCAAATGGCAAACGTTGCCACGCGAGGCGATGAGGGCTGCTTCTGAATGTTTGCTCGATCGCGATGACATCACCTCTCGCCTCGGTGAAATTAAATGTCCCGCAATAATTATTCACGGAACTGCTGATAACGCAATTTCTATGGATCGAGCAGAAATGTTGCGTAAAGGTTTGGTCGGTGCGGAAAAAATTGTCACGATCGAAGGCGCGGCTCACGCCAGCAACCTGACCCATGCAAATCTTGTCAACCCACCACTGGTTGACTTTTTGCGACGTGTAACAAAATAGGTCGTCACGATTGATTGCAGAAAATGACGTAGATAGATACGTGCACTTTGACCGCGATCAGTGGGCGGTGTTACGCGCCCAAACTCCTTTGACTCTTGGCGAAAGGGACCTTGAGGCATTGCGGGGTATCAATGATCGAATTGATCTGGACGAAGTTGCCGCCGTCTATTTGCCCCTAACTCGGCTATTGAATCTGTACGTTGCCGCAACACAAAACCTGCATCGAGTAGCGGCGACGTTTCTTGGCACGACGTCACCAAAGATGCCTTATGTAATTGGAATCGCTGGCAGCGTCGCTGTTGGCAAAAGTACATCCGCGAGAATTTTGCAGGCTTTACTAATGCGTTGGCCTGAACACCCGCGAGTCGAACTGGTAACGACTGATGGTTTTCTCTATCCGAACGCAGTCCTTGAAGAGCGCGGGCTGATGAACCGAAAAGGTTTCCCAGAAAGTTACGACACTAGGAAACTATTGCAATTTGTCCGCGATGTAAAAGCGGGTACTACCGAAGTTTCTGCCCCCGTATATAGCCATGTTGTCTACGACGTAATTCCTGATGCCATTGAAGTCGTTCGCCAACCCGACATTCTGATTATCGAGGGATTAAACGTGCTCCAGGTTGGTTCTGGAACCACGGAATTTGTTTCTGACTACTTTGACTTCTCGATCTATATTGACGCTCTCGAAACAGATATCGAAAGTTGGTTTGTCGCGCGGTTCCAAACTTTACGCAAGACAATCTTTCAAGATCCAGATAGTTTCTTTAGACACTTCGCCGATCTAACAGAAGCGGAAGCTGCCTCGTTGGCGCACGATATTTGGGTTGATATCAACGGTAAAAATCTTCAAGAGAATATTGAGCCGACCAGGGCAAGGGCATCACTAGTTCTACATAAGGGTGCCGACCATAAAGTGACTTCGGTGCACCTGCGCAAGTTGTAACAGACGACTTTTTCGAAGCAAGAATAGCCACTACTCTAAATCATGGCCTACCGTTGGGGAGTTTAAGAGTGACGAACAAACATTCGGAATTTCGTGAGAGCCAATACAGCGAACTCATCGATATTGAGAATCGTGCAGGTCGAACAGAACTCGGAATAATGCGCAACTACGACTGGAATGTGGATCCAAAGCGTTTTGTTTTTACTTTTGCTCGCTACAAATTCGTATCAAAAATGTTTGAAGGATTTTCACGAGTCCTCGAAATCGGATGTGGAGATGGTTTTGCAACGCGGCTGGTGCAACAAACTGTTGATCATGTAACAGTTACAGATTTTGACCCAATATTTATCGATGACATAAAGGCACGGCTGGATCCCGATTGGCCGCTTGAGGCTAAAGTGCACAATTTTCTTGACGGGCCGCTAAATGAAACATTCGATGGAATATTTAGTCTTGATGTTTTGGAACATATCGAGCCTTCGAACGAGCCAGCGTTTTTGAGAAATTCAATAACAAGTCTGAACCAGCATGGGACATTTATAGTCGGTATGCCTTCTCTAGAATCACAGCCATATGCGTCAGGCGCGAGCAAAATCGGGCATGTGAATTGCAAATCTGGATCCGAATTGAAGAGAACTCTTAAGAATTACTTTCATTCTGTGTTTATCTTCTCGATGAACGACGAGGTTGTACACACTGGTTTCTATCCGATGGCGCATTATTTGATCGCAGTGTGTTGTGATAAACGCTAACTAACGGTGCAGTGAGTTGAGATAGTTGTAGACAGTAATTCGCGAGACACCCATTGCGTCAGCAACATCTTCGACAGCACGCCGCAGAGTAAAGGCACCGCGCTCATCTAGCAGGCGAATTGCACGCTGTTTACTAGTTCGTGACAACTCAAAAAGCTTTGCGCCAAGTTCTTTTTCAACACCTTCGATCATTCGATCAAGTGCCCCATGCAATGCTGGCAAGCGCACGCCGGCGATGAGCACACCGTCGAGTTCGAGTGGTACATCACCGGGCTTGACACGATCGGCATCAACTAGTGATGCGCCGATCGCTGAGATTAATGGCGCAATTGTCGCAAGCAAATGGTGCTTTGTCGCCTTCATTGTTTGTCTTGCGAAACAGAAATATTTACGAAGGTCGCTCCATTGCCATAGGCAACACGCAATAAGTCAGCAATAACTGTTGGCAGAAGTGCTTGATCGACACTAAACAACGAACCAAACGGACCAAAATCAACTGCTATGCCATGCGCCTCGACAGCTGCAACTGCGGCCGTCACATGTACTCCAGGATCGCCCTCAACGAATGGCTCGATCGTAAATTCAACGGTCAACATATCCAGTTCAATATATGTCGTTCGGCGTATCTGCCACCATTGCGTCGATCAGCGCAAGTTCAATTAGATCGTTGGATATGCCATACGCCTACTATTGGATATGGCTCAATCAGGATCAAATACTCCAGTTTCGGCGGCGCAAGAACGACATGGTGTGGCCGCTGGCCTAAAAGACCAAGTCAGTGGACTAATGGATTCAGCGATTGCGCTGCGACGCGGGCTACATGCTTGGCCAGAGATTGGTAACACACTGCCCAAGACTCGTGAACAAGTACTCGCGGCGCTTGACGGTCTGCCACTAGATATCACTCTGCATCAAACCACAAGTGGAATCGCTGCAATGTTGACCGGCGACAAGTCCGGCCCAACCGTGATGTTGCGTGGCGACATGGATGCTCTGCCGATGCCAGAAGATACGGGTCTTGATTTTGCGTCAAATGTTGAAAACTGTATGCATGCATGTGGTCACGACACGCATACATCAATGCTCGTTAGCACTGCACGACTGCTCAGCGAACGACGAAGCGAAATTCCGGGCCGTGTGCTGTTTATGTTTCAACCTGGTGAAGAGGGCTACCACGGCGCGCAATTCATGTTGGATGAAGGATTATTGAACGTCTCTCCACTTAGCGATGGCACCCCCTCGCCGATCAAAGCGGCATACGCATTGCATATCGTTTCTTCGATACCAGTTGGCATGGTTGGCAGTCGTGGTGGACCAGTCATGGCTTCGAGTGACACACTCTCAATCACGATCACGGGTCGGGGTGGTCACGCTTCTGAACCATTTAGAACCTTGGATCCGATACCGGTTGCATGCGAAATTGTTCAAGCACTCCAAATGATGATTACGCGACGAATCGACACATTTGATCCTTCTGTTGTGACTATCACACGATTGATTGCTGGAACAACAACGAATGTGATTCCCGAAACTGCACTGATTGAAGGAACAATCCGCGCCGTGAGTGAAAAGACTAGAAACAAAGTTCACGAAAATATTCGTCGAGTTGCCGAAGGAATCGCCGCGGCGCACGAAATGCAAGCCGTTGTCGAGATCAAATATGGCTACCCGGTAACCGTCAACGACACACCAAGTGTTGACTTTGCACTTGACATTGCCGAATCACTTCTTGGCGAAGGCAAAGCGGTGCGGATGCCAGCACCAGTCATGGGCGCCGAAGACTTTAGTTATGTACTCAACAAGTTGCCTGGGGCAATGATCTTTCTCGGTGGCACTCCAGCCGATAAAAATGCTGCGACTGCAGCGCCAAACCATTCGAATCGGGTGTATTTTGATGAAACCTCAATGTCACATGGAGTCGCACTGTACGCATCGCTCGCACTGCGCACACTCGGCGTAACTCTCAGTTAATCACTGTGCGCCCACTTGAGGGTGTCCGTGTACTTGACTTCACTCGAGTACTTTCTGGACCGCATGCGACAAGAATGCTCTGTGATCTTGGCGCAGACGTTATTAAAGTTGAGCAACCAACTGGAGACTTAACGAGGTATTCCAGTCCACGCATTAATTCGGTTGCAACGTATTTTATTCAACAAAATGTCGGCAAACGCAATATTTCATTGGATCTAACCAATAGCGAAGCCGTCGAACTAATTACTCGACTGATAGATAAATGCGATGTCCTGATCGAGAATTTTCGCCCGGGTGTGATGGCCCGACTGGGACTGGACGCAACAAAACTCTGTAATAAAAATCCACGACTTATTTATGCGTCAATTACTGGGTATGGAAATACCGGACCGTGGATTGATCGCCGCGCATTTGCACCAGTTATCAACGCTGAAATGGGACTGACGAAACGACAAGGTGACGCCCGTGGTGGGCAGTACGCAAACGATCCGTTTAGCCATGGCGATGTTTACACGGCAATCGAATGTGCCTCGGCGATTTTGGCTGCGCTCTATCAACGTGAACACACTGGTACTGGCCAATACATCGATCTATCGATGGCACAAACAATGCTCTATGTCAACGAACACGCCCACGACGAATTATGGGACAAGCCAGTCACGTCGGATTCGATTCGATCTTTTCGACCCGAGGATTATCCTGTGCTCATCGCAGGCGATGGAACAATCGTCGTCGTTAGCGGACACCCGGCAGAGCGGGGAACATTTGATTTTTTTGTTGGTGCAATGGAGAATCCAGCACTACTTGACGATCCACGCTTTAAGACCGTAGAAAAGCGGCTAGAGAATTTCGATCAGTTAATTACTTTATTACAAGCGTGGGCCATGACCGTATCAACTGTTGATGAACTTGAATCACGATTGGCGAAACACAAATTAGCAATGGGACAACTGCGCGATGTGCGTGCGGTTGCGGAAACTGATTGGGCCAAACAACGCAATGCATTTATTGAAGTTAGTGATCGTGGCACGGGAAAAGTAAAACTGCCAAACTCGCCATGGATGTTTTCTGGTTCCGATACGTCAACTCGTGGGGTTGCTAAATATCGCGGCGAGGACAACGACGAAGTTTTTAGCGAACTGCTTGGACTCTCGACGACAAAACTAGATGAGTTACATGCGCGTGGCGTATTGTCGCGCCGTGTTCCGACGCGCCGTACGCTAGCGGACTAGCGCACCAACACACCGGCGCGCTAGCGCCCAGAGTGTCCGAATCCGCCACCACGATCGTGACCGTCAAGTTCATCGACGACATTCCATTTAGTTGAGACAACTTCTTGAACTATTAGTTGTGCGACTCGATCCCCACGAGCTATTTGGTAATCGTTAGTTGTATCCGTGTTGATCATGATCACTTGTAACTCTCCTCGATAACCACTGTCGATAATCCCAGGTGTATTTACGAGAGTGACCCCGTGACGCAATGCCAAACCACTGCGTGGAACTACTTGACCAAAATAGCCAACGGGAATTGCTACCGCGATCCCTGTTGGCACAAGTACTCGCCCACCGCGAGCAGGCAAAACGGTGTCGATGCGTGCGTGGAGATCAATTCCAGCATCGCCCGTGTGTGCTGGCGCCGGCAGGGGCAAACCGAGATCCAGTCTCTGCACGGGGACAACTACAGGTTTATTTACCACGCCTAAGACGATAGGGCTAAATACGAGTTGGTCTGAAGTACTCGGACGCTTAGGAACCAATAGATTACTTGGCGTGCTTGTATGGATGGATCTCGAGATGACTGGCCTCGATCCCACGGTTGACGTAATCGTCGAAATCGCCACATTGATCACCGATGACGATCTGAACATTGTTGCCGAAGGACCAGATCTCGTAATCACTCAATCCGAGCAGTTACTCACCGCGATGGATCCGTTCGTCGTCGAGATGCACACAACGTCTGGTTTGCTCACGGCAATTCGCGCTTCAACTATCACACTCGAACAGGCAGGCGCGCAAACTCTCGAATTCATCAAACAACATCTACCAGAGCCGCGAACGATTCCGCTATGCGGCAACTCAATTGGAACCGATCGAAGATTTCTTGCAAAGTATCTTCCAGAAATCGAAAATCACCTGCACTATCGCAGTGTGGATGTCTCCAGCATTAAAGAATTAGTCAAGCGTTGGTATCCAGGATTGACAATTTCACGACCATCAAAGTCTGGATCGCACCGAGCGCTTGACGATGTTCGAGAAAGTATCCGCGAATTAAAATTTTATCGTGAAAGTGTGTTCCAAACGGTTCCAACTAGTAAAACTGAGCTAGTTGCAACTAACGAACCGGATCCAAATGAATCGAGTCCAAGTAAATAAACTCTAGGCGAAAATTAGTTGCGTAACGGCGGCGACTTCGCCAGTGCCAAGAACGTGTCGCAACACAACCCGCGTGTCGATTTCTTGAGTCACGATTCGCACCGTATCGCCAGGATCAATTGCCCCGAAGTGTTCAATAGTTGCATGTAACCCAGCGAGCTTGCGAGTTTGCGTGCCGAGGTACTCCTCAAGCACTTCCCAGTATGAAGCATTATTCAAATGTCCGACCGCATCAATATCACTACGACGAATCGACCAGTCTTGACTAGTTGAATTGTGACTGTCTAACGGTGGAAGCGACCTGCCAATTTCCAATCGTGCTGATATTTTTCGCCCGCCAGTCGCAGTCGAAAGAAGTTCAACAAGATCACTCGAAAGCGGCATCGGCTTCATTGATTTAAAATCAACGCGTACCCAAAGTGCGGCGGTTTCAATCGCCACGCCACTCGCAGTGGCGATCTGTGTGCGGCGCTCCGCCCAATGTGAACCCAGCGCTCCACACCAGGTGGTGAGATGCAACTCTTCTAGATATTTCGGAAACGCACTAACCCACATTTCGGTACGACGCACTACCCAAGAATGCGGTTCGCTGTAATTGCCATCCAACGAATCATCAGTCGCGATGTCTTGTAAATAGCGTGCGACGGCATCTAAGCGCACTCTGCCTTTGGGAGTTACATCACCTAGGCGAACTTTGCGCTGGCTGGAATACGTCCGACCAGATAGTGGTAATGGGACAGGCAATGAAACCGGCGATGGGACGGGTAATGGGACCGGGCGTGTTACCTCCGACATGTCTAAAACCCTAGCCAGTATTGGCTCCCAAGGAGACTTGGTTAATTCACTTGGAAATCGTGTCATAACCTGGTTGTCTTGACAGTTGATGTACACAATAAGTTTCAACTCCGTGGCAGTAGCCAACACACGCTCGTTTAATACCCCGCGTACCGACAGCAAATCTCGCTGGTTCGGTACGCAGGCCAGTTTCGTTGATTATTCGACTAAACAGCCAACCCGACATCTCGGTAGGCATCTGACGTAAAAGATTTCACGTCGGAGAGATCCACGAGACCGTCGGGTGAAAACC
>JABMNW010000138.1 GCA_013204455.1 Acidimicrobiaceae bacterium
TTAGAAAACTAACGACTCCGCTAATGGTGCGAACTATCTTGCAAGCGGTACGACATGACGGGCTCAGCGTTTCTGCCGGAGTTGATATTCGCACCGATATCGAAGACGTGCGAATTACATTTCCGTCGCCGTTTCCATATCAGCTAGACGGCGACTATCTTGGCGAGCAGACTTCTTTGCATATTGAACACTGCCCAGAAGCATTGCGGATCGTCAAGCCAATAATCGCCTAAAACTATTTACCAGCGATAACCGCAAGCGCGATGTCGGGCACATTGGTGCAGATTCCGTCGACGCCCCAGTCAATAAGTTCACTAATGCGCACAGGATCATCGCAGGTCCATGTATTTATTTGTAAGCCATGACTGTGAAACACTTCAATTAGTTGTTGCGTAAGCGTGTTAACCCATGGATGCAGAGCATGATGACCTTGTGCCGCGAGTTTCTCGGCAACCGTTTCTAAATCTTGTGGATCAATTCCCACCACGAGCCACGCAGTTTTTAGTTCAGGCCAGAGTGCACGCACTGTATCAATCGTTTCGCGCCGGAAGGATGAAATCAGATAGCAACGAGGCGAACCACGATTTTTTAGGAGCTCAACCACATCTCGTGCTGTTTGTTCGGTCGGATCAAAATCTGGTTCGTTCGAATCGTTCTTTATTTCGATGTTGACCCACATTGGATCGCAAGCATCCAGGGCTTGCGCCAAAGTTGGAATATAACTCGGCAGATCTAACTTGATCGTCGCAATAATCGCTCTCGCGTCAGGCAACTTTGCATCATGATTTACAACAAGTTCGCCACTGGCACAACGTCGTACATCTAGTTCTACGGCCTGAGCGCCCATTTCCCTGGCGCGACGAAATGCCATCGTTGTATTTTCGACTTCAACCCTAGAAGCACCCCTGTGTGCCATAACTTGGGTCACGCCCGCAGGTTACAAGAATAAAAGAGCTGACAGCACAGAATAACTACAAAATAACAACAAAATAAAACTTGTTTTATCCATTGCGAAGTGAACAATTGTTCTCTAGCGTGAGCCACACACAACCGCCGATTTGTCAACTAGGAGTTATCCGTGTCGTTTCTCGCTACAAGCCTTGCCCTTGGGTCCGCAGACTATTCCTGGAGGCGAGAGGCTTCTTGCAAAGATACAGACCCAGAGTTGTTCTTCCCAGTTGGCACAACTGGCCAAGCCCTGGTGCAAATTTCTGAAGCGAAAGTTGTTTGTGATGAATGCCTCGTTCGTGGCAAGTGTTTAGATTTCGCTCTTGAGACAAATCAAGACTGGGGAATTTGGGGAGGCGTGTCAGAAGATGAACGACGAGATATGCGTCGCCTTCGAGCCGCAGAGCGTCGCAATTCTCGCCTGCTCGCCTAATTAGTACTAGCTAGCTGCGCTTAGGCGCGAACCACTGGAATTTTTAAATCAACTATTGTTCCTACGCCATCACGAACAATTACAACGCCGCTAACCGAGTCGCTCTGTTTCGCGGGTCGCATCTGAATTGTGCCAGCAAGTTCGGTAGTCACAAGCGTGCGGACAATCGACAAACCCAAACCAGTTGCTTTACCGATGTCAAAATCAGCGCGCAGACCACGCCCATTGTCGACCACGCGCACTGTCAAAGCATCATCATCACGGCCGAGAGTGACGAGTACCGCTCCACCTAGACTGCCTTCAGGAAATCCGTGATCAACTGCATTCTGCAGCAACTCAAGAATTACAACCGATAATGACGTTGCAATCGTGGCCGGCAAGCGACCGCCATCACCTTCAACGCTGAACTTGACAGGTCTGTCGGTTGATTGCAAACCTTCTTCGACCAATCGCAATAGCGGCCGCACGATCTCGACAAACGAAATGTCTTCTCCTGCTTCGTGCGAGAGAGTTTCATGGACCAAGGCGATTGTTCGGATTCGCCTCACCGATTCGGCGATGGCCGAAATTGCTTCTTCGGATTTTAATCGGCGTGCCTGCAAACGAAGCAACGAAGAAATAGTCTGCAAATTATTTTTTACACGGTGATGAATTTCGCGAATGGTTGCATCTTTGGTTAGCAACAAGCGATCACGACGACGTAGCTCGGAAACGTCACGCAACAAAACCACTCCGCCCGTAACGGATACCTCGTGGCCCGAACGCTTGAGTGTGGGAATTGTTCGAGTCAGCAAGGTCACCTCGGATGTCTGTTCAAACTCTTCAACGACTGGCTCACGACGATCAAAAGCGTGTCGGGCTGCAGTTTCGGCTATACCAAGTTCGGCCAGACTTTGACCAACAGCATTTGCACTAACTCCGACACGGTGCATTGCCGACACGGCATTGGGGGATGCATAACGAACACGAGCCTCGGCATCTAATACGATCACGCCGTCGCCAACACGCGGAGCCACAGATGAGTCTTCAACGCGTCCTTCAAACGGAAACAAACCATCCGAAATCATTCTTGCAAACTCGTCAAATATTGTTAGATAGGTCCGCTCGAGTTGCCCGGGTCGACGACCGCTACGGGTTGACCACTCACGCGTCAGCACAGCCACGACATGATCATCACAGCGGACGGGGATCGCCATGAGATTTACTAAATCCGGCAACGACTCAACTCGAATTTCGCCAGTCACGATTTTTTGCGAACTAAAGGCTTGGTCGATCATTGTGTGCTCAATCAGATCCGCGTTCGTGCCGACTAGATCCGTGTCATATAGAGTTTGACCAGTTGCAGCACGCACCTGTGCCACAACCAGCCACTGCGCATTTGCAGTAGGCAAATAAAGCAGCATGTCGGCAAAACAAAAATCGGCGAGCATGCCCCACTCGGAAACAAGCGCAACTAGATGTTCAAGCGCCCGCTCATCTGTATTGCCATGAAGTTGGGCGATCTCGACAAGCGTGGGCATAGTAGGCAACTACTACTTTGTCAACTGCCAAAGCCCATCTTGCGGTCACCGTTTGGTGCACCGAACTCGACGAATGCGATCTTGGCTGATGGAATTGCAGTTTCCTTACCTCGCTTATCGGTCACCCATAGAACTGCAGTTTTACCTTCTAGTGCTGATTCAACTGCGGCACGAATCTTGGCATGAAGTTTTTCGTCATCAGGCATTTCCAGAGAGATCTCTCGCGGTGCGTGAGTTACGCCGATTCGGATATCCATGTTCTACTTCCTTCGTTAGTTGGTGTGACGTTCGATTTTTAACCTGATATAACACTAGGCGTCTCAGGTAACTAATTTACTTTCAACGCTGCGCTGAACACTTTCTTGGGTTTCATATCTTCGGCAATTCGCTTGGCAAGTTGCGCAAATATCAGACCGGCTTCGGACTCTGGAGCAATCGCCGAGATTGGCCGACCGGTATCGCCGCCTTCGCGCAGTTGCTCAATAAGCGGAATCTGCGCCAGCAATGGCACATTGAGTTCGTCAGCCAACAATTGTCCGCCACCGGATCCGAACAATTCGTAACGTTTCTTGTCTTCACCGATGAACCAGGACATGTTCTCGATTATTCCCCGAACTTGAAGATTCACCTTCGCCGCCATTGCAGCCGAGAGTCGCGCAACTTTTTGCGCTGCCAACTGTGGTGTCGTAACAACGAGAACTTCTGCTCGCGGTAAGTACTGACTGAGACTCAACGCAATATCACCAGTACCCGGTGGCATGTCGACCAACAAAAAATCTGGTTCATCCCAATACACATCGGTTAAAAATTGCTCCAGTGCTTTGTGCAACATTGGTCCGCGCCAAACAACTGCTTGACCTTCTGGAACAAAATATCCAATCGAAATACAGCGCACACCCCACGCCTCCGGAGGTAACAGCATGTTGTCGATCACAACTGGATCACGATCTGTGCCGAGCATTCGTGGAATTGAATAGCCGTAGATGTCCGCGTCGACCACACCAACGCGATACCCAGCAGTAGCCAGTGCTACAGCAAGATTTGTTGTGACACTGCTCTTGCCAACACCACCTTTACCCGAAGAAATAAGAATCGGTCGAGTTTTTGAACCTGGTTGAGCAAATGGAATTGCACGGCCCTGCGAGTGACCTTGTGCGGGTGTGCTACCCGCAGTGGAAGCAGGATCGCCGTGTACGAGTTCGCGAACTTTGGCGCGCTCCGCGTCCGTCATCACGCCGAAGTTAAGCGCCACATCTTTGACTCCGTCAAGTGCGCGCAGTGCCGTGTTGACGCGCTGTTGAATTTCGTTACGCAACGGACACCCGGAGATTGTCAACACGACAGTCAACGAGACATTTCCGGAATTGATCTCGACATCGCGAACCATGCCGAGATCAACTATTGAACGATGTAGTTCTGGGTCTTGCACTGGTCGGAGCGCATCAATTAGTTGTCTAGTGCTGGGTAAAGACATGGTGGGTTTGGTTCCGATCAAATTGCGAAAAAATTAAGACTACGGCTATAGGTAGAATATCTGTCGTGAGTCGTAAAGCCCCGAACGGAACAAAATCATCTGTGAGTGCAGATCTATTTAGTTCGTCAACTAGAGAGCCGACTAGCCCACTAACCAATAGTGATTTTACGGCGACAGTTTCAGCAATCACATCGGCCTTTGGAGATCCAACACGGCGAGCGATTTATCTGTTCACGCGTGAGGCCTTGAATGGTGTCACGGCCAGTGAGGTCTCGAAAAAATTTAGCGTGCACCCAAATGTTGCTCGACATCACCTCGACAAACTTGCCGCAGGCGGATACTTGGAAGTCGAAATTTCACGACAAAATGGCGCTGGCGCGGGTAGACCGTCAAAACATTACAAGGCAACTAATCCAAACCAGTCGTTGGAGTTTCCTGTGCGCAGTGACGACCTAGTGCTATCGCTTCTCGGCAAGGCATTGACCCTGCTCAGTCCGCAAGAAGCGACGATTATGGCCGAAGAAGTTGGTCAGCAATATGGTCAAGCAATGGCCTCAGGTCTGACTGGATACGACGCCGCCACATCACAGCGAAGTTTGCGCTCGGCGATGCAGGCAGTAGCCGATGCCTTAACGGCGCACGGATTTGCTGCTCACGCTGATCAGCGCAACAATCAATTGCGAATTGTCAACAACCATTGTCCGTTCGGAGATCTCGCAATCGAACATCCAGTGATCTGCGCCGTGGACCGCGGGATGGTAAAAGGAATGTTGACAGCGCTATATGGCGAGACGAACCCCGAGTTGTCGTCATCGTTGCCAATGGGCGACACATTTTGCGCCACGACCATTTAGTTTTCGCTAGTTGATCCAGCAAGTTGATCCAGCTAGATAAGTTCTAGTCGCCCCAGAATCGTTGTTCTAA
>JABMNW010000139.1 GCA_013204455.1 Acidimicrobiaceae bacterium
AAGTGAACTCCAGCCTCAAGCATTTGACGCATGCTGATAATTGCCATAACTGTTTGCCTTTCTGTGGTTGAGTGCATGGTCTCCCGCGCCGAAGCGACCACAGGATGGAAACCGTGCAATTTAATAGTGGGATAAAGATAAGTACTTTTATTACTTCAACTAGCCCCGAAAGCCTAGCGGTCTAACGGTGACATTAGTACTCGATATCAACACACGAAATCAACACTCGAAATTAACACTGGGCGTTCTGTTTAAGCGGCAGTGTTTGTGAGCCAGAAACTGAGCCAGATACCAAGATTGCGCGACGCATAGAACCTCTGCCTTGTGCCAAATATTTTGCTGGATCGACATAGATATTGCCCTGTTCACTGTTCTCGCGAATCCCAAAATACAACGTCGCACCGGCAACTGCAACAATCTCACCAAATAAAATTGAATCACCTATGCGCAGGTGGCTACCAGCAATCCTCCCATAAGTTAAGCGTCTGCCCTGAGGTGTGCGAATAACGAGATACCTGGTGCCACCGACCATGCCGTAAAAACTCACTGTGCCTGAAGCACCCGCAAATATTGCAGTGCCTGGCGGGGTGCGGTACTCAATACCACGATTGCCGGCACACTGCTCGCATTTAGGTTGGCGAAACGGATCAACAACTTGTGCATCGACTGATGCTCCAAATGGCGGGCGAATCACGCAAACACTCGTCGAAATTGGCGAAAGCAACGCCAAACTTAGAGCAACTATCGCGATCAAAGTATTTATTACTGAATTTAATTATTTATGCGACGTCAGCACTAGCGAGTCGCGAACGAAGTTGCAACACTGCTTTTGTATGAATTTGCGAAACACGACTCTCGGTTACGCCAAGTACATCGCCGATTTCTCCCAATGTAAGATTCTCCTCGTAGTACAACACCACCACAGTGCGCTCACGCTCTGGCAGACGCTTAATTTCCTGGCGCATGATCTTGCGCAATTCTTCGGCTTCGACAACCGAGTCGGGACTCGGAACATACGACGCCCCGCCATGTGTGGATGCCGGTGTGTTATCGGCAACGACATGATCGAGCGGTCCGACGGCACACGACGCAATCTCTGTAAGCCACTTTTCGAGTTCCGAACTAGTGATCCTTAATTTTGTTGCAAGTTCTTCGTCTGAAGGCGAACGTTTTAATTCGTGTTCGAGATCAGAAATTGCATTCTCGACCGTTCGCGACTTAGCACGAACACTGCGCGGCACCCAATCGAGCGCACGCAGACTATCCAGAATTGCACCGCGAATCCGCGGAATTGCATATGTCTCGAATTTAAACCCGAGTGACGGGTCGAAGCGATCAATCGCATTCATCAAACCAAACACTCCGGAACTTACAAGGTCACCAATTTCAACTCGTTTGGGCAAACCTGCGGCAAGTCGACCGGCAACGAACTTAACGAGCGAGGCGTAGTGCACTAGTAACCATTCGCGGGCCAGTGGATCTTTATTACCCTGCCAGTTGATCCACGCCTGATCAATAGTTAGTCGTACCGGCAATGCATTCATGCGCGTGGGTGCGAGGCGCCGTATGCAGATTTGAGGCGCTCCTTACTTACTTGGGTGTAACGCTGAGTCGTGGCAACATCAGAATGACCGAGCAACTCTTGCACTGCGCGCAGGTCCGCGCCGTGGTCGAGTAAATGCGTCGCAAATGTATGGCGCAACGCATGCGGATGTGTTGGCGTGAGTGCACGCTGATCGATTAGTCGTCGCACATCGCGGGGCGCGAGGCGTTTAGCACGTGAGTTTAAAAATAACGCAACTAACTCTTCGCTTTGATCAAAAAAGTCGTCGTGAAATTTCAGCCAATGTTTGACAGCTTGCACACTTGGCTCGCTGACCGGAATTCGCCGCTCCTTGGAACCCTTGCCCATTACCAGCACCGTATTGTTTCGAGTGTTAATACTGTCAATGTCTAGCGAACAAAGTTCGCTAACGCGAAGACCGCTGCCGTATAGCAACTCGATAACCGCAGTGTCGCGTGACGACTTCCATTCAGGCACATCTGGGTCTTTGCATGTGAGCAGAGCCGTAAGTTGCTCTTTGGTCAACACCTTTGGCAATCGACCCGAGCCAGACGGAGTGCGTACGCCGGTCGT
>JABMNW010000140.1 GCA_013204455.1 Acidimicrobiaceae bacterium
AAGGTCGTTAATCCATTTGTAGATATCGACGGCGACGAGATGACCCGGATCATCTGGAAGTTCATCAAAGATCGATTGATCTTGCCATATTTAGATATCAATATCGATTATTTCGATTTAGGTATCGAGAATCGCGATGCGACAAACGATCAAGTGACGATCGACGCCGCGAATGCAATTCTTAAGCACGGCGTGGGTGTCAAGTGCGCAACGATAACTCCAGATGAGGCTCGCGTAAAAGAATTTAATTTGAAACAGATGTGGAAGTCGCCAAATGGAACGATTCGTAACATTCTGGACGGAGTTGTTTTTCGCGAGCCGATCATTTGTAAAAATATCCCAAAACTTGTGCCGCATTGGACGAAACCAATCGTCATTGGCCGTCATGCACACGGCGACCAATACCGCGCGACCGACTGGAAGGTGCCTGGCCCAGGAACTGTGACGATGACCTATGTTCCAACGGATGGCAGTAAGCCAGTCGAAATGAAGATTGCTGACTTTACTGCCTCTGGTGTTGTGATGGGGATGTACAACTATGACGAGTCGATTCGTAACTTCGCGCGAGCATCATTTAATTACGGTTTGCAGCGCAACTATCCGGTCTTTTTAAGTACCAAAAACACAATTCTCAAGGCGTACGACGGACAGTTTAAAGACATTTTTCAGGATGTTTTTGACGCCGAATTTAAAATCGAGTTTGAAAAGCGCGGCTTAAAGTATGAGCATCGCCTAGTTGATGACATGGTTGCCTGCATGATGCGTTGGGAAGGTGGCTATTTGTGGGCCTGCAAAAATTATGACGGCGATGTGCAATCAGACATCGTTGCGCAAGGATTTGGCTCGCTTGGCTTGATGACTTCTGTTTTGACTACTCCGAATGGTCGGGTGATGGAGTCAGAAGCAGCACATGGCACCGTTACACGTCACTTTCGTGACCATCAAAAAGGTCTTGAGACGTCGACTAACTCGATTGCTTCGATTTTTGCTTGGACTCGTGGCTTAAGTCATCGTGGCAAACTTGACAACACACCAAAAGTCATCGAATTTGCCGAAACATTAGAAGCGGTTTGTATTGAGGCGGTAGAAGGTGGGGAAATGACAAAAGATCTCGCCGCTCTTGTTTCTGCGAATCAGCCATGGTTGACTACTCAGCAGTTTCTTAGTGCGGTTGATCGTCGCTTGCAAGCGAAAATGACGAAGTAGTTAGTATCTGCCTATGCGCGCCGTAGTAATCACAAAATATGGCGATCCAGATGTACTAAGCGTTATCGATGTGGAGCAACCGCAACCCAATGAGCATGAGATTTGTGTCAAGGTTCGAGCAACTTCTTTGAATCGTGCCGACTTAATGCAACGGATGGGTTTTTACCCGGATCCGTTTCCTGGTGCGCACGAGATTCCAGGACTTGAATTTGCGGGCACGGTCGTAACTTGCGGTGCACGGGTTACGAATTGGAATATTGGCGATGCAGTGATGGGGATAGTTAGCGGTGGGGCATATGCCGAGTATCTAGTCGTCCACGAACAACAAGCAATGCGTGTGCCAACTCGAGTTGGTCTAGATGACGCTGCGGCAATTCCAGAAGTATTTATTACTGCATGGGATGCGCTCGTGTGTCAAGGAAATTTGCAAAGAGGCGATTGGGCACTTGTGCATGCTGGCGCCTCTGGGGTTGGCACAGCGGCGATTCAGATTTGTAAGGCAATTGGTGCAAATGTCGTTGTCACCTGTTCGGCAAATAAGCGAGATGCATGTCTTGCGTTGGGAGCAGACATGGCGGTTGATTATCATGTCGATGATTTCGTTGAAATTTGTCAACGCATAACTGCTGGCAAAGGCATAAATGTCGTCTTAGATGTGATTGGCGGCGAGTATCTAAATCGCAACGTTTCGGCACTCGCGACGAAAGGCACAATCGTGCAGGTTGGTCTAATGGGTGGCGGTTCGACTCCGTTCAATATCGCCGCTCTGATGCCAAAGCGAGCGCGGTTAATCGGCACAGTGTTGCGACCACGTAGTTTGGAAGAAAAAATTGTCGCGACGCAGCGGTTTATTAACGAAATGTTGCCGATGTTCGAAACTGGAAAGTTGCGTCCAGTGATCGACAGCCGATATTCGCTAGAAAATATTTCTGCTGCGCACCGCTATATGGAGACGAATGCGAGTACTGGGAAAATAGTAATCAACGTTTAATGATTGCGACGTAGTCGCGCTCGCCTACACCCGTGTACCACTGGCGAGGACGAGTAATTTTTTGCGCATCGTCTTTTAGCAACTCGCTGAAGTGAGCCAACCAGCCAACTGTTCGCGGTATGGCAAATAACACGGTGAACATGTCGATTGGGAAACCCAATGCTTGATAGATCAAACCCGAATAGAAGTCGACATTTGGGTATAACTTTCGCGAGGTGAAGTATTCGTCGTTCAACGCAACATCTTCGAGTTTGAGAGCGATATCTAGTAGAGGATTGTTGCCAGTCACCTCGAAAACGTCGTAAGCGGCCTTTTTAATAATCGCTGCACGTGGGTCGTAGTTCTTGTATACACGATGTCCGAAGCCCATTAAGCGACTCTGACCGGCTTTGACGGATTTAATAAATGCGTCAACATTATCAAGACTGCCGATTTCGGAAAGCATATTTACCGCTGCTTCGTTCGCTCCACCATGCAATGGTCCGTACAAAGCGGCCGACGCTGCTGCCATTGCGCTGAACGGATCGGCATGAGCCGATGCGACTATACGCATTGCAGTCGTCCCACAGTTCTGTTCGTGATCGGCATGCAATATGAATAACAAATCCATTGCCTTAGACAATCGAGGATCAACTGTGTGATCGTCGCCGAGACGGAACATCATGTTGAGGAAGTTCTCTGGGTATGAAAGTCCGTTGTTCGGTGAGACGAATGGCAGTCCAGAACTAAACCTGTAACACATCGCGGCAAGTGTTGGTACCTTGGCGATAAGTCGCAGGATCTGTTTTTTAAGCGCGTCCTCGTTGAAGATATCTTTAGATTCTGGATAGAAAGTTCCGAGCGCTGCAATTGCCGAGACAAACATGCCCATTGGGTGCGCGTCGTAGTGGAACCCGTCGACGAAACGTTTGCGCATGTTTTCGTGGATCATCGTGTGATGAATGACGTCGTAGTTCCACTTGTCAAGTTGCGCGGCAGTTGGTAGTTCGCTGTTCAACAACAAATAAGCGACTTCGAGAAATGTTGATTTCTCTGCAAGTTGTTCAATCGGATAGCCGCGATAGCGCAAGATTCCAGCTTCACCGTCAATATAAGTTATTGATGAAGCGCACGCCGCGGTGGATAAAAATGCTGGGTCGTACATTCGCAAATCAGGGTCTAACTCGCGTAATGCGGTCGATGGGAATACTCCATCGCGTATCGGAACAGTAACTTTCTTACCAGTCCGGTCATCAAT
>JABMNW010000141.1 GCA_013204455.1 Acidimicrobiaceae bacterium
GCACCATTTAGTACGAGCCCGATCGCCAAGTTCGTGCCTCCGGCGATTATTCCTTTTACGAGGGTGATCTGCGAAGGCGAGAATTGATCCATACTGGCGGTCACACAATTGTCAATCCCCCAGCACAAACATGCCCCCGAAATTAAGAGCGCGCCTATTCGGAGATCGGCGCCACCCGACCAGCTCAATGTGAGTCCGGCTACGACCATGAATGCAGTACCAGTTATTACTCCACGACCGAGATACTCACCAAAAAACAATGCGGCAAGAATTGTTGTAAACACAAGTTCTAAATTCAACAGCAACGAGGCCGTAGCCGCAGGCACATAACCGAGACCTGCGGCCAACAACACCGGACCGACAGCACCACCCAAAACCACAGCAACTGTGAGTTGAAAAGAGCCGCGCACGACTGCCGCTTTCGTTGGCCGGGACCGAACGGCAAAAGGCAGAACAAATATTGCCGCACCGAGATACAGCAATCCCGCCAGTGTGAACGCGCCCATTTCGCGAACAAGACGAGACGCCGCAGGGGTTGTTGCCCCAAACAAAATTGCCGCGGCAAGGCACCGCACTATCCCCTTACGCATCACAGAACACTCCTAACGAGAGATAGTACAAAGAAGAACTACATTAATCTGCTTCATTCATCAACCTGTTTTTACTTTCAGCACAAATAATTTTATAAATTTGCACCACGCTCTCACCTCCGTATTTACGCCTTTGGGTTCTGATTACTGTTTTGACGCGATGCCCTGTGACTCAGCAGTCGTGAGCACGTTACGCAGCATGCCCGGGAAAATCAATGCATGGAACGGCAACAAGACCCACCAATATATTATTCCTGCTAAACCACGCGGACGAAAGATGGCTCGCTGCGTGACCGTGATTCCCTGAAGCGCGGCGTGCAACCGAAATTCAAGCCAAGCCTGACCAGGCATCCTCATCTCTGCTCGCAAAACGAGTGAAACTCCGTGTTCGACTGATGCGACACGCCAAAAATCAACATAGTCACCAACGCGCAAGACAACTTGGTCGCGTCGTCCCCTACGCATCCCGACTCCGCCAAATACTGAGTCCAGACGCCCGCGAAGTCGCCAGGCCCAATCAAAGCCAAACCAACCCGTGGACCCACCGATCGATGACAACACCTTCCAGATTTGCTCTTCTGACGCCGTTGTCGTCTGAGTTCGTTCGTCTACAAAGAGCGATCCACCCGCCCATGACGGATCAGTTGGGGCTAGGTCCCACGGCAACCATGGCAACGATGCATCTGTCCATCGCGTCGGTTCGTTCGTGCTCTCAAGAGCCCGACCAATAGCATCCTCAAACGAGAGAATCCCTCCTGGTGGAAGTGGCAAAACTTTGAGCACGGATTTGTCTTTGTCGACAACAACTTTGCTTATGAGCGAGTCAATGAGCGGGCGCGCAATAGAAGACGGGACTGGGGTAACCAGCCCGACCCACATGCTCGAGAGCTTGGGCGTCAAGAGAGGCACTTTGACAATGATGCGCCGTCGTAAACCAGAAACTTTAGCAAAACTGGCCATCATCGACCGATACGTGACTAGCTCTGTGCCGCCAACGTCAAAGACTCCATATACATCGCTAGGTGCTCGGGCCGCTTCAACAAGAAAATACAAAATATTGATAATTGCAATCGGCTGAGTTTGGTTGTCAATCCACTTAGGAGTAACCATCACAGGCAAATGCTCAGTCAAGTACCGAAGCATTTCAAACGAAGCGGATCCCGAACCAATGATCACGCCCGCGCGCAGTTCGATCACGGGAACTCCTGCCGATGCAAGCACTTCGCCTACCACTTGACGCGAACGCAAGTGCTTGCTCAGTTCGCGATCATTAGCGATGCCTCCGAGATAGACAATTCGCGATACACCTGCATTCTTTGCAGCCAGAGCAAATTTAGTGGCCATTTCCGCTTCGAGGTCATCGAAATTCGAACCAGAACTTATGGAGTGCAAGAGATAGAACGCAACAGATACTCCATTGAGAGCTTGCGCCAAAGATGTTGTGTCGAATGCATCTCCTTCTAGAACATCTACTTCATTCTCCCATGAAGTTCCGGTCAATTTAGACGCTGAGCGTACGAGCACTCGAACACGAAAACCTTCAGTCAACAGCATTGGCGTAAGCCGTCCACCGACATAGCCAGTGGCCCCTGTGACAAGAACCAGCGGCTTGAGAATTTCATTCATAAGTTGTCACACTATGCCCAATGAGAATCTGGTTCACTTGCCTAACACTGCCTTGTATCGGTCGAGGGATATCTGGCGTTCAACTGCGTGATCCACAATCGGCTGGAGATATGGATTGAGCAATCCGGAAGTCCAAGGCGCGTGCACAAAGTCACTGCCAATGTCGCTTAATTCAGGTATCCACCGGCGTACATATGTGCCTTGTGGGTCAAACCGTTCGCCTTGAGAAATCGGATTGAAGATTCGGAAATACGGTGATGCGTCGGTGCCCGTACCCGCCGTCCATTGCCATCCGTGATTATTGGATGCAATGTCGCCGTCCACTAAGTGGCGCATAAAAAACTTTGCGCCCCACTGCCACGGCAGGTGCAGATCTTTGACCAAAAAACTTGCAACGATCATGCGAAC
>JABMNW010000142.1 GCA_013204455.1 Acidimicrobiaceae bacterium
AGGTTGCTTCGATCGTTTCGCGCACCGGCGGATAGTTGAAGAATACACCCCCGGATTCAGAAAGATGGGCGGTTGGTTCACCGTCGGTGATCATAATTATCTGCTTTGTACCGCTCTGACGAGACAACATCTGGCGCGCCAACATGAACCCATGTTGCATATTCGTGCCATAGACGAAATCCCACGAAACCTCGGGCAGTTGTTGCGGAGTTAACTCGCGGGCGACCTCGCTGAAACCAACAATTCCAAGATAGTCACGTGGGAACTGTGAACTCATCAGCGAATGCAGAGCCATTGCAACTTTTTTCGCAGGTAGAAAATAGTCACGCATCGGCATTGACAACGAAAGATCCAACATCAACACGGTTGAGGATCGCGTCAAGTGTTCTGTCTCTTCAATCTCAAAATCATCGGCTGATAATTTGATTGGAACTGTTGTGCCCTGGCGCTGTAATGCATTACGCAATGTTCGTTGCAGATCCAAATGAAACGGATCACCATATTCGTAGGGTTTCGTGTCGTATGTGCGTTCGTGGCCAAATCCGAGCCGCTCGACTTGGTGCTGACCGAGTCGATCTTTTTCGAGTGCGCCAAATACATCGCGCAACGCGTTGGCGCCGATTTTGCGCAGGCCCCGCGGAGTTAGTTTGAGTTTGCCCTCCACTTGGTCGATCAACCCAGCATCTTTCAATTTTTTGGTTAATTGAGCCATGCTCGCTAATGACTTTGCGGCATCATCACCCAGCATTTCGCGAACACGGTCTAAATCTGCTTCAGCCAGCGCTACCGGCGAGGAGGCATTTCGCAGAAGATTGTCGAGCTGATCCAGATCACCAAGTTCTTGCATTGAACGCATTGCATCATTAAATCCAAGCGGATCATCGCCAGTAAATTCGTGCTCCCGACCCCACCCTTTTTGTGGGAACATCCCCTGTAATTTTTGAGCCAGTTGATCCATTTGCCAGCGCAAGTCCATGTCGTCGAGCAATTTCTCACTGAGTTGACGCATCTGTTCGCGTTGTTCTGGCGTCATTGAGTTCAACATTGCCTGTGCATTAGCCATACGTTGCGCCATGATTTCCAGCAATTCATCGAGCGTCTGTGGTTTTTCAGGAAAGAAATCGCCAAAATCCTCAATGAACTTCTCAAACTGCGGGTCTTCGCCGCGTTCGCGCCGCTCCAACATCTGATTCAGTTCAGCCATCATGTCCTTCATTCGCTGCATATCGTCTGCCATTAATTGGTCAACGGCTCCCGACATCTGATCGAGAAATTGCTGCATTATTTGTTGTCGAAGTTTTTCTAATAACGCTTCAAATCGTTGCCTAGCGACGGTCGATTGAAAGTCATAGTGCTCAAGTTCGTTGATTTTGCCTGCCAAGTCGCTCGGCAACATGTCGAGTCGAAAATTGCGGTTTTGTGCCGCCTCTTTTGCTACTTCTACGCGACGCTGATCTCCGGATCTTTCAGCTATCTTAAGTGCGCCGTCAATTTCGTGTCGCTCCTCATCTACCAAGTCATCGAGTTCTGCGGCAATTTCGCCGTACACGCCACCCAGATCACCACGATCTTTAATTTCCTTTCGGCGCTCGCGTAGCCGCTGCATTATTTCGCGCAGCCCCATAAGTTCTTCTCCGCGTTCGTTGCGCATGCCTTCTTGCATCAATCGACGCAGTGCCGCATTAACATCACCGTGATACAACAGATCATCGGTTAGGTCATCGATGATGGTTTCTGCATCGAACTCAAAGCCGCGTTGTGTCCCATCCCAACGCGAATAGTTGAACCGACCAGCCACAACCGCACGCTAGTACCGACAGCCTTAGACTGATAATTCGAATGCGATTTCCTCGAACCTTTATTTTCGTAGACCTCTCTGGGTTTACGAACTATATGGAAACCAACGGCGACCGTCTTGCGACAAATTTGCTCGCCGAGTTTCGTGCTGTAGCCCGCGCAGTGGCCTCAGAGCGTGGGGTACGGATCGATAAATATCTTGGTGATGGACTCATGGCTGTGGCCGTGGAACAAGTGGATGGAATTACGTTTTCGATGGAACTTGATCGTCGCGCGCAAACAGTTTGTGCCCCATTAAAATTGCGCATCGGTATTGCCACTGGCGACACGATGCTTTTTGAAGGTGACGACTACATCGGCCCGGCGCCAAACCTTGCCGCGCGGTTATGTGACGAAGCTGTGGGCATTGGAGTGCTTATTCCGACTGACCATATAAATGATCTTCCTGAAGGTGTGCTGGCTAAACCGCACGGACCAATCAAACTGCATGGATTTGCAAATCCTGTTGAAGTTTCTGTGCTGACAGGACGACCGATACTCGTCGAACGCCTCGACACGGGTGAACTTTCGACGAGCCCACCGCTCGCTCGTTAGTGGAGTTAGTTAGCTAGTCGATTAACTAGTTCTTGGCGCGGTACACGGTCCGGCCGGCCGTTGCATCTTTGTTCAATCGATTCGATAAGTGCAAACCCTCAAGCACAAATTCAATCGCACTGGCAATCACGGCAGGAGATTCATCGCCATCTATTAGGCCAGTCACGGCCGCACGTAGAGTTGGCATACTTTCGAGTAGCGCAACATACTCAGCCGAAGGGATATCGTCACCAGTCTGAACTACAACACCATCGCTAAATGCGTCAGCGAGATCACGTAGGTCCTGGTTATTGCTGTGTTGCTTAAATACTTGCAACACTGCACCGCGAACTAGTTGCTCGAAAACTTGACCATCGCGTCCTTCTTCCATCGTGTCAATTTCAATCTTCCCAGAAGTTGACGCGGCGAGTGCACTTAGGTCACTAACCCGCGGAGCCACGTCAATTTCTCCAGCATGTAACGCCCGACGTACAGCATTTGCACATAACAACTCTTGATTACTCGTGCTTAGACGAACGCTGACACCACTGCGTTGATTGACTTTATTGCTTGCGCGAGCAAGATGGCTAATCGTCGCAATAATTTCTTCCATGAAAGCAGGAATCCTCACTTTTACCGGTCCGATACTTGGCGGGCGTGATTCTTGACGGACCACAGCAATTTCTGTCGCGATGTCGAGCGGATAGTGAGTCCGAATTTGACTTCCAAATCGATCTTTAAGTGGTGTGATGATTCGTCCACGGTTGGTGTAATCCTCAGGGTTCGCCGAAGCCAGCAACACAATGTCTAACGGCAGACGAATCTTGTATCCACGTACTTGAATGTCGCGTTCTTCAAGTACGTTGAGCAACCCAACTTGAATTCGCTCCGAGAGATCTGGCAATTCATTGATCGCAAAGATTCCACGATTACATCGCGGTACCAAACCATAATGCAGTGTCAATTCGTCACTTAGATAACGACCCTCGGCAACTTTGATCGGATCAACTTCACCAATTAAGTCGGCAATCGATGTATCTGGCGTGGCAAGTTTTTCTCCGTAGCGAAGACTTCGGTGCACCCAGGCAATCGGCGTGGCGTCACCTTGTCGGGCAACCAGTTCTCGCGATTGGCGCGAGACAGGCGCGTACGGGTCGTCATTGATTTCGCTCCCAGAAATAATTGGCATCCACTCATCAAGTAGTGCAATCAGCGAGCGCATAATTCGAGTCTTGGCCTGACCTCGCTCGCCGAGAAACACGATGTCGTGACCCGCCAGCAATGCGTTCTCGAGTTGTGGCATAACTGTTTCTTCGTAACCAAGCACTCCAGAAAACAATTGTTCTCGATGCGAAATTCGTACAACAGCGTTACATCGGATTTCTTCTTTAACGCTTTGCGATTTCCAACCCGAGGCTCGTAATTGACCGAGGGTTCGTGCAAGATTTGCAGGTGCTGTTAGATCAGTCATCTGCCTGACCTTAGTTTGGGTATTCATTACACGTCGACGGCGACCGTCAGACCAATGGGTAAAGGGTTTGAGCTCAAAGTTGACTGAAGTACTCGGGATTTGATAGAATTACAGAATTATGACAATCCGACTTGGCGATACCGCACCTGATTTCACAGCCGACACGACCCAAGGCAAAATCTCGTTTCACGAGTGGCTTGGCGATTCTTGGGGCGTACTGTTTAGCCATCCAAAGGACTTCACACCTGTTTGCACCACTGAACTCGGTTATGTCGCAAAAATTAAACCGGAATTTGATAAACGTAATGTAAAGGTCATCGGGCTATCCGTTGACTCCGTTGAGTCGCATCTCAAATGGGAAGGTGACATTGCCGAAACTCAAGGAACTGCCGTCAACTTTCCAATGATCGGTGACTCAGATCGCAACGTCAGCAATCTTTACGACATGATCCACCCAAATGCCAACGACACTCTTACCGTTCGCAGCGTATTTGTAGTTGGACCTGATAAAAAAATCAAACTCTCAATCACCTACCCAGCATCAACCGGACGAAATTTTGATGAGATCCTACGCGTGATCGATTCGCTCCAGCTAACTGCAAAACACAAGGTTGCGACTCCAGCCAACTGGAAAAATGGTGAGGACGTAATCATCGGTGGTTCGGTAACCGACGACGATGCAAGAAAACTTTTCCCGCAGGGTTGGAAAACTGTTAAGAGTTACTTAAGAATTCTTCCGCAACCCAAAAACTAACAAACCCGACAAAATTTGCTGTACGAAGTCAGCGTATAGTTATCTTTCATGTCAAGCACAGTGGCTAACGCAATGATCACAAGTGTTGCCGCCCGCGCCGAGTCGGCCTCAAAGATTTACGGCAGCGGTGACAATGAGGTGCGTGCGCTAGACGATGTCAGTGTGACTTTTGAACGCGGTAAATACAGTGCGATCATGGGTCCAAGTGGTTCGGGCAAATCAACTCTGATGCACTGCATCGCCGGCCTTGATTCGCTTACATCTGGCCAAGTATTTATTGGCGATACCGACCTCTCATCGCTAAACGATAAAGCGCTAACAAAATTGCGTCGTGAGCAAGTTGGCTTTATATTTCAAAGTTTCAACTTGATTCCAACACTAAATGCATACGAAAATATCGTGCTGCCCTTATCGCTTGGTGGCAAGCCAGGCGACGAGGCGTGGATCAAACAAGTCATTGATACGATCTCGTTGCACGACCGACTTGATCATCGCCCAAGCGAACTATCTGGGGGCCAACAGCAACGTGTCGCCGTTGCGCGCGCACTCGCGAGTCAACCTGAGATTATTTTCGCGGACGAGCCAACTGGAAACCTTGACTCAAAATCTGGCACCGAGATTCTCAAATTCTTGCGTCGTGCCGTCACTAATCTTGGTCAGACAATCGTCATGGTTACACACGATCCAGTTTCGGCAAGTTACGCCGACCGAATCGTGTTTCTTGCTGACGGTCGGATCGCCGGCGAAATGACACAGCCGACGCCAGAAAAGGTCCTCGACTATCTCAAACACCTTGGCGAGTAGCGAGATTAGACACAGTGTTTCGTCTCGCACTTAAAATGAGTTTGGCTCGCAAGAGTCGACTTGCGCTCACGTCGCTGGCAATTATTCTCGGTACATCTTTTTTGTCGGGCACGACGATCTTTACTGACACGATCAACAGCACATTCGAGCGATTGTTCACTGATGTTTTCCGCGGTGTTGATGCCTATGTGCGCTCATCGAGTTCGATCGAGACAAATTTTGGTGAATCTCGACGTGGACCGACACCTATTTCGGCACTCGAAACTGTGTTGAACGTCCCAGGTGTAAGCGCGGCAGTTGGTGACATGCAGGGGTTTGCTCGCGTGATTGGCAAGGATGGTGAACCGCTTGGAAAAGAAATGGGACCGCCAACTTTTGGCGGAATCGCTTCGGCCAGCGTCGCCGGGCTTTGGAGAGTCGAAAGTGGTCGCCTGCCAGTTGGTGCTACGGAAATGATGCTCGACCGAAGCACAGCAAAGGCTGGAAAATTCGTCGTCGGTGACACAGTTCGGGTTAACGCGTTTTCCGGCACACGCGAGTTCACTCTTGTAGGTGTGGCCAATTATGGCGATATTTCGTCCCCGGGAGGAGCAACGTTCGCGTTGTTTGATCAGCCAACCGCTTCGGAGTTTTTACTAAAGCCTGGATTCGTGGACGCGATACTCGTGCAGGGCGACGGATCAGTTAGTGACGAAGAACTCGCTAGTGCAATAACCGCAGCATTGCCATCCGAAGCGAAACTCGAAACGCTCACAGGTGCACAGATAACACAGGAAACAACGAGCCAGATAAAAACGGCCCTCGGATTTTTTACAACATTTCTTAAAGCGTTCTCATATATTGCACTCGGCGTCGGGTGTTTCGTGATCTACAACGTGTTCTCGATTACTGCTGCGCAACGCCAACGCGAGAGTGCGCTACTGCGGGCAATTGGTGCGAGCCGTCGTCAAGTTACGACATCAATGATGGTTGAGGCCCTGATCGTTGGCGTGCTCGGATCTCTCCTTGGTTTCGTATCGGGTATCGGTTTATCGCGTGCGTTGAGCGCCTTACTCAATGCTCTTGGTCTTGAGATTCCTACAAGCGGTCTGACGATTAGGTCGAATGCAGTGATCGCCACTGTTGTAGTTGGCACGCTGATCACGGTGCTTTCGGCGGTTTTGCCCGCGCTTCGTGCTGGTCGTGTCTCTCCACTTGCTGCAATTCGCGACTCGGCACTCGACACAGTCGGCAATTTTCGCCATCGAGTGATTCTTGGTTTGGTTCTCGGTGCACTCGGTGCACTCGGGCTCGTTTCTGCTGTCAACGGCGCTAGTACAACAGTCCTCGGACTCGGTGTGCTCGGAGTATTTTCTGGATTTCTAGTTCTCGGTCCTGTTTTTTCGCGACCGATGGCAATGTTGCTCGGCGCGCCAATTACAAAAATGCGCGGCATCACCGGTGCTATGGCCAGACAAAACGCTGCACGCAATCCCAAGCGCACTTCCCGAACGGCTGCCCCAGTACTAATTGGTGTTGCCCTTGTAACTTCGTTTACGGCTCTGGCTTCAAGTCTGAAAAGCGAAATCCGTGACACAATCGGTAGTGCTTTTCGTGGTGATTACGCACTTAGTGTTGACAGTCACGGCTTTGGTGGCATCCCAACATCAATTACTGATCAAATCAACGAACTACCAATGGTCGAACAGGCCACGGGTGTCGGACTTTTACCCGCAAAAATTGGCGAGGAGTCACGATTTATTCTTATCTTTAATCCGAAGACCGCCGAGGGTCTCTACAACATCCCGATGGTCGAAGGCCAACAATCGGCGCTCACGACTGACGGCATTCTTGTCGAAAACAATAAAGCAATAGAGAAGGGTTTGTCGATTGGCTCGAAAATCGATGTCACATTGATCGACGGGCGCACAGTTTTACTTACCGTGCGCGGAACATTTAAGAGTGCGTTCGCTAATTATGCCGTGAGTCGAGAACTATTCGAAGGTTCAACAACCCCGCTATTCGATAACTCGGTGTACATCACAATTGCCAAAGGTGTACCAGATACGGATGCGCGCAATGCGATTGCCGCAGTCAGTAGCGACCTTGGCATTGGCAAACTACAAAGCCGTAATCAGTTCATAGATTCTCAGGCTGGGCAAGTGAATCAAATTCTTGCATTAATATATGGCTTGCTCTTTTTGTCACTAATAATCGCCATCGTTGGGATCATCATCACATTGTTATTGTCGGTTTTTGAACGCAAACGGGAAATCGGCTTACTGCGCGCAGTTGGCATGACACGCTCGCAAGTGCGCACGATGGTCCGTTGGGAAAGCGTGATCACATCTTTGTTCGGTGCCGTAACTGGGGTTCTACTCGGCATCGTGATGGGTGTCGTAATTGTTGTTTCTCTCGTTGACAAAGGTTTCAGCGCATTCACACTGCCAATTACTGGCACAATCTTCATTCTCATCGGCGCTTTTATAATTGGCGTCTTGGCTGCTGTGTTCCCTGCGCGGCGAGCAACGCGCAACGATATTATTTCTGCAATTGCCTCAACCTAAGTCGCGCGAGCGCGCCAACTCCGAAAGATAGATATATTCTGCTGGGTGCACACCTGGTGGAGTGTCGTGTTCGGTTACATACCGACTAGAACTCGTACCAGCATGACGAATTTGGCAATCCGAACACCAATAAAGCACGCGATTCGCTTCGCCATGGTGGGTGACTCGCACAAGTCCGTGACATCGCGAACAGCTCTTACCATGCTTGCCATAGACGGCAGGATCTACGGCAACCTGTTGGGAGTTAGCACGCAACATTTCGGCGGCGATAGTCACTAATTCTCGACATTCGTCGCGATTAAGCGAACTCACTTTGGCCCATGGGTGTAACTCACACGCCCAAAGCAACTCGCATCGATACACATTGCCAACACCGCGCATCACTCGTTGATCAAGTAACACCTCGGCAATTGTCGCGTCTGAGTCCTCGTAACTCAGCATTCTGCTTACACACTCATCGAGATCGGCATCAACCTGCGATAAATCCGTACCAAGTCGACCCAGAATTGGATGACGACGCGGATCAAAATCGTGATGCGATTCGATAACTGATGCACCAAAACAAACTGCGGACAACCCAGCAACCTCAATTACAACTTGGGCACGAGCCGCGGAACTTTTCCGTTGCTCGGCTGATCTGTACACGCGCCAAGAACCTGTAAATTTCATCCGCGTATTTAAGACAAGGCCATCATCCCAAACAACTTCAAGTTGTCGGCCAAAACTTCGCACTTCTTCTATCGTCTGGCCGACTTGCGGCGTTAGTGCAATCGAATTGTTCGTTGCAAAACTCAACATTTTGCGTCCGATCAACGCAGTTCGCAATGCCGCCGCGCTATGTTGCATTTTATAAATCGGGAGCATGCTCAAATAATAAGTGATAACCGCAGGCAAAGTTGGGCTTCGTTATGGCAGAACTCCAACCGACGCCAATGCGAGTCGAATCAGACGGTCATGGCCACTCGTCATCTCTCTGCGCATCTCTTGGCTCGTCGCCTGCTCTGGTGTGTACCAACCGAGATCAAGCGCCTGTTGGGATGGTTCGCAATCTCCCGAAACTGGCACAACAAAGGCAAGGCTGACCGCATGATGTCGCGGATCATGAAACCCGCTGATCTCTGGGTCGGTGAAATATTCCACAATCGTGAATGGAGCCGGGTCGGGTGGAATTTGTGGCAACGCCATTGGACCCAAGTCTTTTTCTAGATGTCGCAACAGCGCTTCACGAATCCTTTCATTAAGGTGCACTCGTCCAGAAACGACAGTTCGTGAAATCGAGCCATCGGGGGCTTGGCGCAACAACATCCCAACATGGGTTACAACGCCGAACTCGTTGACTTGCACAGGTATCGCATCCACATAAACGAGCGGTACCTGACCTCGTACGGTTTCAAGTTGATCTGGGTCAAGCCAGTTGGTGTGGGTGTCAGTGCGGTCGCTCACAGTCGTTTACCAATTTCCTGCAACATATTTAGTTTCAAGAAATGCAAGGAGTCCATCGTGCCCACCTTCTCGACCAAGACCTGATGCCTTAACTCCACCAAATGGCGCTGCTGGATCCGACACCAGACCACGGTTGAGACCAACCATCCCCGACTCGAGTGCTTCGGCGAAACGCATTCCCCTACCGATGTCACGCGTATAAACATAAGAAACTAATCCGTGCTCAACCTTGTTTGAATGTGCGAGTACGTCATCGGCGTCATTAAACCGCACGAGAGGTGCAACTGGTCCGAAAATTTCTTCGTTAAGAATTGGCGCGTCGAACCCTACTTCGGTGAGCACTGTTGGTTGAAAACCAAAGGAACCGTCGGTCGATGCGGTACCACCACACGTAATTTCGGCTCCGTTCCGAGTTGCACTTGCAACTAATTCTGCAATGCGTTGTTGTTGCGCACGCGAAACAAGAGGACCAACTGTTGTCTTCGGGTCTAACCCATCACCAACAACCAGTGCGCTCATGCGTTGAGTCAGGCCGTCGGCAAATGCATCGTAAACTCTTTCGTGAACAAAGAACCTGTTGGCTGCGGTACACGCAGCTCCACCGTTGCGCATCTTTGCCAACATCGCTCCATCGAGCGCACTAGAAATATCGGCGTCCTCGAAAACTACGAATGGCGCATTACCGCCAAGTTCCATCGAACAGTTAATTATTTTTTCCGCCGCCTGGGCAAGAAGTACTGCGCCGACTTGAGTCGATCCGGTGAATGAAAGTTTGCGAATCCTGTCGGATTTCAACATCGCACTGACTGCCGGACCAGCTGGACTTGGCACAACCACATTGACAACACCGTCGGGCACTCCTGCGCGTTTCATGATTTCGGCAATTGCCAAAGCCGTCAATGGTGTATCGCTTGCCGGTTTCAAAACCACGGTGCAACCCGCTGCTAGTGCTGGCCCAATCTTGCGCGTCGCCATTGCTGCGGGAAAATTCCATGGAGTGGCAAGCAAAGCAACACCAACTGCCTGTCGGGTAACTAAAAGCCAGTTCGCGCCACTCGGAGCACGCCGGTAATCGCCGTCAATTCTTACCGCTTCTTCACTGAACCAACGAAAAAACTCGGCCGCATAAGCAACTTCGGCGCGTGCATCACTGAGCACCTTGCCGTTCTCCATGGTTATTAATCGGGCAAGCTTTTCGTGATCGACAATCATCAACTCATACGACTTTCGCAAAATTTCGGCGCGCGCTCGCGGTGCAGTTGTGCGCCAAGACTCAAAAGCAGCATGGGCAGAATCCACAGCCGCCAAACAATCTTCCACACTTGCACTTGAGACCTTCGCCAGAGTCGAACCGTCGACAGGATTTATTACATCAATTTTGTTTGTGTGCGTAATCCAACTTCCACCAATCAACGAATCTCGTGGTTGCCCAGAGTCAAGTGTTGCAGCTTCAAGTGTTGTCGTTTTATGTTGCATACCGTTCAGTCTTGCGCAACCAACATGAGATTTGTAAACGGTAGATTCACTAGGTGACTAAACCGCGTTTGGTGTTCGTTTTGTTGATGACAATCGGCTTATCGGCTGCCAGTTATGGGGTGATGTTCACAATGTTGGACGATTTTCGTAACTCTTTTGGAATCAGCCGATCAGCACTTGGTTTCATCGTCGCAATTGGATTTTTTACATCTTTTCTAGGTCAAGTTACTCTTGCCCCACTTGCCGATCGCGGTCGCGCAAGACGTCTAATAGTTATTGGATTGGGCCTCGAGGTCATTGGCTGTATCGGCATGGCTTTTGGTTCAACATTTATTGCCCTACTTATCTCTCGGCTGATCATGGGGCTCGGCGCTGGCGCTGCATTACCTGCACTGCGCCGTGTGATTATCGTTGCCGACCCAATACATTTTGGTCGCAACCTCGGCCGCATTTTGTCATTTGAGGTTGGCGGCTTTGCCACTGGTCCGGTTATCTCGGTGTTGCTCGTTGGATCATTTGGGATTCCTGGACCGTTTTTGTTTCTTGCAGTGATTATTGCCGGGCTTGGGTTCTTTGTCAATCGCATCAACGTGCCAGAAACAGCCAAGGAAGATCATCCAACAGAGCGATTCGCAATTGATTTATTGAAGAACCGAGCGATTGCATCTGGAATCCTGATCGGCGTCGCACTCTTCTTTATGATCGGTGTTTTTGATTCACTTTGGGTGTTGATGATGGATGACATGGGCGCCAAACCATGGATGGCAAATCTCGGCATTTCGCTGTTCGCATTGCCACTCGTAATTATGGGTCCATTCGGCGGACGTCTCGTGCAACGAATTGGTCCGTACCGAGCAGGTGGATTCGGCATGATTTGTGGAGCCCTGTTTATGGCGGGCTATGGAATAATGCCGACACCACCATTGATGATTCTCGTGTTTTTATTCCATACGATCAACGACGGATTTTTTGTCACTGGTGCCGGCATCGCAGTTGGCACTAGTGCCCCACTTGAGCGTCAGGCCAGCGCGCAAGGACTGCTCGGTGGAATGCAAGTTCTCGCCGCTGGTTTCGCCGCGAGTTTCGCCGGGCTCTCCTACGACCACTTCGGCCGGGCAACAACATTTATCGGTACAGGCGTGATAATGATTTCGTTGATTGCTTTAAGCCGTGTGCTCGCCGGCGACCATTGGTCGTTGCGCAACGTCACGACAAAATCGGCAGTTCACTAGAAGTTTTTACTAGTTAGATTTACTAGTTAGATTTAACAGCTATGGGAATGCGTGACGGTGATGGATGGGTAGATTGCAACTGCGGTTTTCGCCATTGGGGATTATTCGGCGCCGCAGGATTATTATTAGTGCGTCGCGACACGCCTGAGCCAAAAGTACTGTTGCAATTGCGCGCCGCGTGGACTCACGGCGGCGGCACATGGGCACTACCTGGCGGCGCGCGCGACTCACACGAAGATTCGGTTGCCGCTGCATTACGTGAAGCACACGAAGAGATGGGAATCGAAATTGATGTCGTGACTGTCAAGCATGTGTTCTCTGACGATCACGGTCCATGGCGCTATGACACGGTTATCGCTCACACGATGAGCGATGCAGGAGCGCACATTGCAAACCCGGAATCAACCGAAACTCAATGGGCATTACTCGACGAAGTTGAAAATCTAATTCTTCACCCTGGTCTTGCACAATCTTGGGCGTCGCTCAAACCGCTGACGCACCAGACATTAATTGACTAAAACGTTTTAAAGCGCAGCAGTATAAAGTTCGTGCACCTCACCGCGCGTTGGATAACGCGGTGTATTCAAGATGATCAAATCGCGTAATGCATCTTGGGTCAGCGCCGGAATGCTGTCGCTGGTTGCACCAAGGTCACTCAATTTGCGATTCGTGCCAACGGTTGCCGACAATTTTTCTACTGCCAAGATTGCCGCGTCGGGGTCAACTTCGACACCGAGTGCCTGACCGACATTGGCGTAACGCTCGGCTACTACATTGCGATTAAATCGCATCACATGCGGCAACATTGTCGCCAGAGTTTGTCCATGTGCTTGATGTAGTTGTCCAGAAATTGGATGCCCGGTTGCATGCACCAGACCTAACAGTGGCCCACTTGAAAATGCACGACCAGCCAAATGCGATGCAAGTTGCATCTGTGCCCGTGCTTCAAGATCACCTCCGTTTGTAACTGCTGTTGGCAACCAACGGGCGACGAGACGCATTGCATGAAGCGCAAGCGCATCAGCATACGGATTCGACTGCACAGATGTGTAAGCCTCAATCGCGTGGGTTAATACATCCATTCCGCAGGCGGCTGTTCCCTTGGCCGGCATACCAACAGTGAGTGTTGGATCCAGCAAAATAGTTTTTGGCTGAACTGTTGGATTGCTAAAAGTAAGTTTGCGATGATTCGAAGGATTCGTCATCGTGTCTGTAATCAACCCAGCACCGTTTGTTTCTGAAGCAGTTCCAGACGTTGTCGGAATGGCAATGGTTGGCAAACCAGACTTTGACGCACTGGCTTTTGGCGCGAGTGTCGAAAAATCAATTCGGTCATTACCATCTAAATCTGGAGCGAAGGCAAGTCCGAGATGATTGATGTCATTTGGTGCGGCGATCGCGATGTATTTTCCGCAATCCATTACCGAACCACCACCAATCAGCACAATCACCGTGCCTTCAAGACCAAATTTTGTAACCGCGGCTACACCGGCAGCGACATTGATATCCGTTGGGTTTGGCGAGACCTGATCAAACACCTGCCACTTGATACCTGCAGTTGTCAACGCATTCGTAATCGGCGTGATAATTCCTGCGCCGTTAACACCTGGGTCGGTGATGATAAACGCGCGTGTACCAAGTGGCGTCACATATTGTGCAAGCGTTGATGAAACATTTGGTCCAGAAATTGTCCTGGACATTGGTTCGAGGCCAAAAGTACTTACTGCTGGATCCATTATTTTACTCCTCGTGTTCGTCCGATATCTGAATTTTTTCCTGATGAATCGCCTTCGTAGCGCGCGATCTCGGCACGACCAACAACATGCCAATGCACTTCGTCGGGACCATCAGCAAGTCTCAACGTGCGTTGCGCGGTATACATTCGTGCGAGTGGTGTCCACTGCGAAAGGCCTGCGGCACCAAATATTTGAATCGCTTCATCGATGATCTTGCACACGCGCTCGGGCACCATTGCTTTTACCGCACTTACCCAGACTCGTGCTTCGGCATTGCCCATCGTGTCCATTGCTTTGGCCGCACGCAAGACCATCAATCGCATTGCTTCAATTTCGATTCGTGCCTTTGCAATTACTTCGGTATTTTTGCCGAGTCTGGCGATCGGCTTACCGAACGCCTCACGACTTAGGCCGCGACGCACCATTAACTCGAGTGCTTTTTCGGCGGCGCCAATCGAACGCATACAGTGATGAATTCGTCCGGGTCCGAGACGGATTTGAGAAATTTCGAATCCACGTCCTAAACCGAGCAAGATGTTCGACTTGGGTACACGCACATCGGTAAACCGTAAATGCATATGTCCGTGCGGCGCACCATCTTCGCCAAAGACTTCCATTGGTCCAAGAATCTGCACACCTGGAGTTTCCATCGGTACAAGGATTTGCGAATGACGATTGTGTGGTGGGCCATCAGGACTTGTCTGCAACATGCAGATCATAATTTTGCAACGCGGATCGCCAGCACCAGAGGCGTAGTATTTCTCGCCGTTGATCAACCATTCCTCGCCGTCCAGTACTGCGCGGCACGCCAAATTTTTTGGATCAGACGAGGCGACATCGGGTTCGGTCATTGCATAGGCCGAACGAATCTCGCCATTTAACAGTGGTTCAAGCCATTGTTTTTTTTGCGCTGGTGTGCCAACACGCTCAAGCACTTCCATGTTGCCAGTATCTGGCGCACTGCAATTTAAACACTCTGACGCAAGCGGGTTCTTCCCGAGTTCGGCCGCGATGTATGCATAATCAAGATTCGATAATCCTTGGCCGGTCTCAGAGTTGGGTAAGAAAAAATTCCATAACCCGTTGGCTTTGGCTTTGGCTTTTACCGACTCAAGTAACTCAAGTTGACCCTTGCCATATTGCCATCTGTCAGGGCGTCCTTCACCGAGTTGAAAATATTCTTCGGTAATTGGATCAATTTCATTAACAATGAAATCCATAACTGCTTGGTATAGCGGCACCGCATGCGGCGACATCGCCAAGTTCATTGAATCATCAGTGGTTATTCCTGAATACATCTGCGGCGCTGGCATTCCCCCACATTAGCCCTGCAACACCTCGCCGGTTTTAGTCAGAGATCAAGATGTAAACGCATGGCCAAATCAAGTTCATGTCGGGTCGGTGTGCTTACTGTTGGAGTTCTGTAGCATCGCTTCGAGCCGTGCGATTTCGGCGTTCTTGAGTTCGATCTGTTGTTGTGGACTGATCTCTTTTGTCGTGCATGAACCGCCAGATGATTTCATCCCTGGTGATTTCATTTTCGACATCCCGAACATCATTAATACCATCGATATCGGACAAGCCGCGATTAGCAACAGCGGCAGCGCACCTCGAGCGCTGGGCGCAACGAAGAACATTGCCAGGGCGAAGACGCCGAGTCCGATAAGAACATTGCGGTTAAGGCACTTCATGATTGATCCTCCTTCATTGGGCTAGACCTTCATTGGGATTGTTGCTTATCTAGGTTTCGTTGGCGAGTAGATCGGAATCTGTACAGTCGCAGGCTATTACTGACTACCGATACCGATGACAAGCCCATCGCGGCACCAGCCAAGATCGGATTGAGTAGTCCCGCGATGGCGACAGGAATTAGCACGATGTTGTATCCGAAGGCCCAGCCTAAGTTCTGCAAAATCGTGCGGAAGGTGCGACGTGACAACCGGATCGCGGTGGCCACTCCGTCGAGGTTGCCAGACAGCAGGGTGATGTCGCTTGACTTGATTGCGACATCGGTGCCGGTTCCGATCGCTATACCAAGATCAGACTGGACGAGAGCAGGAGCATCGTTGACTCCGTCGCCGACCATTGCCACGATTCGGCCTTCGCTTTGAAGTCGGCGTACTTCGGCGACCTTGTCCTGTGGTAAAACTTCGGCGAGGACTCGGTCAATTCCGACTTGGGCGGCGATTGCTTCTCCAGTGCGGCGGTTGTCGCCGGTGATCATCACAACCTCGATACCCATCGAACGCAGTTCACGAACGGAGCCTCGTGCGTCATCTCTTTGAGTGTCGGCTACGGCTAGTACTCCGCGAACATGTCCATCCCAACCCACAAATATCGCAGTCTTGCCTTGTGCTTCGAGTTGTTCGGCGGCAGTAGTGAGATCGTCAGTGATCACGAGTCCAGTTTCGGCCATTAGTTTGCGACGTCCGACATGAATTACAACGCCGTCGACCGTGCCATGCACGCCGTGTCCCGCCAACGAAGAAAACTCAGTCACCGGCCTCACGCTGGCACCGTAGTTTGGTGCTCCGTCAACCACAGCACGACCGACAGGATGCTCCGAATTCTGTTCAACGGCCGCAGCGCGGGCGACAACCTCCATCGCGTTGCCGCCATCGAGTACGACGACGTCGGTCAATGTCATCAGCCCCTTAGTCAAGGTGCCTGTCTTGTCGAACACGACGGTGTCGATGCGCTTGGAGCGCTCCAGCACTTCGCCCCCCTTGATTAAAATTCCCATCGCCGCGCCTTGCCCGGTTCCAACCATTATCGCGGTCGGGGTCGCCAGGCCGAGCGCACACGGGCAGGCGATAATTAATACCGCGACGGCTGTGATCAAACCTTTGGTCGCATCGCCGCCGATCAGCCACCAGCCAACGAAAGTCGCCATAGCTAGCAGTACTACGACAGGTACGAAGATCCCTGAGATTCGATCGGCAAGCGCCTGGACTGGTGCTTTCGTGCCCTGAGCTTCTTCGACGAGACGCACGATTTGTGAAAGTGCCGTGTCGGCACCGACTGCAGTGGCGCGAATTGTAAGCATGCCCTGGACATTTATCGTTGCACCAGCGACCCTGTCGCCGACTTGTTTGTCAACCGGAACCGACTCACCCGTGAGCATCGACTCATCCACGGAGGACGCGCCTTCGACGACGACACCGTCGATCGGAAGCTTCTCGCCGGGGCGAACTCGCACCAGATCACCGACATGTATTTGATCAACCGGGACCATCTGCTCGACTCCGTCGACCACGAGACGGGCTTCTTTTGCGCCGAGTTTCAACAGCGCGTGGATGGCACTTGAGGCTCGACCCTTAACTTTTGCCTCGAAGTATCGACCAAGAAGTAGGAAGGCGATAATCAGCGCGGAGCTATCGAAGTAGTGATCTGAATGTGATGGTCCGAACGCAACCTGATAAACGGAGAAAGTGAAAGCGGCCATGGTGCCGATCGAGATCAAGGTGTCCATGTTGGCTTGACGAGCGCGAGCGCGAACTACCGCCGCGTGCAGGAAAGGCCACCCGGCCCAAAACTGCACCGGCACCGTCAAAATCAATGCCCACCAGCGAGCCCACGGTTCGTGCATGAACACGAGCGACAGAACCAAGACGATGAACCCCAGCGGCCAAGCAACGAGAACGTGACTAAGCCACATCCGTTGCACGGCGAGATTCGCGTCCGCAGTTGGTTGTTCGTGAGATTCGAGGCGAGTCAGACCGTAGCCGATCTTGACGACCGCGGCGACGAGATCGTCAGAATTCACGAAGTTTGGGTCGAAGGCGACGGTGGCCTTTTCGGAGGCGAGATTGACACCAGCCGAGACAACACCGGGCTGATGCGAAAGTGCTTTCTCAACTCGAGCGGCGCACGACCCACAGGTCATTCCTCCGACACTAAACTCGATCTCGGTTAGATCAGTTGGAACATCGGCAGTCTTGGTTTTAATCATGCTCATGAGAGACTCTCGGCGGTCATGGCCAACTCTGGCCCGGGGGCGGTAATGGTACGATCGAAGCGAAGCGCGTCCATCAATTCGTCAACGATCTGGTCGGTACGACCTGCAACCATTGCCGCCGCCACACATGTCTCGAGATGATTGCGCAAGACGATTCGACTGGCGCGCTCTAACGAGCCCTGCACCGCGGACATTTGCTTCATCAGTTCCGGACAATATGCGTCATTTTCGGTCATTCGAATCACCGCGTCAAGATGTCCTCGAGCGGTCTTCAATCGGTTAAGCACACTACGTTTGTGGATCTCTTTCATGGAGCGAGTCTACCCCACATGGGGTGGGATACCAACTAACTAGAAACTACGATTTGTGTGCTCGTCCAAGGATGTGTGGTGCCGCGATTTTCGCCGCCAGGCGTGGTTGGAAAAGGAACTGTTCACACTCGTCGACGACGAAGCCGGCTGCTTGGATCGCTTCGAGTGTGTTGCGAGTCAGTCGACAGCCTCCGGCGAAACGGGTCCAAATCGGATCTACGAGACGTTGGAATCGCGACAACCACATATTGCTGGCGCGGACATGTTCGTAGAAGCGCAGTTCGCCGCCTGGACGGAGCACCCGTCGTATCTCCGCTAGGGCGGCAGATTGGTTAGGGACAGAACACAAAACAAGCGAGGCCACCGCACAGTCAACAGACGCATCATCCAAGGGGAGGTGCTCGGCGTCGCCATCGATCACTGAGATCTTGACGACGGTCGCATTTTGTGCTGCCAGAACGGCTCGGGCACGAAGATATGGTTCGGGTTCGATTGCAATCACCTCGGTGACAGTGTCGGGATAATGCGAAAAATTAAGGCCGTTGCCGGCACCGACTTCAACCACGCGACCGACGAGTCCTGTGAGCAAACGCTTTCGGTGTTCGGCCACGCCCGCGGCTTCCATCGAAGCACTTAAGCGTTGATAAATACGGGCAAAAATTGGATGTTTAATTTTGGTTGACATGATGCCTAGTACCACAACTGTCGTGTTCGGGATGTCACGTCGGGTGGGTTTCGTACATCCGAAACGCAACGACCATTCCGGACAAAGCAGTGAGGGCAGCGACCGTGTAAATGGCGGCGGGGATGGAGATCATGTCGGCGAGGATGCCGGCAAGAAGTGCGCCGATCGCGAAGCCACCGTCGCGCCAGAGTCGGTAGACGCCGACTGACCGAGCCCGCCAAGTCGGGTGGGCGACATCGCCGATCGCCGCGAGCAGAGTTGGGTAAACCATCGCGGTGCCGGCGCCGAGGACAATCGCACCGACGGCCCATGTGGTGAAACTAGATGTGGCGCCAATCCATGCGATCGCGATTGCCTGGACTAACATCCCCCAGACGATCAGCGGTTTGCGGCCGATGCGGTCGGAGAGTCCACCTGTATAGAGCTGTCCCAATCCCCATACGGCGGGGTAAAGCGCGGCGAGAACTCCGATGCGGCCGATGGATAGGCCGGCGCCGAGAAAGAAAATCGGGAACAGGCCCCAGGCGAGCCCATCGTTGAGATTATTGATCAGCCCAGCTTGTGAACACGAGGACAGGGCCTTGTCACGAAACGACGTGAGCGTGAAGATTTCTTTCGTCGAGAGGGCATGGTGGTGGGTGTCGCTAGTCGTGGCGTGGATGGCTGCCTCGTGGCGAGCGTGACCGAGGGTTTCGCGTACAAAGAAAACCGAGAGGCCAAGGCCAAGGCCAGCGAAGGCGATACCGAGGAAGAACGGTTCGGGCCGAAGACCAGCGCGCTCGGCGATATAGCCGGTGGCGAGTGCGGTTACCGCGACCGCGCCATAGCCAGCTGCTTCGTTCAACCCCATGGCGAAGCCGCGTCGGGCCGGTCCAACGAGGTCGATCTTCATGATCACTGTTGTCGACCAGGTGAGCCCTTGGTTGATACCGAGTAAGACATTGGCAAAAATGACCCATCCCCATGTCGGTGCCCATATAAGAAGGAGTGGGATCGGTAGGCCGACGAGCCAGCCGGCAACCAGGACGGGTTTGCGACCGTATCGGTCTGAAAGCGTTCCGGCGAAGAAGTTCGTTGCCGCTTTGACTACGCCGAAGGCGACGATAAAAGTGAGAGTCGCCGTGAACGCCGTTAGACCGAACTCTTCTTTGGCGAGCAACGGAAGCACGGTGCGTTCTTGACCGATCATCCCACCCACGAGCGCGTTGACGCCGACCAACAAAGAGAACTGGGCCAGATTCGCCTGCAGACCGAGTCGCAACGGTGGGTTAATGGTCGGTTCGCTCATCGCCCAGACTCGAGTGGGATTCGTGTCGCCGTTGACCATGTGTCAGGTCCGCCGTCGAGCACGACAAGATCTTCGCGCCCCAGTCGGGCGAGGATGCTGGCGCCGGTCATCGCGCGTTCACCGTGGCCACACATAATGGTTAGCGCTCCGACGGGTAGCTCGGCTCGAGGGATCAAGCCGAGCTCGACGTTCAACGCGCCTGGCACGTGCCCGGCTTTGTATTCGTTGGTTTGACGGACGTCGACTATCTGACCGACCATCCCGGCTGGATCTACTATTTCGATTTTGTTAACGGGTCGACTTGACGCGGTCCAACTCTCGATACCAAGAGCGAGTTCGCCGACGAACTGTTCGTGACCAACATCGAGGCATTGACGCACCAATTCGGCCCGGTCCTGGTGCTCGTCAAGGACGAACACGATTGGCTGGTCCGGCTTGATCAGCCAGCCGAGCCAACTGGCGAATACTGGCCGCAACGTAATTGACATCGAGCCGGCCAAATGGCCTGCGGCAAACGCCGCGGCCGGTCGGGCATCGACCACCGCACCGCCAGCGGCAATATGACTTTCGACCTGATCGGGATCGAGTTGCGCCAGATGGGGAAGGGTGATGTAGTGGTTCGGACCGAGCCGATTGAGTTCTGGGAGGCGGGCGAAGTAGATGGGGAAGGTGCCGAACCCAGCGAGCAACTGCTCGACGAACTGATCCTCGTTAGTGATCGTAAACAGCGGGTTTGCGCCGCGTTCATGTCCAAGGGTGGTGGTGCGCTCTGACGATCCTGGAGCAGAGCAGAACGATCCAGCCCCATGAGTCGGGTAGACGATCAGGTCGTCGGGTAGGTCGTCGAAGCGACGGAGCGAATGGAACATATCGCGGGCCAGCGGCTCGGCAAGTTCTGGACCGCACAAATCTGTGCGTCCGACAGCCCCGACCATTAGCGATCCGCCCGAGAACAGTGCAACCGATCCACCCGATTGTTTGAGGATGTAGGCATGGTGATCTGGAGTGTGGCCTGGGGTGGCTAGCGCCACCATGCTCAAGTCGTCACTTAGTTGGATGGATTCACCGTCGACAAGTGCACGATGAGATGTCCCGAGGAAAGAAGCGGCTGGGGCGACAAATGTGGCACCGACACGCGCCGCGAGCCCCGGGCTTCCTGTCACATAATCGGCGTGGGAGTGGGTATCGAATGTCCAGGCGATCTGCAACTTTAGTCGCGCGGCAAGCATCTCTTGGGCATCTGGGAATCGGGGTGGGTCGACCATCGCCGTTGTTCCGTCACCGACGTCGATGAGATACGAGGAGTGACCTAGTCCTTCATTGACGAAGTCGTAGATTCGCATTCGTCAGTTACTCGCGACAAACTCTTGAGATTCCAGACTTTGCATGATTTTCCGTCTCCCATATCCTGGGCGCATTGACTTGCGGACTAATTTTCGTCGGCAAACGAAAAAATGCAAGATGACTCGCTTAAAAAGCTATGCAGGCTGTTCGCATAGCGACATCAGCATGATAGTACCAAAATTTTGGTTATATGAATGTGGAAAGTGCCTACCTGTCAGGTCAGAGATGATCACGATTCCGTTGGACCGTTTCGATGCATTCGTCCAAACTTGGTCGTTCAGCGTTTGGCCAAAGCAACTGTCCGAGCACGCGTGTGTCGTATTCGGTTCGCACCGCAGCCATGTGCTGCCCATTTATAAATGCAGGACTCGAGGCGAACCCTTCCGGTGGGCGCGGTTTTGCAGGCTGATTCGAAGATGTTGAGTAGGTGCAAACATCGCGCGCAAGGATCGTGATGCCAACTTCACTAACTCCTTTGAGTACGTCTAGTCGACTAAGAAGTTTATGTATGTCGTAGTAATGCCGTGCCGCTTTAATTGCAACCGACAGGTCATTGGCATAGTGAGCCGTGTGGAGTAGCACGAGTTTCTCAACGAGTGTGCGTGACGGATGCTGTACCAGAACATCCACAGGTGACAGTTCTATGGCATCAGCGATCTTGTTGCCGGCGTGCTCTGCGATGAGTGAGACGATCTGATGTGTGGTGGTTGGCATTACGCCACCACGAGTGCCAATTTCCAGCAATACACCTTCTTTCAAACCATCATGTCGACCGTTAGTGGTCCGATAATGGAAACGGGCACCGCGCTTTTCACCCTTAGTGGTCGCTCCGCTGACTATTTCGGCTCCGATTGCTGTCGCGTCGACTGCGCCTTGCACGAGATTTTTCAGAATTCGGTCCCCATTGCCTTTCGTCCCTTCGGGGAGAATGAGGAGCATGTCGATATCCTCGGAAAATCTTTCGATGATCTTGTACGCCTTCGACAGACTGGTTCCTCCCTTGAAAATGACCGTCGCATTGATGGTATGTGCCGCTCCCACAACGCCACGAAGAACCTCTGTGACCCAGAAATCTTTCTCGATGTGTGTCTTTGGTATCCCTGTACTCTCGGAAACTTCGTCGGCGAGAACGGAGACTTCGTCAGGGTTTTCGACGAGACGGTAACTCACACAGCGGCCGTCAGGCTCGCCCACCGGTGACGGGCATCTGGGTGTCGTTCGGCAGTGACTTGAGCGGCGAGAAATTGTGAGCGCACCTGCTTCGAAGCGATGAGTTCAACGATGCGTTGCTTGACGTCCGGCCAAGCAACCTCAGCGGCGGTAGGGTCGCGAAGCATTTCAAGTACCGCAACCTCGAGCGGGCGCAGTTTAAGTTCTCGTCGGGAATATGACCGCGACCGGAATCGGACGCCCCGAAGCGATTCTGGGGCGTTGCCAGGCACTGCAACTTCAGTCGTACTGGGCACTTGAGTCGTCAAGCCAAGCATGTGTGCGGCCGCGATCCCTGAAGGCCCCGAACCGGGACCAGCCACGGCTATCGCCGTATCCAACATCGACGGCCGAGTCATCCCGAATCGCGTTGTCTTCCCTCGGAAGTAGAGACCACGACGGACTCGAACGAGTTCTCCTGCCTTTGTGAGTCGGCTTAAAGCCGATTCGACAGCCCGATCTGAGCCCATGAAATCTTTCCTTCGCAGAAAGATTTCCGAACGACCCATGACAACTTGGTCACGCATAACTCCAGCAGTGGTCCTGACAATCTGTATTTTCATGCGAGTAAATAGTAGTGGGAACCTCGCAAAAATACAACTGTTTAGAGTCATGAAATCCAGACAATAGGCTATACTTGCTGTATGCCTACAAATCATGACATTACCTATATCGTCCGGGGTTCTGGATCGTTCGGACCAGCCATCCGCGAATTCCGTCACCGCCGCGGCCTGACCCAAGCCGAACTTGCTGAACGCGCCAACCTCCACCGCAGTTACCTGTCTTCGATCGAGGCAGGCGTGACAACCGAAGCGCTCAAGAGTCTCATGCGCACGCTCAACGCGCTCGACTTAGAGATCACCATCCGACCGAAACGGTCAACACAGTGGCGAAACTAAATGTGTGGCTCGCTGGTGAGCAGGTCGCGACCATCACAGAAGATCGATACGGAATGTCGATGGTCTACACGGACATTGCCAAGCCCCTCGGTATACCACTCGTGTCCATGTCAATGCCAGTTGCATCGCAGCGCTATGGCAACAAAACAGCCAGACCTTTTTTCCACGGCCTTCTCCCCGAAGGTGAAGCACGCACGATAATCGCCTACGACCTCGGGCTCGACTCCTCAAACGACATTGGCCTACTGCAAGCGCTCGGAAAGGACTGTGCAGGGGCTCTCGCGATTCAAACCGTCACCGAACCCGCTCCAGCGAAAGTTTCCGCGGCCGGTCGCGAAGCACTGCATGACACGGAAATCGAAAAACTCCTCGCAGCCCTGCCAATCCACCCGCTCGGTTTCGACGGCAACAAAATAAGAGTGTCTCTGGCCGGAATGCAACCAAAACTGCTGCTCGCCAAAACGTCAGACGGACGGTGGAGTCTGCCGACTAGTGGCGTCATCTCGACACATATTTTGAAGCCCGCCAGTCGGATACTTCCACGCACGGTGCAGAACGAAGCGTTCTGCATGGCTACCGCAAATTATGCCCAAGTCACTTCTGCGAACACCACGCTTGAACAATTCGGCGCCGTAGCAGTTCTGGTATCGCGCAGATTCGATCGTCAAATAACACCGCACGGAGCGACGATGCGAATCCATCAGGAAGATGCGTGCCAAGCGCTGTCGATTCTGACTGCCCCACCAGACCGAAAGTATCAACGACATTCCCCGTCGCTCTCGCTTGTAGCGATCAGCGAACTTCTCAATCAGTGGGGTGAACCAGACGCAATGGCGAATCTGCTTACACAACTAACGTTCAACGTCATCATTGGTAACGCCGATTACCACGGCAAGAACATCTCATTCCTCCACCAACCTGACAGTATGGTTCGACTTGCCCCTCTCTATGACGCCATGTGTACCACCTACTACTCAGGAACCGACGGAACACCGAACATCGAAACGGAACTCGGCCTGCACATTTCAAACAAGACAGATATCAATGACGTGACGATGCAAGACATTGCAAACGAAGCTTCACATTGGGGAATGCGCCGATCCAAATCGATGTTGCTCATCACAAACCTTCTCGAGCGATTACCAGACGCAATCGACTCCGCGGCGGACGAGATCGCAAATGTTCCAGACAACCTCATCTCCATCGTCCAAGCAAGACTTACTACCGCACAGACCGAGATCACGACACTGCGGTGACGTGTCCGCCATTGAGAAAGCCGTCGAGAGTGTTACGGCGAAAGTGGAGACGTACCAGTCTTGGGTCCTCCATCGCGGAACAACTCTGCGATACCTGCAAGTGAGCCCATCGTCGCAGACGTGTCAGCCGGTAAAAATATCTTTGTCGCCTGTCCATCTGCAATTTTCGCCAACGCCTCAAGATATTTTATTGCCAGCACATCGGGGGTCGGGTTGCCGTCGTGGATTGCTTGATAAACAGCGCGGATCGCTTCAGCCTCACCAAGGGCAATAGTTTGCTGCCTGAACCGTTCGGCCTCGGCCAACTCACGAACTGCCATGGCTTGGCCCTCTGCTTCAAGAATCTGACGCTGGCGGACCGCTTCGGCACCGAGGATCACTGCTTGACGCTCGCCCTCGGCCCGCATGATCAACGCCTCGCGGACTCCATCGGCCTGAGTTACCGTCGCACGGCGAGTACGTTCTGCCTTCATTTGTTCGTGCATCGCCGCCATCACGTCGCCAGGTGGATCAATGCGTTGAAGTTCGACGCGCTTCACCCGCACACCCCAACTGTCGGTTGCATCATCAAGAATTGCGCGAAGACTGGTATTGATCGAGTCTCGACTGGTGAGTGCCTGATCGAGTTGTAATTCGCCGACCAAGTTACGCAAGTTGGTCTGGGCCAACTTGGTGACCGCAAGAATAAAGTTAGCAACGTTGTACAGCAGACGCTGCGGATCGACGGGTTCGTAGTAGACCACAGCGTCGACACTCACCACAACGTTGTCGGATGTGATCACTTCCTGAGGTGGCACATCTACCACTTGCTCGCGCATGTCTACTACACGCATCTTGTCAACAAACGGAATGATCAGCCGCAACCCTGGATCGGCAGTTACGTGATATTTACCGAGGCGTTCCACGACGCCACGCTGAGATGGACGCACGATGCGAACACTCGAGGCAACATAAAAGAAGAGGAGCACAAATACAAAAATCGAAACTGCAATGGGGACTATCATGGGATACCTCCTGGGGTTGGGGACTTCGGAGAAACTGTTTGCACGATGACACTGGTGCCACGTACATCGAGCACTCGAACAATTGTGTCAACGACGATTGCTGTCTGTTCGGCGCTTTCGGCTCGCCACATTTCGCGACCCAGTCGCACCTCGCCAGTCGCACTAGGACCGGCCGGTACCTCCACGATTACGACCGCTTGTTGGCCGATCAGTCGACGAGAACCTACGCCGATTGGAGGCTCGGCGCGGTCAAGACGACGACGCAGCGGGATCAGGCCCGCAGAAGAGATGGCAGACACCACGAGAAACACAACCCACTGCAGCGACACTCCACCACCGGCAAAGGCAACTATGCATGCAACTAAGGCTCCAGCGGCAAACGGCAACAGGAAAAATGAGCCAGCGATAATAATTTCACCAACCGCAAACAAACCAGTCGCACCGAGCCAAATCCAACGCCACACTTCGGGATCTTGCATGTAACCGAGACTACCGTACGTTGGCAAAACTCTGACTAGCGTGCAAGTGTCGTGACTAGCGTGCAAGTGTCGTGACTAGTCTCGAAGGTACATACAGCCGATTCGGAATGGTCGCTGCTGCCGATGGCGTCGCATCACAGGCCGGTGCATTCGTATTGCAACGCGGTGGCAA